>NZ_CAUBSM010000004.1:0-209888 GCF_958438645.1 uncultured Megamonas sp.
CATATCAAACAACTCTTTATGTATGACAGGAAGTGTTATACATGGATAAACATATCTTTGAGTTGATTGATACTATCCAAAAAGGCAATAAAGAAAAAATAACAGATATTCTAACTATCTTTCAAGATCAAATCAAATGTTACGGCAGAAAAGCACAATCTGAAGATATACAGCAGGACTTATATATTTTCCTACTCCATCTTATTAATACAATATCTTTAGATAAAATGAATAACACTAATGATAAAACCTTGATTTCATATATATCACATAGCATTAAATTTAAGTTCTACAAATACTTTAAACAGCAATATAATCAATCTAACACTGAACTTAATTTTCTTGACGAAATAAATTATGAAGAAAATCCTGCCAACTATATATCCGAAAATAGGGTATTCAGTGATTTAGAGTTCTTAAACTTATTAAAGGATTTAACCGATAAAGAACGAAACGTTATCATCAACAAGTACAAATACGGATTTTCCGTAAGTGAATTGCCAAGAAAAATAAGGTTTCAGTTCAAGCAGTATATAAATTAGAAAAACGTGCTTTAAACAAACTAAGAAAATTATTGCCTTAAAACAAAAGAGTAATTGACTAACAATGTTCTAGTCGATTACTCTTTTGTTCATTCTGTGATAATATATGAGTATAATCTCTATTATTCAAATTGGAGGTGAACACTATGAAAAAAGTCATTTTTCTATCAATATTTATACTCTTTCTTAGTGAATTAATTTTTCCCAATATTTTAAAGGTGGAACCCATTCCCGGTCAAACTTACAAAATAATTAATAATAAACAAATTGTACCGTTTGAAACCGCCTGGCAGGATATATGGAAAAATATCGACAAACTTGATTATAGACAACAGATTGCTGTTGCTACTTACATTATAAATTTCATTAATCCAGATTTCATTGACGCTTATATTGTTCGCGGTGATGCTTATTTCGCCACTAACAACTATATCGAAGCTATCGCTGATTATAAAACCGCTTTAAAACAACAATCTGATAACGCAACTTTTAACTATAAACTCGGTATCACCTACAACTATATAAATCATACAGAAGCCCTAACTTATCTAAATAATGCTGTTTCCCTAAATAACACAAACGGCGATTATTATTTTGAACGAGGCTATGCCCAATATAATCAATTTAATAAAAATGCAGCAGAAAAAGATTATAACACAGCTTGTTTAATGAACAGTAAATTTACCAGTAAATCTTATCCTTTATTAAATAACAATAGAAAATATATTGCTTGGAATACCGCATTAAATAAAGCTGTTTATTATAATAAATGTGAAATGTATAGACATGCTTACAGTTATTTTTTTGATGTAGTTAATTACCAAAATTTACTGCATTCATTTAACCCATCTTATACTATTTTGACAACAAATACTGAAAATAAATCATGGTTTTTCCTTGAAATATTAAAATCCGCCATAAACTACAAATATTATCAAACAGCACTAAATACTGCTAAATACGGCATTCAGTCAAACAATTTGCCAACAGATATTTTAGCTGAATTATATATGTGGCAAAGTTTTGCTTTTGCTGGCAATGGACAAACAGAAGATGCACAAATATCTCAACTAAAAGCTTTAAAATTATCTCCGCAAAATCCGAGAATTTACTGGATTTTAGGTGATATCTATCAGCAGATTTATAATGATACCGATAATGCCATAAAAAATTATCAAAAATCTTTAAATCTAATGCCTAGAACCTGTTCTCAATATTCTAAACTTATTATAATACTTGCTGAAACGTATAAAAAATCTGGAGATATTATCAAAGCCCATTCATTAGCTTATAACTGGCTTATATCACAAAAACAAATGTTAAGTATAGATAATCCCGACCCGATAAATGCTCCTGTTTACTTAAGTTATGCCAAAGCCTATGATATTTTAGGTAATACTCAACTTGCTCAAATTTATTATCACACAGCTTTAGCCTTAAATTCTGAATATGATATTCCGACAAAATATTATCCAAACAAAAATGAACAAATTACTTATCTACCATCAATAATAATAAATATAAATGATAATACATATGTCGAATTAAATTCATATCCATTTATAAATTGATAAAAAGGCTATTGCATTAATTTATGCAATAGCCTTTTATCTTAACTATTATAGATTATATTAAGAGCACGAATAATTCTAATTTTAGAGTTTGGCGAATCTCCTGCTGAAGAAAACTGTACCGTCAAATCCATGTAATTAGCAAAAGAACTATGCGCACAGTAACGCGGCATACCGTTTACTAAATCCATGATAATAATTGAGTGATGCCATCCTTTATCCGCATTATAACACTGTACAATATCCCCTGGTTGAATAATATTAGTATAATCATTTAATGGTGTACTTATTTCCTGTACAATTTTAGCAATAGGCATACCATCTGCATTTGGATCTAAATCCGCAGAAGAAGTTGTCATAAAATAACAAAAAGTTTCTACTTCCGCCCATGCAGGTGTAAAAATATATCGACTAATATCATTAGCCCAATAAGAACACATTTTTATACCACCTTCATGCCAACATTGCGATACAAAGTTCGTACAATCGTCACCTTCTCTGTAATAATTTCCATCATTATTCCATGTTGCCCATGCTGAAGCATAACTTATTGCTTTATTCACATCTAACCATTGACTCATTTTACATGTCTCCTTAATTTTTATTCTGTAACCGATTACATTTATATAGAGTTCTTCTGTATCTCAAAATTAAACCCGTACAAAAAATTTTTTTCGATTTGACATTTCAAAATCACTGTGCAAAGATATATGTAATTTATAGGGATTATATATTTTAAAGGAGGTAATTATCTTGAAGTTATTAAAAATCTTATTGACTGTACCGTTTATAAGTTTTATTATTGCTATGTTTACTGATCCTTACATTTATTCTTTTTCCATTTTACCTCATAAGGAAGGAATTTTTAATTTAATAATATTATTCATACCTCTGCTTTATATCCTTCTGCCATTGGAAAAATTTTTTCAGCCTAAATCACGCATCATTTTTACGAAAATTATTGCCAGTTTCATATATTTTATCTGTTTATTTTCCTGCTTCGGTGATATTGTATTTAAACAGATAATTATCGCTTTTGTTCTAACTTTATTAATAGCTTATCTGTACTGCTCGATTTCTTTACGTTTCAAATTTTTAGATATAGTTGCAAGAATTATTCTTTGTCTTTTCATTATCGGAACAAGTGTATTTACTCTTTACATTCCGTTTCGTATAGCCAAAAATCGTTATATTGAAACTCATCAGCCTTATACAGAATATGTCGATATCATCCCTACCATAAAATACGCCATCACTACGCAAAACGGCTATGATGAGAAAATAGCCGAACATATGCCCGAAAAAATTTTTAAACAGCTCAATCAAAAAAAATATTATCCAAAATTAGACCATTTCGGCACATTGGAACTGACTGAACTGTATCAAAAACAAGATAAAAATGACTCTCGTATTATCTATGTAGATACCCGCTCAACTATGATTTTAGAAGATGCAAATAACAATCACATCTCCGGCGGTCAAGATTATCAGCAATTTACTGTTCTAATAGAAAACAATACATGGTATCTTATTGGATATGATGAACCTGTATCTTCTGATTGGCGATATAAATAAAAAAACAGTTCCAATAAAATCAAAACCGCTTTATTTTGCCTTATATTTTATTAGATTGGAGGAGTTTATCTATGAAAAAGTTTCTAATGTTTTTCTGTTTTCTTTTGTTAATGCCTATCAATTCTGCTTTTGCTCAAACAGATGAAGACGTATATATTTATAAACCGCTTCCTAATAATCCGCCTTTTCATTATATCTATGACGATATTATGCACAATGATTTCAATTTGGATTGGAATGATGATTTAATAAAAATAAATCAGCTGTACAATCTTAAATACTACGGCTATAAAGGCAGATATTACGAATCATACGTTTTGCTTCCAACAGAAAAATATTCGCCTGATGAATCGTTTATTATTTTATATATGTATAACAACAAATTATATAAAGCCGCCCTGTTTTTTAATAAAAAACTTAATTCAGATAAACAGCAGTATGCAAATTTCACGAAATATTATCTTCTAAAACGCGCTATGACAAAAAATTTTGGTAAACCGACTGCTGTAACAAATGACGGCAAACTGACCGTATGGCAGGGCACGGCGGTTGATGAAATTTCTGTACAGGATATCATCGACGGCGTTCCTGCATTCTATGAAAAATACTTTAACTATTTGTATGAAACACATCAAATATAATATTTGCCTTATTTTTTATTACATCTTATGGCATACGATAAAAAAGACCTATAAAGCTGTTCATTCAACTTTGATATGCACCCAAAATATTGGACATATTAATTAAGCTACTAATTGAGACTTAGTTCTGTATTCTACGGGACTAAGTCCTTTTAGTTTTATCTTTATCCGTTTTGTATTATAATATTTTATATAAGATTTTAACTCTTTTATAAAATCTTCAACAGATTTGAATTTTTTTAAATAGAATAATTCGCTTTTTAGTAAACCAAAGAAATTTTCTATTACGGTATTATCTAAGCAATTGCCTTTTCGGCTCATGCTTTGGATAATGCCTTTTTCTTTTAATAACTTCTGATACCTCTTATTTTGATATTGCCAGCCTTGGTCTGAATGTAGAATTATCCCTTTCGTTTCTTTTATCTTTCTTGTTGCATCTTCTACCATATCTAATACTTGCTTTAGTATTGGTCTTTTCGATATTTTATAACTTATTATTTCTCCGTTATATAAATCTATTATTGGTGATAAGTATATTTTTTCATTACATAATGCAAATTCTGTTACATCTGTTGCCCATTTTTCGTTTGGTTTTTCTGCTTTGAAATTTCTATTTAATATATTTTTAGCTATTTTTCCTTCTTGCCCTCTATACGATTTATATTTCTTTGCTCTTACTTTGCATGTTAAATTTTCTTCTTTCATTAATCTCATAACTACTTTATGATTGACTTTTATTCCTTGTTTATGCAGCTGCAAAGTTACTCTTCTATATCCATATCTTCCATGATTTTTATTACAAATATTATGAATTAATGTTTTTAATCCTTTATATTTATCTTCTCTAGATAATTTTTTTAATGCATCATAATATGTGCTTTTAGCTAATTTTGTATAGTTTAATAGGGCTTTTAGAGTATATTTTTTCCTTAATTTAGCAATTACTAGAACTAGTGTCTTCCTTCCTTTTCCCATTGCTTCATTAAGGCATGCCACTTTTTTAATAGGTCATTTTCCATCCTTAATTGATAATTTTCTTGTTCCAATTGTTCAACGTAAGAAAGTTCTTTTTTAGGTTTGTTAACTTTGTTTTTAGATTTTTTCATAGATGGTCTACCTCGTTTCTTAGCAAGTAAGCCAGAAAATCCATAAGAACGATACAACTTTTCCCATGTAGAAATTGTACCAGTATTAGGAATGGAAAATTTGGCTGCTGTTTGATTTAATGATAAATGATGTAGCCATTTATATTCAATAACTTTTTGCTTAAAGATAGGAGTATATTTACGATTTTTATGAAGAAGTTGTGGAATACCACCATGTTCATAATGAGATATCCATCTGCAAAGAGGAGCTATATCTGGCATGTTTAGAATTTTAGCTACATGAGAAATAGAATCTCCTTTTAAAACCATTTTAATTGCTTTAACTTTAAATTCATTTGAGTATTTAGTCATAAAAAAACTGCACCTCCAAAAGTTGTTTTTTGTCCAACTTTTGGGGTGCAGTTCAATCTGTAAATAAATGATTATAACGCTTTTTTATTTAATTTTCTTCAGTAACTACATCACGTCTTAAAATTGTATATGGCACAACAGGTTTATCCATTTTCATAGTAATAATCTGTTGTGGATGTGGTGCTACTTCTATGGAAATACCTTCATCATTAAACATTTCTGTAATAGTTTGTTTAAATAAAGGTGCATCAGGTTGGAAGAATTCTATTTTTTGTCCAACTGTTAAATGATTACGTTGCTGTATAGTAGCAATTTTAGTTTCTTCATCATAATCAAGTACTAAGCCTACAAAATCAGATGTATGTTCATAAGATGTTGTGTTGTAAATTTGATCATCACAAGAAGTTTTATGATAAGAGAAACCACTTGTATATTCACGATGAGAAACTTTATTTAATTCATCTATCCATTCTTGTTTGATTATAAATTCTTCTGGATTTTCAAAATAACTATCGATAGCATGACGGTATGCACTTACTACACTAGCTACATAATGAATAGATTTCATACGACCTTCAATTTTTAAGCTATCTACACCACATTCGATGATATCTTTTAGATAAGGAAGTAAACACATATCTTTAGAATTAAAGAAATATGTTCCATTTTCATCTTCAGTTACAGGGAAAAATTGACCAGGACGTTTTTCTTCAGTCAAATTATATTTCCAACGGCAAGGTTGTGTGCATGCTCCACGATTAGAATCTCTACCTGTTAAATAATTACTGATTAAGCAACGACCAGAATAAGAAATACACATTGCACCATGTACAAACATTTCTAATTCTACATCAGTTTTTTCGCGAATTTCCTTTATTTCAGCAAAGGAAAGTTCACGAGCTAATACAACACGTTCTGCTCCTAAATTTTGCCATGCTTTGACAGCTCTCCAGTTAGTATTATTAGCCTGTGTACTAACATGTACTTCAAGACCAGGTACTTCATTTTTTATGAGCATGAATAAACCAATATCAGATACTAAAACAGCATCAACTCCAACCTCTACCAATTCTTGTAGATATGGTAAAATCTCATTTATATCATTATTATGCGGAAAAATATTTGCTGTTACATAGACTTTTCTACCGCGTTCATGAGCAAATTTAATACCTTCAATCATTTCTTCTTTGGAAAAATTACCGCCATAAGCACGAAGCCCAAAGCGTTTTCCGCCAAGATATACAGCATCTGCTCCATATAAAATAGCCATTTTTAATTTTTCTAGATTTCCTGCTGGTGCTAATAATTCAGGTTTTTTTATTGTATTTTGCATTGTTCCTCCAAATAATTAATTAGTTTTCAATCTTTTAGTTAAAGCTAAGCCATCGCCATTTTCAAAAATCTCTGTTGTAAATTTATCTGTATCACTTACCATAGCAATGTATTCTCGCAATCTTTTTACAATCGTCTTATATCGGCGAGGGGGCTTTTCTTCACTCATTACATATCCACGGAATAATACATTATCAGCCAAGATAATTCCATCATCAGCTAATAATGGCAATACTTTTTTTAAATAATCAGGATATTGCCCTTTCGCTGCATCGATAAAAACCATATCAAATTTATAATTTTTATCTAACTTTCCTATATTTTCAGCAGCATCACCTAAGATTATTTCAATCTGATCCTTGTATTTAGATTGATTTATAAAATTTTGAGCTTGTGTTGCACGTTCCTCATCTAATTCCAAAGAAATAATCTTTGCATTTTCTGCACCATAATAAATAGTTAATAGTGCAGAATATCCTATCGCAGTACCAATTTCTAAAACTCTTTGTGGCTTATATTTTTTTACTATATCAATAAAAACTTTTCTGCCGTTTTCATTGATGATTGGTACTTTATTTTCTTTTGCAAAATCTTCCATTTGCTTAAATAAAGCTTCCACGTTTTAATTCCTCTTAATTATCATTTATTTGCCATATATTTCATCAATAACTTTTAAATGTTCATCATACGTTACACTATAATGATTATGCCCTTCACTATCTGCCACAAAATACAAATAATCTGTATTTGCTGGATATAACACAGCCTCAATAGAAGCAAGACCAGGATTTCCAATAGGGCCTGGCGTCAAACCTTCATGTTGATACGTATTATATGGAGAATCAAGCTTTGTATCTTCAATGCTAAATTCTTCCTTATGTTCATCTAGAGCATATTGAATAGTCGCATCAGATTGTAACATCATATGATTTTCTAGTCGTTTGAAAAATACATCAGCAATAATTGGTCTATCTTCTGCAAATTTAGCTTCTTTTTCCACTAAAGATGCCATGGTTACTAATTTAAAAATAGATAAATTTTCCTCTTTAGCACGTTCACGCATTTTACTATTTAATCTATGGTCAAAATTATCTACCATGATTTGCATGATTTGTTTTGCACCATAAGACCTATCAATATCGTAAGTATCAGGAAATAAAAAACCCTCTACAGCATATTTGATATCCTTATTTTCTGTAGCTTCTTTCATATAATCATATGGAGTATAATCTTTTGCTACCTTGCAAAATTCTTCTTTTGTAGTCAAATTTTCTTTTTCTAATAAATTAGCAATATCTTCTACAGTGAAACCTTCTGGAATAGTTATTCTCACCACTTGACTTTCTGGGCCTTGAACCAATCTATCAAGTACAGAATTTATATTCATACCTACGCGAAAATAATAAATTCCTTCTTTAAATTGAGTATCCTTACCTTCCAAACGAGCTAAAATGCGAAAACCAAGACCATTGTTTATTATAGCATGTTCTTGCAAATTTTGAGCAATTTCTGCTGTAGACATGCCACTTTCTATATTTATAGAAATATTATCGCCATGACCTTCATCATCACCGATGAAAAATAAATTATATCCGCCTAAAAATATTAATACTACAGCCAAACCAATTCGAACTTGATATTTAGTAGTAGTTAATACAGATTTTATCTTTTCCCACATAAATAATTAATCACCATCTCACTTAGCTATATTTAATATTTTTGACGTTCCTTCAATGCACGTTCAACATCACGTTTGGCAGCTTTTTCTGCTAAAGCTTGACGTTTATCATAATTTTTCTTACCAGTAGCAAGACCTAAAGCCACTTTTGCTCTACCTTTGCTAAAATAAACTTTTAATGGTACTAATGTAAAACCTTTTTCTTTGATCTTACTGGATAATTTCACTATTTCCATTTTATGCATCAGTAATTTTCTAGCACGAAGTGGATCATGATTGAAAATATTTCCCTGTTCATAAGGGCTGATGTGCATATTATCTAAAAAGATTTCATTATTTTTGATTTTAGCAAAGCTATCTTTTAAATTAGCTTTACCAGCACGAAGAGATTTAACTTCTGTACCCACTAAAACAATTCCAGCTTCATATGTTTCATGAATAAAATAATCATGACGAGCCTTTCTATTTTCACAAACAATTTTTACACTTGCATTTTTCTTTCCCATAAAATCAACCTTACTTATTATCTAAAATATTTATTTCTTACGGCGTTTGCCTTTTGAAACTCTATCTCGCACACGTTCTTTAGATCCACTTTTTTTGCGAGATTTCTTCGTATAGATTTTATCATAAAAAGCACTTTTCTTGTTATCTTTTTTCTTGCTTTCTATCTTAGTAATAGATTTTTTCTTTTTCTCCTCTATTTTTTTATGCTCTTTATCTTTACGTTTTTTACGTTTATATTTATCCGCTTGCTTTTTACTAGCTTTATTTTCTCTAGCAAAATTTTCTTTTATCTTTAAATCTTTTTTTACATTATTATTGATTTCTGCAAAAAATGGTTTAGCGATTATATCATCTTCAAAAACAAGAGGCATTTTACCATTATCTTTTAAGATAAAATCAATAGCACGCTCTTTTATACTTGCTCTTGTCAAAATAACAGTTACTTCATCACCTAAACGATATCTGAAATTAGTCATTTCACCAACAAGAGCATATTCTTTTTCTACATATTCATAATAATCATTTACCATAGTAGATACATGAACTAGACCTTCAACACCATTATCTAATTCTACAAAAATACCAAAAGCTGTAACACCACTGATAATACCATGGAATTCGTCACCCAAGAAACGAGCCATATATTCGATTTCTTTAATTAAAGTTGTCTCGCGTTCCGCTTCCGTAGCCACTCGTTCTTGTTTAGATGTATGTGTAGCTACTTCAGGTAATCTTGATTTTAACTTTTCTTGACGTTCTGCTGTCATTTTTCCATTTAATTGTTCTTTTAATAAACGATGAACGATTAAATCTGGATAACGTCTAATCGGTGAAGTAAAATGCGTATAATATTTAGCAGCCAAACCAAAATGCCCCAAATTTTCTGCCTTATACTTAGCTTGTTGCATACTACGTAAAGCTACAGCAGAAATGATTTTTTCTTCTGGTTTTCCTTTTATAGAATTTAATACCTCTTGAATAGCTCTAGGCTCAATTTCACCTTCAGTATTGCGATTAAGATGTAAATTAAAATTAGCCAATAATTCATTTAAAGCAAACATTTTATCTTCTACAGGCTCTTCATGCACACGATAAATAAAAGGCAATTCTTTTTTAGCCATATGTTCAGCTACAGTTTCATTCGCCACTAACATACATTCTTCAATGATAGATTCACCCAAACCATGTTCACGTTTTACAAGACCTACAGCTTGACCTTTAGCATTTAATTTTACTTTAACTTCAGGAATATCAAAATCTATAGAACCACGCATTTGACGTCGTTTATTTAAAACTTTATATACTGCTTCTAAATTATGCAACAATGGCAAAATATCTTGGTTATCTTCAACCATCTGCATATCTTTTTCTACTAAGATACGATTTACTAACTTATAAGTCAATCGGCGATATACATGAATGACAGTAGGAAAAATATCGTATTTGATCACAGTACCATTTGCATCAATTTCCATTTCCGCACACATGGAAAGTCTATCTTCACCAGCATTTAAACTACAGATACCATTAGATAATTCTACAGGTAACATAGGAATAACTCTATCCGCCAAATATACACTTGTACCACGATTATAAGCTTCTTTATCTAAAGGTGAAAAAGCTTTTACATAATGACTAACATCAGCAATATATACACCTAAGAAAAAATTACCATTTGGCAATTTTTCAGCATAAACACCATCATCTAAGTCTTTGGCATCTTCACCATCAATAGTTACTATTTGTAAATGGCGTCTATCTTTACGTTTATTACATTCTGCTTTACTAGGTACTTGTTCAATTTGTTTAGCTTCTTCTTGTACATCTATAGGAAATTGCTCAGCCAAATCATATTGACGCATTACAGATAAAATATCTACACCAGGAGCACCTATTTTCCCCAAAACTTCTACAATTTTACCTTCTGGACTGTGATTTTTCGTAGGCCATTTAGTGATTTCAGCCACTACTTTCATTCCCACTTTTGCTCCATTAAAATTACGACCTTCAATAAAAATATCCTGATTTAAACGATTATCATCTGGAACTACAAAACCAAATGTTCTACTGCTCTCAAAAGTACCTACAACTTTATTATTAGCACGCTCTAAAATGCGAATTACTTCACCTTCACGCTTAGAAAAATTACTTCTTTCAGTAGTGATGCGTACTAATACTTTATCATTATTCATCGCTGAATTTAACATACCAGCAGGAATAAAAATATCATCAACTTTAGCTTTGCCTTCTTCTAATCCATTATCTGGAATAACAAAGCCAAAGCCTTTAGACGTGATGCTCATTTTACCTACAACTAAATTCATATGTTTTGGCAAACCAAATAAACCACTTCTATTTTGAATGAGTAAATTTTTCTTCTCTAATTCTTCCATAGCAGTTGGCAATTGTCTTATTTCATCTGCTTCTAAAGCTAAAGCATATAATAAATCTTCTTGACTCATCGGTCTTTTAGCCTTAGTTTGCATATATTCCATTATTTTTTCTTGTAAATTCATAAATTTATCCTCTATCTAAAATCTCCAAATAATTTATTTCAAAAAATCTTCAATCTTGCTAAATAACTTATCATGTTCAATATCCAAAGTTACTAAATGACCAGAAAAATTTAATTTAAATAATTCTTTGTCTTTACTGCCAACATGATCATAAATATACTGACCACTTTCTTCTTTAACAGTGTGATCATTTTTACTTTGAACAATTAATATTGGTTTAGAAATTTCTGGTAGAATTTCTTTTGTTTTTGCTATTATATCTAATAATTGATGAACGCAGACAAGAGGCATTTTATTATAAGATACATTATATCTCTTAGCCAGTTCAGGTAATTCTCTTCTATTTTTACGTTGATATCGTCCCACTGATTTTTCAAGTGGTGGTAAAAATCTTAAATTGCGTTCATTAGCTATATATACAGGAGCAGACATTGAGATTATTTTCTTTACAGGAAAATCTCTACCAATTCTCATAGCTAATAAACCACCCATGGATAAACCAATAACAGAAATCTCACTACATATACCGCGTAATAAATGATATCCATCACACGCACTGTGATACCATTCATGCCAATTTGTATGAGCCATTTCCTCTACAGTTGTACCATGACCAGCCAATCGCACACCTAGCACAGTATAGCCTTGTCTATATAAATAATTTCCTAATAATATCATTTCAGAAGGCGAGCCTGTAAATCCATGTATCAATAATACACCTTTTGAACCTCCAGGTAATAAAAATGGCTCTGCACCACTAATAATCATAAAAATACCTCCTAAATCTAAAAATATTATTAAAATAAATTAATAATCAAAATGTTAAATTCTATGATAAAAAAAATTCCCTATCTACTTCAAATTAATTCAAATAGATAGAGAATAATTTTTTATGCTACCATCTTAGCTATGATTAAAGTAATTATCATAAACAGTACTGCAAAAAACACAGTAAAACGAGCCATTAGAGCATCCATACCACGAGCACTGCTACTAAAAGCTGTCTCATTTTGTCCTGATAAACTTCCCATACCAGCAGTTTTACCTTCTTGCATAAGCACGGAAGCAATCAATCCAATCGCTACTAACGCATCTATAATCATCAAAATAGTTAATAACATATTTATCCTCCCCACAAACTTAAACCTGCTAGTACTATAATAGCATATCTGTATCTTTGATTACAAGTTATAAATTCGCTAGAATAAAGCCTTATATAATCAGACTTTATCCTTATATAGATAAATTTTCTAATATTTTCTATAAAATTTCACATAATATTTACATAATATTTTGTGGTTTTCCCTCAATCCATTTTGCAATATTTTCTAAAGCTATAATAGCTCTTTTTTGCATAGCTTCTTGCGTATCAAATCCAATATGTGGAGATAATACAATATTTTTTGCAGTTAACAATGGGTTTTCTGCTCCAATAGGTGGTTCTGTATCAAAAACATCAATGCCAGCACCAGCAATTTTTCCTTTATTTAAAGCATCAGCTAAAGCTTGTGTATCGATAACTTTTCCTCTAGCTGTATTGATTAAAATAGCATTTTTCTTCATTAAAGCAATTTTTTCTGCATTTATCATACATGTAGTTTCTTTTGTAAGTGGCATATGCAGTGAAATAATATCGCATTCTTTCAAAATAGTATCCATATCCACAAATTTAAATTCACTATTTTCAGGAACATGTCTGCGATAACAATATACTTCACAACCAAAAGCTTTAGCTATTTTTGCTACTTTTAAACCAATAGCACCTGCTCCAATAATACCGAATTTTTTATGACAAAGTTCTAACCCGCGAAGACCATTACTTGTCTCATGATTTTTTGCAGCTATACCACACTCAGCTAATTTTCTATACAGACTTATACACATACCGATTACAAGCTCGCTGACAGCTTCATTTGCATATCCTGAACAATTAGAAACTAAGATATCATGTTCATGACAATAATCCATATCTACATGGTCTACACCA
Source organism: uncultured Megamonas sp. (assembly GCF_958438645.1). Lineage (NCBI taxonomy): Bacteria > Bacillati > Bacillota > Negativicutes > Selenomonadales > Selenomonadaceae > Megamonas > uncultured Megamonas sp. The sequence goes on from NZ_CAUBSM010000004.1 coordinate 13,807, forward strand.
GTAAAAGCAACAGAAAGCATTTTTAAATTACTACATGCTTTCAAAACATTTTCTCTATACGGTTTATTAGCTATTATCACTGCATCAGCATCTTTACAGCGTTTGATTTTTTCTTCATCGCTATCTGCTAAAGAATTATAATACTTGATTTCTACATCTTGAGGTAAAATATCTTTTGCTAATTCATTCAATGTTTTTTCATCTATACCTATTGTTTCCGCGATAACTAAATTTAAACTCATAAATCCACTTCCTAACCATAAATTTATTCACTATAAAATTTTATTCGCTATTAAACAATAAATACCTGCAAATTAAATTCTAGCCAAATATATTTATATATCCTATAATTACATCAAATAAAAATTTTAGAAGGTGCTTTTATGGAATTTCGTTTATTAAAATATTTTTTAATGGTAGCTCGCGAAGAAAATATAACAAAAGCAGCCAATTTATTACACATCACACAGCCCACTTTATCTAGACAACTTATTCAATTAGAAGAAGAACTCGGAGTAACTTTATTTCAAAGAAGTAAACATCGCATTATTTTAACTGAAGATGGTATGTTATTGCGTCGTCGAGCCAACGAAATAATTTCTTTGATGGAAAAAACACAACAAGAATTGACAAAAGAATGCGATGATTTAGTTGGAGAAATTTCTATAGGTTGTGGAGAAACTCAAAATATGTCATATTTATCTCAAAAAATAAGCAATTTTCACAAAGTCCACCCTTTAGTAAAATTCCATATTCATAGTACTACAGCCGATGAAATTAAAGAACGTATAGAAAATGGTCTTTTAGATATGGGACTAGTAACCGAACCTGTTGATATCAGTAAATACAATTTTATTCGATTACCTAAAAAAGAAGAATGGGGCATTTTAATTCATGAAAAGCACCGATTAGCACAGAAAAAATTCATCACACCAGACGATCTAGTCAATGAACCACTAATCATTACCAAACGTACAGCAGTGCAAAATGAATTAATTAATTGGTTTAATAATTCTCCAGAAAAGTTAAACATTGTAGCAACATATAATTTAATTTTAAATGCTGCTAATATGGTAAAACATCAAATAGGTATTGCCCTTTGTTTTAATCTTAATCTTGGAGAAATTTACCATGAGTTAAAATTTATACCATTATATCCAGAAATAAAAACTGGTGCTGTACTCATTTGGAAAAAAGATCATATATACTCACAGACCATGTTACACTTTTTGAATACAATTAAAAATGCTTAAAAGGCATTATTTATCATTAAATATAAGTATTAGTCATAATTAAATAAATATATTACAATGTAGGTGTTCAAAGAAATAGAATACCTACTTTTTTATTTTGCAAAATAAAATACTCACTATTAAATTCAAATAAAACGAAATAAGGAAGTATTAATATGACAATTGATGAAGCTAGTAAACGCTATAATATTCCCCTAGAAATCTTACATGAATATGAAAAATGGGGTTTATGTAATGCAGTAAAAAAAGTCATGGGTTCATGGCAATATGATGATAGTGATTTAGAAAATTTAAGCTTAATTATGACTTTACATGATATTGGCTTTAATATTAACGAAATCGAAAATTATATGCGATTATTATTAGATAAAAATAACAATGATAATTTGCAATTATATAGTTTAAATAAAAAACGCAATGAACTTCTTGATGAAATTCATTTCCGTGAAAAGCAATTAGAACGCTTAAACTATCTCCGTTACAAAATCGAACATAAATATACTAAATAATTTGAAAAATCCTATTGACTTGGAGTTAGCTACAAGGATTAAGATTAAATTATAAAACGAGGTACTTAAATATGGATAAACTTACATTAAACAACCAAGTAACAATACCACTTACAGGATTAGGTGTATATCAAATAAATAATCTTGATGAATGTGAACATACTGTATTAAATGCTTTAAAAATGGGTTATCACTTAATAGATACAGCCGCTTGTTATGGCAATGAAAAAGCCGTTGGCAATGCAATCAAAAAAAGTCAAATTCCTCGTGAAGATATTTTTATATCGTCTAAAGTTTGGATACAAGATGCTGGTTACCAAAAGACAAAACAATCATTTGCTAAAACATTAGAAAATTTACAAACAGATTATTTAGATTTATATCTTATTCATATGCCTTTTGGTGATTACCATGGCAGTTGGCAAGCTATGGAAGAATTATATGCTTCTGGAAAAATAAAAGCTATTGGTGTTTGCAATTTTCTACCAGATAGATTAGTTGATTTGATTTTAAGTCATAATATTATACCAGCAGTCAATCAAATAGAACTCCATTTATTTTGTCAACAACAAGAATTATTAAAACTCATGAAAAAATATGATATAAAACCTATGGCATGGGCTCCGTTTATTGAAGGCAAAGAAAAAATTTTTGAAAATCCTCTATTGATTTCTTTAGCTAAAAAATATAACAAAACTACAGCACAGATTATTTTGAAATGGCTAAGACAAAATAATATCATCAGTATTCCAAAATCTACGAATTATACACATCTTCAAGAAAATATACAATTAAATAATTTTACTTTAACAGCAGAAGAATTAGATGCTCTTACTCAATTAGATAAAAAACATAGCATCATTCTTGATTTACACGATATAAACGAAGTTTATCGCTTACACAATACTAAATTTATTCAATAACAAAATAATCTACAATAAAGGAGAAATAATTATGCAATATAGATATTTAGGTAAAGATAAATTAAAAGTATCTGCTTTAGGTTTAGGTTGTATGGGATTTACTCAAAGTTATCCGCCATATCTTCCTGAAAATGAAGCTATCTTTGTATTACAGCAAGCTGTTGATTTAGGCATTAACTTTTTTGATACAGCTGAAGTATATGGCCCATATACAAATGAAGAATTATTAGGCAAAGCATTAAAACCATATCGTTCCCAAATTGTTCTCGCTACAAAATTTGGTTTTGATTTAACTCATAAAATGGATAATGCTAATCGACCTATAGCTCTTTCTAGTAAACCTCAAGATATTCGCAATGCACTTGAAGGCTCTTTAAAACGATTACAAACAGATTACATTGATTTATATTATCAACATCGTGTTGATCCACAAACTCCGATTGAAGAAGTAGCCGAAACTATGAAAGATTTAATCAAAGAAGGTAAAATTTTACATTGGGGATTATCGGAAGCTAGTGCTAAGACTATTCGTAAAGCCCATGCTATCTGCCCTGTAACTGCCGTACAAAGTGAATATTCCATGTGGTATCGTGAAGTTGAAAAAGAATTATTACCTACGCTTGAGGAACTTAATATCGGCTTTGTTCCTTTCAGTCCTTTAGGTAAAGCTGTTTTAACAGGACGATTTAATAAAGATACTCATTTTGCTAAAGATGATTTTCGCAGTCAAATACCTCGTTTCAATAGTGAAAATTTAAATCACAATTATGTTTTAATTGAATATGTACAAAAATTAGCACAAGAAAAACAAGTTTCACCTGCACAAATTGCTCTCGGTTGGCTTTTAGCTCAAAAACCTTGGATAGTACCTATTCCTGGAACTAAAAAAGTTTCTCGACTACAGGAAAATATCAATAGTATAAATGTAAAATTCTCTGCTGAAGAATTATCCATGATTAACAAGCATTTAAACTCAATTACTATTCAAGGTGCAAGATATCCTCAATCACAAGAAAGTTTAATAGATAAATAATAAAGGAGTGTTTACTATGTCAAATACATTAATAGTTTATTATTCTCATTCTGGAAATACTCGTAAATTAGCAAATTTAATTGCTCAACAAATAGATGCAGATTGCTTAGAAATCATACCAGAAAAGCCATATCCTAATGATTATACTAGTGTAGTAAATCAAGCTAAACAGGAAATATCTCGCAATTTTCGACCTGCTTTAAAAAATGCTCAAATTAATTTAAATAAATATACTACTATCTTTATAGGTTCACCAAACTGGTGGAGTAGCATTGCACCACCAATTGCTACTTTCATTGATACTAATGATCTTTCGGCAAAAAAAATCATTCCATTCTGTACTCATGGTGGAGGTGGCTTTGGTCATATTCCTCAAGATATAAAAAGACTTTGCAAAAATGCTACTGTCTTAAATGGATTTGCTAATTATGGTAGCAGTATTAATCTACAAGAAGTAAAAAAATGGTTATCCAAACTAGACATTTGATTATTTTTCATCCATAAACATAAGGAGTATATCATGAATAAACAACTTAAATTAAATTTATTAATCGATATTTGTATGTTTATTTTATTATTGGGTTGTATGTCATATTCCTTAATCGGCATTAAAATACATGAATATATAGGAATTGCTCTATGTATATTGTTTATTATTCATTGTTTTAATCACCAAAAATATTATTACTCTTTATTTCATTTTAAATTTAATTTACAAAAAATAATCTTTTTTATCATAAATTTAGGAACTCTTATTTCCATGTTAGGTTTAATTATATCCAGTCTTATTTTTCTTGACTATATTCCTAATATATATGATATCAACCTAATAAATTTTGCTCGTATTATACATTTATTATCTACATATTGGGGATTTTGCTTTATCAGTCTTCATTGTGGATTACATTGGAAAATGATTTATAATTTAATTTTAAAAAGGCTACCTATAGCCATAAATAAAATATTACAAGCATTTCCTAAAATAAATTTAATTTTATCCTTAATTATTGCTTTTTACGGTTTAAATTCATTTCTACATTATGATTTATTATCGTATATGTTTTATCAAAATAACTTTGTGTTTTTTGATCCTACACAATCCCTACTATTATTTATATTAGATTATATATCTATTAGTGGATTGTTTATAACACTTGCACATTACGGATTAAAATTAATTCCAATATCTGATTTTAAATTCTGCTTAAAAAAAGATAATATACACATATCTTAATTATTAAATCATCAATGATTAAAATTTACGAAAGCAGGTGATTTTCATGAAAAAGATTATTTTACTCTTAAGTTTATTAATTACAACTATATTTTTTACAGCTTGTAGTGCAGAACCACAAACTACAAATAACACAACAAATACAAATGTAGCAACAACAACTTCGTCTAATCAACTAGAAACTAATACGAATATAAATCAAAAAATTATAAAATTAACAACATCTAATAATAATATTATTACCTTAGAATTAAACAATAGTCCTGCTGCTAATGATTTATATAATCAACTTCCTTTATCTATTAATCTAGAAAATTATAGTAATAACGAAAAAATCTTTTATCCTCCTCAAAAATTATCTGTAGAAAATACACCTAAAGCCACACCCAAAATCGGAATTTTAGCTTATTATGAGCCATGGGGAGATGTTGTTATTTTCTATGATGATTTCCGTGCTAATAATGATTTATACGAATTAGGTCATGTTATTTCTGGTGGAGATATAGTATCCGAGCTATCAGGTACAGTAACTATTGAAGCTATGCCTAATTAATGAGGTTATTTATCATGAATCGTAGAGATTTTATCAAATTAAGTGGATCAGGTTTATTGACTCTATTTTTGAGTGGTTGTGGATTATCTGCATTGACAAATAAACCTGAAACAACAGCTAATGCTAATGATCATATAGGAGAAAATAAAATGAAAATCGTAGTTATTACAGGTAGTCCTCATAAAGCAGGAACTTCAGCCCTATTAGCTGATAAATTTATCGAAGGAGCAACAAGTGCTGGGCATGAAGTCTTTCGTTTTAATTCTGCATTTGAAGATATTCATCCTTGCCAAGGTTGTAATCATTGCGGTATGAATGGGCCTTGTATTCAAAATGATGCTATTGAACAAACACTCATGCCAAAATTAATTGGTGCGGATTTAATTGTTTTAATTACACCTCTTTATTATTATGGTATGTCTGCACAAATAAAAACTGTTGTTGATAGATTTTATTCACGTACAAACTCATTGCATCATAAAAAATCAATTTTAATGGCAACTGCTTATAATAGTGCTGATTGGACTATGGAAGCTTTAGTTCACCATTATGAAACACTTGTACGTTATATGGAATGGCAAGATATCGGCAAAATTTTGGCCATTGGTTGTGGCTCTCGTCCTATCATTGAACGTACAGATTTTCCTAATCAAGCATATCAATTAGGCTATAACCTTTAATAAAATTCATTTAAAAGTGAGGGATATTTATGAAATACTTACTATCTATATTGACCTTTTGTAGTGTTTTATTCTTAGGCATAAGTTCTAGTTTTGCTAATTATCAAGCTGGTTCTTTAACAGCAAAACAACAAGCTATTATTCCCATCGCTTCCTATACAGCTACTGGAGATTTAAATAATTTAAAAACAGCTGTAAATGAAGGCTTAGATAGTGGATTAACCATTAATGAAACAAAAGAAATAATGGTTCATCTCTACGCTTATTGTGGTTTTCCTCGTGCTTTAAATGGTCTTGCTACTGTAGATGAAGTTTTATCCGAACGACAAAACAAAAATATTCATGACACTATGGGCGATGAGGCAACACCACTACCAGCAAATACAGATATTTTAGCTCTAGGTACTAGAGTTCAAACTCAATTAGCAGGAGCACCAGTGAATATTGCTAGTTCTTCTGGCATTGATTACATGTTGAAAGCACATCTCTTCGGTGATTTATTTGCTCGCGATATCTTGACTTATCCAGAACGTGAAATTGCTACAATCTCTGCTTTAGCAAGTATGAATGGAACAGAAAGCCAACTTCTATCCCATTTAAATATTGGTATTAATGCAGGACTTAGCAAAACTCAATTACAGGATATAATCAATACTTTAGATGCAAAAGTTAATACCCAATTAGCTCAACATGCTCAAGAAACCCTAGATAACTATCTTGCCTCTTCTAAATAAAATATCATATAAAAAAGATACACCTTAAAAGTTATTTTCATTAACCTTTAAGGTGTATTTTTTATACTATAAAGTCTTTTTTATATTACTTACTATCACTTAAATTATTCTGTTTATCATAGCTATCATCCATAGCATCATAATAATCCCCTATAAGCTGTTTATAGGTTTCTCTAATATTATCGATACTAACATCTTTATATACAGCATATTCCTTTGTAAATTCTACACATCTATTAAAAGTTTCTAAACTACATATTTCATCAATAAAACAAGATTTAGAATAAATCTTTCTCTTTTGTGCTTGATTTCCTGTAAACGGAGATATTATATGTGCTCTTGAACGTAACCCATAGTTTATTCTAAATCCTGGTGATATAGATTTGTTCCATAAATCTACAGCAATACTTTTATACATATTAATTGCAGGTATAATACATCTATTATTATTTTTTTTTTCACTTAAAAAGCTTAACATAAGATTTTTACTTTCTTTAGATAAATTTATTACATATTTTTTTAAATCAGTTAATTCATCTTCTAAATACACTGTAAATACTTTCAAATTACCTTTTTTTTGAAAATATAAATCTTTATATAATAAATTATCTATAAAATGCATATTTTCCGTATTCAACACCAATCTCTGTTGTTTTATATTATCTGGAATTTGATTTAATATTTCTAACACTTCTTTAGGTTCTTTTATTGTATCAAATTTATAATTATGAATACTTACAAAATATACACTTTCATTTAATGGTAAAATTTCATTTAATATAGTATTGTCTAAAACATATTTATTATTTTTATTTAAACGAAAAACTGTAATAGGTATATTAGCAATTTTTTGATTAAGTTGTTCACTAAACTTCATTTTATGTTTAATATCACAAAAGAGCCACAAATTTTCTATACTAGAATCAGAATATTCATCTATATTCTCTATAAAATTTTTACCATTATTTTCAAAAATATAATCTTGATAACAGTTAACAATATTTTTTATAATATTCGTAACTTTATCTATTCCTTTTGAAGTTAATTTTTCCCTATTTAATTGTATATTTTCTTTCAAGTCTAAACCATAAAAATCGATATCTATATCAATAGATTGCCTATTATTTATTAAATTAGACTCTGACAATCGTATTCCTTTTAAATATACCGACAATCCTCTATTTTTTTCATCTAATGAAAATTTAGCATAAGTATCTGTATTTTTATCCCAAATAATAACATCTTTATAATTATTCTTATTTATAATTATATAATTATCTTTAATGATATGATTGTTTGTATAATCTAATCTTATTTTTGAACAATATTCCTTTTCACCTACTATTTCTGATTTTACTTTTATAGAAAACCAATTTATATTATTTAAATTACTATCTAATCTAGATAATAACTTCATTTCATTAAAATATTTATGTGTATCTTTATCTAAAGGATCCATATTATTATTGTAGTCTTCTATAATATCCCTTCTTATTCCATTTAAATTTTTCAAAACATCTTTTTTTAATACAATCTCTATAATAGTACCTTGTTTTATTTTTTCCTCTCTTATTTTTTCATCATATCTATTTAATTTTATAAAACCTCCTTTTTTTATACTATTAATATTAGCCTCAAGTGTTTCTATTCCATTATTTGTTATAATTTTAAAACTATCAGCAACTAAATATATAGTTTGCAATCCTATACCAAATCCAGCAGTAGGTCTTAACCATCTAGGCATTTTAGAAATATATTTTTTCAAACTTCGATAATCTGTATTACTTATAGCTACTTGGCTCATACGTTTAAAGCCTTCAACATCTATACCTATACCTCTATCTTGTATTTCAAATTTAACATCTCCATTATCCAATGTGCTTAACTTAATATTTATCATATAATTTTTATAAATTTCTTCACTCAAATCAAACGGTTTTAATTCTCTTAAATTATTTAAAACTTCTTTTCTTTTTATGGCAAAATCATATATTCCATTTTTTAAATCTTGCCACAATTTTAATTTTGTTGCATCTAAAGCATTTTGTATAACTTCTCTAATAAAAACAAATTTATCATCATAAATATTGTATCCTTCTATTATATCAAATGCTTTTTCTTGAGAAATTTGCAATTTTAAATCACTTGTTCCTTCTATATCAGGCACACCTTTTAAAAGAAGTTCTTTTTTATCAAATCTAGGAGCATATCCACCAAGATTTTTAGGTACAATTTGAGACCAATTTAATGTTAAGAATTTAATTTCTTTTTCTAACCATTTAATAGTATTTCTTATTTCTCTATATGCTTCATCAGAAGAACAATCACTTCTAAACTCAATTTTTTCAGGAGTTATTAATAAATGTCTTGTTGATTGATGTTTTTCTATATGTGGTTTAGTTTGTTCTGGTGGATCACCTGCTACTAACGCAGTAAATGGATTAAATCTACCATTATCTATATCCAATAAATCACCTAATCTTAATAAAACAGCCACAAAACGAGGATGAGCATAATCTGTACTAAATCCATTTGTTTCATAATCTAATTTTAATATTTCATTTTCATTGGCTGTATGCAAACCACATATTTCACCTAATAAATAAAATAAGTTAGCGTTTATTCTACCATTACAAGTTAAATCAATTTTTAGATTTCTACCTAAAGATGTCAAGTATTGTTCTGATATGTTTGAGTGTTTTCGTCTAAAATAAGATTGATTTATTAAATTAACATATCTATAAATTTTTAAGGAATTATAATAACTATCTTTATACTTTTCCAAATTATAAATTGCTTCTATTGCTTCTTTTAAATCTTCATCTATTCCATTACGTGCTTGTTCCAAAAATTCTTCAAATTCTTCACTTTTCCATGCATCTTCTAAATCTTTCATTTTTAAAAGCATACCTAAATCATGTGTATATGCTGCATGAAGAATAAGCCATGTATCTGTAGGCGATAAATTTTTTATTCTATCACCTAATAACATTTCAATTTTATCAATAATTGTTTGAGAATGACTAGCATCATGCTCACTAAAATGAGTATAATTTATACTTACTGATTTAAGTGCATTAATACATGTTTCTTTATTTAAATTCCAAGTAGCATATAAATTTTCATACCTAGGATATTTCTCACTACATTCTTTTAAATGATCTTCTAATCTATATTCTTCCATAAAGAATTCCTTTCTAATAAAAAAACTTATACATAAAAATATACCTATAATAAATATTATTTTATCATTTTTTAATATAATAAAAATAATATCCAAAATCTGCTTAATAATGGTTTCCTAATACTTATCTATAAAAATTATACCATATACTTATGATTTGATAATATAAAACCCTTAGGAAGTAAGATTTCCTAAGGGTTTTACTTTATATAGATTTTATAATTTAAAAATATACATCGTTTTAAAATGGTAACAAAATGGTAACAAATGCCCTTTTTGAGCTATTTCATACTAAGTTCATACACTTTAACACGTAGAGCCAGAAAGTCAATGAGAACGCACTTCCGAGGGTTGTTAACATTACTGCTCCAGCAGTCAAATTACCGTCGTGTCCCATATTCCGTGCCATGATATAACAGCTTACAGTTGTAGCTGAACCCAACATAATCAATGCTGCAACCAATTTACTTTCTGTAAAGCCTAAATAAATAGCAAATGGCATAAATATCATTACAAATACAACTAATTTCATAACACTACAAACAATAATAGGCTTTATATTTTGACTAAATCCTTGAAACTTAAATGCTGCTCCCATAGCCATAAGCCCCATAGGTGTAGCCAAAACAGCAAGCAAAGATACAGTCTTATGTACAATCACTGGAGTTGGAATTTTCAAAAGTGACCAAATAACACCCACTACTATACCTAATATAATCGGATTAGTAATAATACCTTTAATAGTTTTTTTCATCAAGGCAAAAGTTAAACTACTTTGACCAGGTTTCAATAAAGCCAATACGACAACCGCCATCACATTATACAAAGGCACAGTACCTATTATCATCAAAGAAGCCATACCATAATCACCATAAATATTTTGTACAAAAGCCATACCGATTATAGCAGCACTACTGCGATATGCAGCTTGCACAAATTCACCTTGAGAAACATTTTTTCTAAAAGGTATAGAAATAAAAAAAGAAATCAATATACTGAGCAAAGTTGCCCCAAAACAATATAAAACATATGTAGTGTCCCAAGCTTCATAAAAATTAGCTGAACCAATATCTTCAAATAATAATGCTGGCAAAGCCACCACAAATACAAATTTATTCATTTTTGTAATAAAAGCTTCATCAAATAATCCTATTTTACGAAAAACCATACCCAATACCATCATTAAAAAGACTGGTATAGTCGCATTCAAACTAAAAATTAAATTATCCATAAAAATCCTTCCTCATCAAAATTAATAAGTATTTTTTATTATAGCACAAAATTTTATTCACTAATAATATTTATAAAACTTATTTTTCCATTCAATAATTATAGTTGATACATATATAAAAAAAGAGTAAAATCTAATAAGTGAATTTTTTAACTTAAGAGGTGTTCTCGTGATTAATACATTAGATAAAATAGAACAAAAGATTTTAAATAATGAACGTCTAACAAAAGAAGATGGTTTGGCTCTTTTTGCCTCTAATGACCTTGCTCGCATAGGTTATCTTGCAGATTTAGTGCGTAAACGTATCAGCGGAGATTACGTTTATTACAATGTAAATTGTCATTTAAATTTAACTAATATTTGCACAGCTCTTTGTGATTTTTGTGCTTTCGGTTGTGAAGCTACAGATAAAAAAGCATATGCTATGACTATGGAACAAATTTATAATAAAGTAGCTAATGCCTGCAAAGATCCAAATATGAAAAATCTGCATATCGTAAGTGGATTACATCCTGATTGGCCATTTTCTTATTATGTAGACATTATTAAAATGCTCAAAAAAGAATTTCCTCAACTTCACTTAAAAGGTTTTACTGGTGTGGAAATTACTCATTTTGCTAAGATTTCTGGAAAATCTATTCGTGAAGTATTACAAGAACTAAAAGATGCAGGCATTGAAGCTATGCCAGGTGGTGGAGCTGAAATTTTAAATGACCGAATTCGTCAGAAACTCTGCCCTAATAAAGCTACAGCTCAAGAATGGTTAGAAGTTTCTCGCACTGCTCATCAGCTCGGTATCAAGACAAACGCTTCCATGCTCTATGGTCATATTGAAACTATTGAAGAACGTGTAGACCATTTAATCACACTTCGCAATCTTCAAGATGAAACAGGTGGCATTCAGACATTTATTTGCTTCCCATTCCACCCTGCTAATACAAAATTAGGTAAAACTATTCATCGCACTAATGTTTGGGACGATTTAAAAACTATGGCTATCTGTAGATTAATGCTTGATAATATTCATAATATCAAAGCATATTGGGTAATGCTCACTTTACCTATCGCTCAATTAGCTTTAGGCTTTGGTGCAAATGATGTGGACGGCACTATCAGCGAAGAAAAAATCATGCACGATGCTGGAGCAAATTCACCAAAAGCACTCACTCGTGATAATTTAATCAATTTAATCAAACAAACAGGCAGAATACCTGCTGAATGTGATTGCAATTTCAATATAATCAGAACATATTAAGCTAATTATTTTGTAAAGGATTTTTATTTATGAATATCAATCAACAAGCTATAACAAAAGCTCAAAATGGAGAGCGTTTATCTTTTGATGAAGCACTATATCTATACAAATACGCTGATATTTTAGACTTAGCTACATGGGCAAGAAAAGCCAAAGAACGTCATAGCCAAAAAGAAGTCTATTATAATATCAACCGCCATATAAATTTATCCAATATCTGCACTGCTAATTGCCCCCTATGTGCTTTCTCTTGCGAAGATGGCGATAAACGAGGTTTTGTCTTAACTAAAGAAGATGTTGAAGCTAAAATTAAAGATACTATCGCTCATGTCAAAGGATTAACAGAAATACACATTGTAAGCTCTCTCCATCCTACTAATGATTTTAATTACTATATAGAAATCATTAAATCCATAAAAAAACTTTTGCCTAATGTGCATATTCAAGCTTTCACACCTGTGGAAATAGTCCATTTTGCCAAGATTTCTCAAAAAAGCATTTACGAAGTCTTAACTATTTTACAACAAGCAGGTCTTGATTCCCTCCCAGGTGGTGGAGCAGAAATTTTAGATAATGAAATACGTGCTAAAATCTGCCCAAACAAAGCCAATACACAAGAATGGATTGAAACTATAAAAACAGCTCATAAACTCGGTATGAAAACTAATGCTTCTGAACTCTATGGTCATATTGAAACTATAGAACAAAGATTACAGCATTTATTCACACTTAGAGAAATTCAAGATGAAACAAATGGTTTCCAAGCGTTTATTTCTTTCCCATTTCATCCGCAAAATACTCAATTAGAAAATATAAAGCCGATTACATCTTATGAAAGCTTGCGTTTTATCGCTATTTCTCGACTCGTATTGGATAACATTCCTCATATCAAAGCCTTTTGGATGATGCTCACCTTGCCTATCGCTCAATTAGCCCTTGCTTTTGGTGCTGATGATTTAGATGGTACAGTTGAAGAAGAACAAATTATTCATGCTGCTGGTGCTAAAACAGGTCAGAAAATGACTACTACACAATTGCAAAAAATCATCACCGAAACAGGCTATACACCTGTTCAACGTGATTCCTTATATCGAAAAATAAAATAAATTAGAGGTATGATTAATGAACAGACTTTCTGATAAAGAAGCTATTGACCTTTTAAAACATGGTGATATTTTAAAATTAGGTCAACAAGCAAATAAAATCCGCCAAGAAAAACACCCTGGCAATACTGTTACCTTCATTGTAGACCGCAATATCAATTACACTAATGTTTGCCTTAATGAATGTCGTTTCTGTGCTTTTTTCCGTCGTGAAAATCACAAAGACGCTTATTTATTGCCAATAGAAACTATTTTACAAAAAGTAAAAGAAACTCAAGAAGCTGGTGGTACTCAAATCATGTTACAAGGAGGACTACACCCTTCTTTACCTTTTGAATATTACCTAAATATGATTAATACCATCAAAACAGCCTTTCCTGATATTGTAATCCATTCTTTTTCTCCTGCGGAAATACTTCATTTTTCCAAGATAGCCAATAAATCTATCAAAGAAACTCTACAAGATTTACGTTCTGCTGGTCTTGCTTCACTTCCAGGTGGTGGAGCTGAAATCTTAGTTGACCGCGTGCGTAAAATTGTAAGCCCTAAAAAAATCATGACAGATGATTGGCTAAAAGTAATGGAAACTGCTCACTCTATCGGCATGGAAAGTACAGCTACTATGGTTTTAGGACTAGGCGAAACTATTGAAGAACGCATTGAACATATGCGACGTGTTCGCGACCTTCAAGATAAAACAGGTGGCTTCAGAGCTTTCATCATGTGGACTTTCCAACCTGGAAATACTCAATTAGGTGGCAATAAATTATCCTCATGGGAATATCTAAAAACTCTAGCAGTATCTAGACTCTATTTTGATAATATCTCTCATATTCAAGGCTCTTGGGTTACACAAGGTCAACAAATTGGACAAATAACATTAGCCTTTGGTGCTGATGATTTAGGTAGTATCATGCTTGAAGAAAATGTCGTTCGTGCAGCCGGTACTGCTTATCAAATGTCCATTGACAAAATGGTAAATACAATCGAAAAAGCTGATTTTAAAGCAGCTCAGCGTGATACAGAATATAATATCATTCGTCGATTTTAATAAAATTTAATTAAGGAGATTTTCTATGAATACACAAAACATTCCTCAAGCCGATTTTGCCATTATCGGTGGTTCTGGCACATTATCCAGCAATTTTCCATTAGGTGCTAAATGTGATGATGTAAAAATAATTCAAGACCGCATGGTTTTTGATACACCTTATGGCAAAACTACTGAACTTCGCTTATTTGAAGTAGCAGGTACACGCGTTTTAACCTGCAAAATGCATGGTTGGAGAAGTGGAGTCAATCGTGCTGATGCTTCCCGCCAATTATTCTGGACTTTCCGCGAAGCCGGTGTAAAACGCATTTTCTCTGAAGGTGGCGTAGGTACTATTAATAAATTATTAGACACTAGAGATTTTCTCATTCCTGATGATTATCTTGATATGTCTGTTCGCAAAGATGTCGGACTTGAAGGTAAATATTTACTTGTTATGCGTGATGCACTTTGCCCTCAAATGCGTGAAGAATTAATCAAAAATACACGTAAACATTTCAGCGGTAGAATTTTTACACGTGGCACTTATGCTAATACAGACGGTCGCCATTTTGAAAGCCCTGCAGAAATCGCTATGTTAAATGGTCATGCAGATATCGTAGGTCAATCCATCTGCCCTGAAGTATATCTCGCTCGTGAAATCGGAGCTTGTTATGCTGGTTTGTACTATGTAGTAAATTATGGCGAAGGTATCAAACCATGGTCTCATCAAGTATTAGAAGATATCTTCTATGATGATGCACCTATGATCAGCAAAATTCTTTTAGACACAATCCGTTCTTTAGCTCAACAAGATAGAAATTGCGAATGCTTATCTTTACGTAAAGAAACTTTATTAAAAGGCATTTATGACGATTAAGATATAAAAATAAGACGTATACATTTATTTGTATACGTCTTTTCTATTGATTTTACTATTTACTTTTATCAATACATTCTAAAAGTCTGCTTATTATTATCCCAATCTACTTTTACATAACAATCATCGACTTTTTTACCTTCCGCCATAGATTTTCCTTCAGGAACTTCTAAATGAAAACAATTGATGATGAGTTTTCCATTTACAATTTTATTATTCATATTATAATACTTATCTGGATTTATACCAAAACTCTTTAGATTATCCATGGAAATAAATACAGTCCATTCGCCATCTTTTTTGCCTACTAGCCAATAGCCTTCTAATTTTGCATGAGCTCCTGCTGTACATTTTACTTCATAGAAAAGTTTATCGGAATTTGCCAATTTTATCTCTTTTATACTTAAATCTGGTACATCTCTATTTGTATAAAAGTTCATTAAAACTTGATTTTTATCATCTAGCATAACTGAGCAATTATTACCTACATTTTTAAAAGATATCTTACTATTAGGGAAATATGCTACTTCCTTATCGCCTAATATAAATTTATCGTTTTGAGTATATTCTAAATTAACAATATCCTCTACTGGTTGTTTAACATCTTCTTTAACTGCATTATTTTTATCTTCACTTACAGTATTTTCTTCATTTTTCGTTGCCGTCACATTTTGCTCAACTTGTTTCGTGTCTTTATGAGCAAAATAACTATACGCACCAAAAGAAACCAATCCTAATAATAAAATTACAGCGATAAAAATACCTATATATTTATATTTCGTATAACTTTTTTGGGCATCTACATTTTGACTGACATTATCGCTTATTGTTTTTTCGCTTTGCTTCATTTGCTCATTATTATTTTGCTTAATTTGATTTCCACATTTAGAACAAAACTTTTCATTATCATTTATCTGATTACCACAATTAGGACAAAAAATAATAATCATCTCCCTTTGTTACACTTACTAAAATAAAGTATAACAAAATAGATGAAAATGAACAGGAACATATAGGAAAGTTGCTTTTCTAATAATAAAAATCATCTTATTTTTACTTTATTTTTTACTAACTTGCATAGCTTCTATCTATATTATATAATAAATTTGTAACCAAGATTATATATTAATATAAATACGTATTCTCAAGGGGCGCTTTTCTTAGCGTCTTTTTTAGTTTACTAAATGCAAAGGAGATTTTATGAACGCTCGTGAAGTTGCTTTAAATATTTTAAATGAAGTATATACTCAACAAGCTTATGCTAATATATCCCTATCACGCCATTTGCAAAAAAATCAATTATCTGATCAAGACCGCCGTTTCATCACTGAATTGGTTTATGGTACAGTAAAAGCAGGTGATACTCTACTTTGGATTTTAAAAAAATTTGTAAATAGACCTTTAAATAAAATTGAACCAACAATTATTAATATATTGCGATTAGGTATTTATCAAATTGTATTCATGGACAAAATTCCTGAATCAGCAGCTTGCAATGAAGCTGTAAATCTTGCTAAAAAATATTCCAATCAAGGTTCTGCAAAATTTGTAAATGGCGTTTTGCGTAACTTAATCCGCCAACCAGAAAAATACGCTATGCCTACAGGCAATAAAGCTAGTGAATTAGCTATTAGAGAACAACACCCTCTTTGGCTAGTAAAAAAATTCATTCATACTTTTGGCAGTGAAGCTGCTATCAAGCTTTGTCAATTCAATAATACTAATGCTCCACTTGTATTGCGTACCAATACTTTGAAAACAACGCGACAAGAATTAATCACAGAGCTTATAAATGCAGGTTGCGAAGTTATTCCTTCGAAATTAGCACCAGAAGGAATTATTTGCAAAACGCATACTTCATTAAATCAACTAACACCATTACAAAATGGTTTTGCCCAAGTGCAAGATGAAAGTTCTATGCTTGTAGCTCATGTAGTTGATCCTAAACCTAATGAATTCATCATTGATACATGTAGTGCCCCTGGTGGTAAAACTACACATATGGCTACTTTGATGCAAAATAAAGGAAAAATCATAGCTTGTGATATCTACGAACATAAATTAAAACTAATTCAAGATAATGCTAATAGATTAGGTATCAACATCATTGAGCCTAAATTATTAGATGCCCGTGAAATCGGCAATCAATATGAAAATCAAGCAGATAAAGTATTAGTTGATGCACCATGTTCTGGAATGGGCGTACTTCGCCGTAAACCTGACTCTCGTTGGAACAAAACAGCAGAAATCTTTGAAGAATTACCACCTCTTCAATTAGCTATCTTAGAATCAGCTTCTCTGGCTGTAAAACCTCAAGGTGTATTAGTCTATAGTACTTGTACAATCATGCCACAAGAAAATATAGAAATCATCAATCAATTTTTAGCTAAACATCCAGAATTCGTTTTAGAAGATATCCGCAAATATTTACCATTTAAAACTAAAAGCAAAGAGAAAACATTACAATTAATGCCATATAAAGATAATACAGATGGCTTCTTTATCGCTCGTATGTACAAAAAAGTATAAAAATCTTAAACTATTATTTATATTTATTTTAGAAGGGAATTTATAATGACCAATATTTTTGGCTTAAATTTAACTGAACTTACTTCACTAATTACAGATTTAAACCTACCAAAATTTAGAGCAAAACAAATTATTGAGTGGCTCTATCAAAAACACGCTACATCATTTGATGAAATGACCAATCTTTCTAAAGATTTACGTGAAAAATTAGCACAAGAATTTACTATTGAACGTGCTAAATCTTGTGATAGACTAGACTCTAGTGATGGCAAAACAACTAAATTTTTATTAGAATTTGGCGATGGTATCGGTGTAGAAACAGTTTTAATGCGTCAACCTTATGGTAATAGCATCTGTGTTTCCTCACAAGCAGGCTGTAATATGGGCTGTAGCTTCTGTGCTTCTACGCTTCACGGCATGGCTAGAAACTTATCCACAGGTGAAATCTTAGCTCAAGCAATGTTTATACAAGAATTATTAAATCAAACAGGCGAGCAAATCAATAATATAGTAATCATGGGTTCAGGTGAGCCTATGCTCAACTATGATAATGTATTAAACTTCATTCGTTTAGTACATGAGCCTTATTGCTTAAATTTAGGTTATCGCAATATCACAATTTCCACATCTGGTATCGTGCCTGGAATAAATAAATTAGCTCAAGAAAATCTACCTATCACCTTATCTATTTCCTTACATGCACCGAATAATGAATTGCGTACAGAACTAATGCCTATAAATAAACGCTATCCTATCGAAGAAGTAATTAAAGCTGCTGTAAATTATGCTAATACTACTAAAAGACGCATAACTTATGAATATATCTTAATTGATAAATACAATGATAACATGACTGAAGCAGTAGAATTATGTAAACTCTTAAAAAATCAATTAGCTAATGTGAACTTAATCCCTATCAATCCAGTCAAAGAGCGTAATTACAATCGTCCTTCTTTAGCTAGAATAAAAGCTTTCGCTAAGTATTTAAATGACCATCATCTCACAGCTACCATTCGTCAAGAAATGGGAACAGATATTCAAGCTGCTTGTGGTCAATTGCGTAATAAACATTTAACAAAATAAAAACTCTAGGAGTTGAATTTTTATGTTTTTTTCACGTATGGAAAATTTTCTTGAAAAAAATATCGAAGGTTTTTTTAATCGTAAATTCTCAAGTAATCTACAAATGGCAGAAATAGAAAAAATCATTGATCGCATTTTAATCCGCCAGAAAAAACGCGTAAATCGTGCTATCTTTGTTCCTGATGAATTTACTATCACTATGAGTAATGAAGATTTTAACCAATTAAATAACATAGAAACACAAAACCACTTAAAATTATTTCTCTATAAATCTGTCATTCAAAAAGATTATTTTATGGAAACATTGCCTACCATTCATATCTTAAAATCTCCTGAATTCAAACTAGGTGTCTGTGATATAACAGCGAAATTTAGTAGCGATAAATCTTCATCAACTACTGATAATAGTACAGATGACTTAGAACAAGGTACTATTATCGTACCTAATATTGATATCAAAGAATTCACCAATCCTTCACACAAACAACAAGCTTTAAATTTTGCTTCCTTAACTATTATTGAAGGGCCAGATAAAGACTCTTATTTAGCATTTGGCTCTAATCAAATTCATATTGGTAGACGTGACAAAAATGAATTTTTGTTGACAGATGTAAATGTATCTAGACTTCATGCTTATATAACTTTTGAACATGGTCGACATATACTACGAGATGCTAATAGTTTAAATGGCACATTAGTCAATGATAAACCAATTTCCAATTTCTGTCTTTGTCCTGGTGATACTATTCATATAGGCAATACACGTATCGTTTACGATATTATTTAAAAAAATACAGTTGCAATAAAATAAAAAAGTGAAGTAGTCTTTTTATTTGACTACTTCACTTTTATTTTGCCTATTAATTATTAATCTATTATCTAATAATCTTAATGCTTCTGATTAAAAGCATCAATTCCTGGATAAATAGCGGACTGTTTCAAATCTTCTTCAATTCTCAACAATTGATTGTATTTAGCTACACGTTCACTTCGGCTTGGTGCACCAGTTTTTATTTGGCAAGTATTTAA
The DNA here is from genome assembly GCF_958438645.1 of uncultured Megamonas sp. Classification (NCBI taxonomy): domain Bacteria; kingdom Bacillati; phylum Bacillota; class Negativicutes; order Selenomonadales; family Selenomonadaceae; genus Megamonas; species uncultured Megamonas sp. The sequence continues at coordinate 34,050 of NZ_CAUBSM010000004.1, forward strand.
AGCCACCGCTAAATCAGCTATAGTAGTATCTTCTGTTTCTCCAGAACGATGAGAAGTAACAGCAGTATAACCAGCTTTATGAGCCATTTTAATAGCTTCTAAAGTTTCAGAAATAGAGCCAATCTGATTTAACTTGATCAAAATAGAATTTCCTGCACCTTCTTTTATGCCACGAGATAATCTTTCAGTATTAGTTACAAATAAGTCATCACCTACAAGCTGAACTTTATCACCGATAGCATCAGTTAATTTCTTCCAACCTTCCCAATCTTCCTCATCAAGACCATCTTCCAAAGAAACAATTGGATATTTTTCCACTAACATTTTCCAATGAGCAATTAATTCATCAGTAGTAAACTTTTTGCCAGATTTAGGCAAGACATACTCTCCTATTTTATTGCCTTTCCATTCACTAGCAGCTGCATCAATAGCAATCATAAAATCTTTTCTTGGTTCATATCCTGCCATTTTTACAGCTTCTAAAATAACTTCTATAGTTTCTTCATCGCTGGCAAGATTTGGAGCAAAACCACCTTCATCACCAACAGAAGTTGCTAATCCTCTATCTTTTAATATCTTTTGTAAAGCGTGGAAAACTTCACTGCACCAGCGAAGTGCTTCTTTAAAACTAGACGCTCCCACTGGCATAATCATAAATTCCTGAATATCCACTGTATTAGTAGCATGAGCACCACCGTTTAAAATATTCATCATAGGTACAGGTAATCTATTGCCGTTAATACCACCAAAATAGCGATAAAGTGGAATGCCTAAAGATTTACTAGCAGCTTGAGCACTAGCTATTGATACTGCTAAAATAGCATTTGCTCCTAAATTTGATTTATCTTTTGTACCGTCTGCTTTTATCATAGCATTATCTACAGCATAGATATCAGAAGCATCCATTCCTACCAAAACATCATTGATTACTGTATTTATATTTTTTACAGCGTTTAAAACACCTTTTCCATTATAACGTGATTTATCTCCATCACGAAGCTCTAATGCCTCAAATACACCTGTAGATGCACCACTAGGAGCACAACCTCTGCCGATTGTACCATCAGCTAATAAAACTTCTGCTTCTACTGTTGGATTACCTCTAGAATCCATAATTTCTCTACCCACAACTTTTTTTATTATTAATTTATTAAACATAAACGAAATCTCCTTTTGTATTATCATCATTTTACTTAAATGATATTAATTATCATTTCGCTTATAATATATCATAGTTGATAAATATTATCAATACTTTTTTGTAAAATAAAAAGAGGATAGATAACAATTTTATCTATCCTCTAAAAAATACCTAATAATTTAATTATTATGCACGTTCGATATAGTTACCAGTACGAGTATCAATTCTTAATACGTCGCCTTCGTTAACGAAGAGTGGTACACGAACTTCATAACCAGTTTCAACTTTTGCCATTTTAGTAGCACCAGTTGCAGTATCACCTTTAACGCTTGGTTCACATTCAACAACTTCAAGATTTACAGAGTTTGGTAAAGTAATACCAATGATATTGCCTTTGAAAGACTGTAAGCTAATATCCATGTTTTCTTTTAAGAAGTTTAATGCACTACCTAATTGATCTTTTGTAAGTTCAATCTGATCATAAGTTTCATTATCCATGAAAGTGTACATACCATCTGCTTCATATAAATACTGCATAGCTCTAGTTTCTACATGAGCTGCTGGTAATTTTTCATTAGGGTTAAAAGTACGTTCTACAACTGCACCAGTCTGTACGTTTTTAATTTTTGTACGAACGAAAGCTGCACCTTTACCTGGTTTTACATGTTGGAAATCAACAATCTGCCATACACCGTTATCAATTTCAAGTGTAAGACCTGTACGGAAATCACTGCTGGAAATCATTAAAACATTCCTCCAAAATATATTATCTAATTTTATTTATATAATGTGAAATACCCGACTCTCAATTATTGCGGTCACATTATTTCAACAAGCCGTTTATCACTTTGTGTAAGTGCTTGGCATCCATTTGCAGTAACTAAAACAGTGTCTTCAATACGAACACCGCCAAAGTCAGGCACATAAATCCCCGGCTCATTAGTAACTATCATATTTTCTTTAAGCTTATCTGTTGGACTAAGTGGTGATAAACGAGGTAACTCATGAATTTCAAGACCAACACCATGCCCTAAGCCATGCCCAAAGAAATCACCATAACCTGCATTTTTTATATATTCTCTTACAGGAAAATCAACTTCTCTGCCACTTTTATTAGGTGCAATTTCTTTTAGCCCTAATAATTGTGCTTGCAAAACAATATCATAAATCTCTTTTTGTCTATCACTTGCTTTTCCTACACAAAAAGTACGCGTAATATCTGAATGATATCCCTTGTAAACAGCACCAAAGTCTATTGTAACAAATTCACCATTATTTATCAACTTATCTGTAGCAACTCCATGAGGTAATGCCCCTCTAACACCAGAAGCTACTATAGTAGTAAATGCAGGTCGTTCACTACCCAATTTGCGCATAAAATATTCTAATTCAGTCGCTACTTCTTGTTCGCTCATACCTGCTTTTACAAATTTTAATATATGTGAATATGCTTTATCACTGATATTAATAGCTTTTTTTATTAATTCTATCTCATTTTCATCCTTTATAATGCGAAGTTTAGTTAAATCTAAAGATGTAGAGAAATCAACTTCAATATCATCTAAATTTTTAGCTAAATAATTATATTGATTAAAAATCAAAGCATTACCTTCAAATGCTAAACTATTAATATTTAATTTCTTTATAAGTTCTACAGTTTTGCTAAGTAAACCAGTTTTTTGTTCAATAATAGTAAATGAAGTCTGTTCACTAGCTTGTTGTGTATAACGTGAATCAGTAATCAAAAAACAATCATTTAAAGTGATTACTAAAAATGTATCATCACCTGTAAAACCACTAAAATAATGTAAATTTTCTTCTTTACTTATAAGCATTGCATCACAATAATTTGCCTGCAATACATTTCTAAGATTTTCTATACGATTATTTTGACACATAATTTAATCCTCTTTTTGTAGTCTACTAATAGCAATAAATAACGCAGATTTATAACTTTCCAAACCAAAACCGCAAATCTGACCTTCAACTACAGGTGCAATTACAGAATGATGTCTAAATTCTTCTCTTTTGTGGATATTAGATAGATGTACTTCTATTACAGGTATATCAATAGCAGCTAAAGCATCACGTATAGCAATACTATAATGTGTAAATGCACCAGCATTTAAAATAATATAGCCATATTGACCACGAGCATTATGTAAAGTATCAATAATAGCTCCTTCATGATTACTTTGAAAAAAATCTATTTCGACATTATGTTCCTTAGCCTGTTTTGCTAAATCTTCATTAATATCTTGCATAGTCATACTACCATAAATTTCTGGTTCACGAGTGCCAAGTAAATTTAAATTTGGTCCATGTATAACTAATACTTTATTTATTTTCATAAAAATCACTATCCTTAAGCAAGTTCTAACATCTATATTTTACATATCAATTATAACGAAAATCCTATTAATACGTCAATACTGACAACGATTTCTCATAATTTATTATAAATTTTATGCATCATTTTAGTTTTCAAAGCTCATTTTTATCTATCAATATATTATCAAATTCACTAAAATTTTTATGTATAAATCTTATTCTTGGAAAATAAAAAAATGTCGATAATCTCCATCCCAAAGTTTATCGACATTGCTCTCTCATAATTCCTTATATAACGCATCTTTAATTTTCATATCATTTATCATTAGTATTTAATGATAAATGATGCTTCTTCAACACAGTCAATTTCTGTGCAATCAATATTATCAACTTTAATAATAAAGTTACCTTTTTTTATAGTAGCAAATAACTGATCTAATTTATCTGGATTGCCTTGTGCTTCCATTTCTACAGTTCCATCTGCCATATTTTTTACCCAGCCAGTAATACCAAGTTTGCTTGCATTGTCCACAACAAAAAAACGAAGACCTACACCTTGTACATTGCCTGTGATTACTGCTTTGTAACGTTTAATTTGTTCCATAAAAAAACACTCCTTATTTTTTTATATCAATAAATATATACTTAAAATATATATCACTGATTTAAATTTAGTATAGTTTATTTTTTTTTAAAATACAAGTACATCTATTATTAATTTTTCTTATATATTTTTTTGATTTAATAAAATTTAACATATCGTTTATATAAAAAATTTTTATACCAAAGATATGACTCTTACTTGTTTATTTATAATTTATACTATATAATCAGTATATTAATGGCTTGTGCCAATTAAATACAATTTATTTTAAGTATTTAAATATAAAATTAAGGAAGTGTTTATTTTATGCTAACTGGTTATATTGGTACTTACAATACTACATCTACTAAAGGAATTTATCAATTTTCCTTTGAAGAAACTACTGGAAAAATCTCTAATATAGAATCTTTTCTTAGTATCGACGATGCAAAATGCGTTGACAAATATGAAGATAAACTAATAATTACTACTAGTAAAAATAACAAAAGTGGCATTGCTTTAATCGATATTTCTACTAAAACTTTATTAGATGAAATTCTTCTAGAAAACAATTCTCCATGTTTTGTAAAACATCATGATAATTTTATTTACACAGCTAACTATCATGATGGTGTCGTTATGATTTATCAAATAATTAATGATAAATTAAAATTAATAAAACAAATCTCCATTCAAAACAAAGCAGGTTGTCATCAAGTAATATTATATAAAAATTATCTAATGGTACCTTGCTTATTGCTTGATGAAATTCGTATCTTTGATATGAACAATGATTATACTCTAGTAAAAACTTTAACATTCCCTGCAAAAACAGGCCCACGTCATGGAATATTCAATCATGATTATTCTCATTTTTATTTAGTAAGTGAATTAAGCAGTGAATTTTTTGATTTTAGCGTAGATAATCTAGAATTTACTTTGAATACAAAATTAAATCTACTACCTAAAGATAAACTTGATAACACTTCTAGTGCTGCTATCCGTATGACAAAAGATAATCGTTTCATATATATCTCCACTCGTGGAGCAGATTTACTCACTGTTATTAGCCTTGAAAACGAACCTGAAATCATTCAACAAATAAACAGTGGTGGTATGCACCCTAGAGATTTTATCTTAAGTGAAGATGAACAATATCTTTTAGTCGTAAATAAAGATACTGATGATATGAGTAGCTTCCAATTAGATAAAACAAATGGAAAAATTGTTAAATTAATCAATACAGATAAAGTACCTCATGCTATAGGTATAATTTTATAATATATATTTATTTTTATTTATGAATTATTTATGAAAGAGAGAGTTAACATGTCTTTAAATAAAGCTTTTACAATTTTTGGTGGTACTGGTGATTTGACTTTTAGAAAACTTATGCCTGCACAGTACAATATGACTGCGGCAAATGCCGAAGAAGCTCAATCCAGAATTATCATCATTGGTAGACGCGATTATACTACAGAACAGTATTGCGAATTAGTTCGTGATTGGGTAAAAAAATTCGCTCGTTTACCATATGAAGAAAAAACTTTTGAAGTTTTTGCTAAACGTATCTCTTATTTTAAAATGGATATCTCCGATTTAAACGAATATACTCGTTTATCCGAATATTATACTGCTGAAAATATTGATGACCATGTATTTTATCTTGCAGTAGCTCCAAAATTTTTCGGTGTAATTGCAAGTGGATTAAAAGCAGTAAAAGAAGCTTCTTTAGGTAAGGTTATTTTAGAAAAACCATTTGGTGAAAATTTAGAATCTGCTAAAGAACTTAACAAACAATTAGAAAGCTTCTTCCCTGCAGAAAATATCTATCGCATTGACCATTATCTCGGTAAAGAAATGGTACGTAATATCCAGACAATTCGTTTTACCAACCCTATCTTTGCTAATCTTTGGAACTCACAGTATATTGAATCTGTACAGATTTCCGCTTTTGAAGATTTAGGTATCGGCACACGTGGTGGTTACTATGACACTAGCGGAGCTTTAAAAGATATGGTTCAAAACCATTTATTCCAGATTTTATCCATAGTTGCCATGGAATGGCCAGAACAATTCTCCACTACAGCTATGCATGACGCTCAACTACGTGTACTGCGTGCACTTCGTCCTGTAGAAGATATTCGTGATACTTTAGTTTTAGGTCAATATAAAGGTTATCGCCAAGAAAAATCCATTCCTACAGACTCTACAACAGAAACATATGCTGCACTTCGCTTGTTTATCGACAATGAACGTTGGTGGAATACTCCATTTTATATTCGTACAGGCAAAAAACTTCGCTATCGTGAAATGCAAATAGCAATCGTTTTCCGTCAAACATTTATTTCTGCTCCACGCAATATCTTAATCATAAAGATTCAGCCAAATGAAGGTGTACATCTTCAATTTAATGTAAAAACTCCAGGAGATACTGAAGAAATCACACAAGCAAAAATGGACTTTAGCCAAAGCAGTTCCATTTCTAGTAGAATAAACACTCCTGAAGCATATGAACGTTTAATCACAGCTTGTATCAAAGGTGAACGCTCATGGTTCTCTCAATGGGATCAAATCGAAACAAGTTGGGATTATATTGAACACTTAAAAGATTTATATCGTTGGGATAAACTTCCAGTATTCACATATGAACAAGGCTCCGATGGCCCTGCAGAAGCCGATAATTTATTAAAACGCTTCGGTGATGAATGGGTATTCTAATTTAAAAACTCATAAAAATAGTCCCCAGTAGCATAAACTACTAGGGACTATTTTTTTATTTATATATTTTATTTTACCTGAGACATAACATCATCAAGATTGTTCAATAAATCATTGATATTTTCTTCAGTTATGATAAGTGGTGGTTGGAATGCAAGAACATTTCTAGCTATACCATTTTTACCGATGAGGAAGCCTCTATCTTTCATTGTTTCCACTACAAATTCTAGCTTATCTGGAGCTGGTGATTTATCTGGATTAATAAGCTCTGCACCTACCATTAAGCCTAAACCACGAACATCACCGATAAACGGATATTTTTCTTGAAGAGCAGTCAAGCCATCTTTTAATTGTTTTCCACGAACGCGGGCTTTTCCAACAAGATTGTGTTCTTCAATATAATCAAGTACAGCGATACCAGCTGTAGAAGAAACAGGATTTCCACCTAATGTAGAAGCACCAGGACGAGTGTATTTATCTGCGATTTCACTGCGAGAAATAAAACAGCTAATAGGAGCACCATTGCCTAAAGCTTTAGCCATTGTCATAATATCTGGTTCAACATCATAATTTTCAATGGCAAACATCTTTCCAGTACGTGCAAAACCTGTTTGTACTTCGTCAATGATCAATAAAATATTGTGTTTTTCTAAAATTTCTTTTAAACGTTTAAAATATCCTTTTGGAGGTACTACAATACCTGCATTACCTTGGATAGTTTCGCAAATCATAGCAGAAACATTTCCAGAAGTTGCATAACTGATAATATCTTCTACAGCATTTGCACAAGCATAATCACATTCTGGGAATTTTTTACCCATTGGGCAACGGTAACAATAAGGGTTTGGTGCAAAATGAATACCACCCACAGGATTTGGATCAGTTCTCCACATACCGATACCTGTCAAATTCATAGTGAGTTTTGTTCTGCCATGTAAGCCATTGCGAAGAGCTAATAATTCACTTTTTCCATTATAAATATTTGCTAAAAGTAACGCACCTTCATTTGCTTCTGTTCCTGTAGAACAAAAGAAAGATTTTTGTAATCTGCCTGGTGTTACTTGAGCTAATTTTTCAGCTAAATTATAAATATCTTCTGTCAAATAGATATTGCAAACATGTTGTAGAGTCTGCACTTGTTTTGCTACTTTTTGCGTGATTTCAGGATTGCAATGACCGCAGTTTATAACAGATACACCAGCAAAACAATCTAAATATTTTTTGCCTTCATGGTCGTAAAGATATTGCATTTCACCTTTTACAAATTGTGGAGGATTAGCAAAAAAATGACCTAAACAAGGCATGATATATTTCTTTTTCTTTTCAAGACATTTTTCAGGACCTAAATATTGAGACATAACAAACTTCCTTTCATTATTTTATATTTTCTAATGTTATGTATAAATAATATTGATAATAAACATTAGAAAGAATTGTCATTAATATAATAAGCCATAAAGCCTAAAATAAAAATGACAATTCTAAAATGACTATGAATAATTAATAAGATTTTTTATGACGATAAACACCAATACCAACTGGACGAGGACTTACTTCTTTGATTTTTTCGATCATATCGTTATTTTTGCCATTATCAATAGCGTCGCGATAGATTTTAGTCAACATACCAGTAACCTCTGCTGTATAATCTTGAGCTTCGATACGAAGAGTATCTGCACCCATCAATTTATCAATGTAAGGAAGAAGACATAAATCATTAGTAAATAAAATATGAATTCTACCAAATTGATCCATACGCATAGAATGTTTACCGCCAACTGTATCCAATAAAGCAAAATGTTTATCATTGAATTCTGGATTAGTAAGTGGATCATATTTTAAATTCAATGCAGGAATATTTGTATCGGAAATCATAGCTTCTACATTACCATGAACAATGATTGTCATTGGCAATTTACTGCTTTCAACTAAAGTTTTTACTTCAGCATAAGGCAATTCATAAGAAGCTGTTGCATTTACAATACCATTTTCTTGTAAAAATTCTGTAGCTACATGATTAAATACATTGAAACTATGGTCAGCATAAATAGGTAAATCTGTAAGCTCACGTACAATAGTAGCAGCTCCTAAATTTCCCACCATGATACCATCTGGTTTTATTTCATTTAAATCATGACATAATTGTTCTAATTCACTGCACTGATCTTTTAAAGTTGTTCTAGGTGTATTAACTATTACTTTTGCCCCAACATCATGAGCTTCTTGCAAAATAGTTTTTATATCTCCTAAAGTCCATGGAGTATGTGGACGATAAACTTCGCCTGCTACATAAACAACATCAGCACCATTTGCTAAAGCTTCACGAGCGTGTGCTAATGTTGCAGCTTTAACAGCAAGTTTTGGTTTATTACTAGCAGTTCTTATAGCATCTAAATCATTGAGCCATTCACAATTTAAATCTGCTTCTTTAGCCGCATAGCTGAAAAATCTTGGTTCGCGTTTTCCAGTATAGCCAATAGCTCTACTATCAGGTTTATCCATAGCAAAACAAGTAGAATAATCACGTACACGATTTTCAAAAAGATTTTTCCAATCATCTTCATTTACATGATAACCAGCAGGATCAGCTACGTAATTATCAATGGCACGACGATAAATACTTACAATATTTGCCACGAAATCAGCACTACGCATACGACCTTCAATTTTAAAAGAATATACTCCAGATTGAATTAAATCTGGAATATTTCTGTACATACACATATCTTTTAGTGCTAAGCGATAATCCCCATCTGTTGTAGTTTCTTGTTCTTGACCTGTTTGTTCATCAATGATTTTATATGGCCAACGACAAGCCTTCATACAACGACCGCGATTACTGCTATTTGCAAATAAAACACCAGAATGAATACATTGTCCACTTTCAGAAATACACATATCACCATGAACAAAATATTCAAGTTCAAAATCACTATCTACAGCTTTTAATTCGCTGAGTTCTTTTAAAGACATTTCACGGCTGACAACTACACGGCGAATACCATATTCTTTTAATTTTTTTATAGCAGCATTATTATGGGAATTCATCATGATAGATGCATGCATTGTTATATGCAATCCAAGTTTTTTCACAATTTGAGCAATAGCTAAATCTTGAATTAAAATAGCATCTGGTTGAATTTCATTCAAATAAATTAAATACTCTTCAAGTTCTGGAATTTCTTCATCGCTAATTAAATTATTAATCGTAATATAAAGCATTACTCCATGAGCATGAGCATATTCCACAGCTTTTTTTAACATCTCATTATCAAAATTAGCGTCTGATTTGAGCATACGCATATTAAAATGTTTTCCACCCAAATAAATAGCATCAGCCCCAGCATCAATGGCAGCAACTAATGTTTCCCAATTACCAGCTGGAGCTAAAAGTTCTACAGACTTTTTATTTAATAACATTAAACAATCCTCCAAATAAATAAACTACTATAAGTATAACATAAAATTTTATGCTTTTAAATTAATAATATTTATCATCAAATAGGTTTAATCCCATTCACGTTCTGCTAATACTTCCTCTAAATCAATCGGCAAATGAAACCATTGTATAATATATTCCAAATTGCGAATAAGACATTCACGTGCAAGATTATCATATTCGCTATCATTATCAAGAAATTCATATTGCAGATTATTGGCATTTTGAATTAATTCATATATTTTATCTTCTACTTCAGTCATATCATTAGGTTTTTGTTCCACATAATTAATAAAATCTTCCAATAAATACTTTATTTTATCAATCAAAAAATCAGGATAAAAACTATCTTCATATAATTCCTCGAGCAAAATATACTGGTCATCAAAACTGTCCATTTAATAAAAAATAACCCTCCAAATAAAATAATTATATCTGATATTATACAATATATTCGAAATTAAAGCTATTTTTCTTAAACATAATTGCTCTAAATTTGTTCGGAAAACTGAACTTTTGCTTGATTATTTAGGAATATATAGAGTATAATTTATATATATTTTTTAGATAAGATTTAAAAAGCAGGTGATTTATTCCCATGGATAAAATGGATAAAGTACAAGCACTTGAAAGTGCTTTAAAACAAATTGAACGCGACTTTGGTAAAGGTTCCATCATGAAATTAGGTGATGCTTCCGCCAATATGAATATCGAAGTCATTCATACAGGTTGTCTACCACTCGATGCAGCTCTCGGTGTTGGTGGTGTTCCTCGCGGACGTATTGTAGAAATATTTGGCCCAGAATCTTCTGGTAAAACAACTGTAGCACTTCACATCGTAGCTGAAGCACAAAAAATAGGTGGTGTAGCTGCATTTATCGATGCTGAACATGCACTTGATCCAGTTTATGCCAAAAAATTAGGTGTAGATATTGATAATTTATTGATTTCTCAGCCAGATAATGGTGAACAAGCTCTAGAAATTGCTGATGCTCTCGTTCGCAGTGGCGCTATCGATGTCGTTGTTGTTGACTCTGTCGCAGCACTTGTTCCTAAAGCAGAAATCGAAGGCGACATGGGAGATTCTCATGTTGGTCTACAAGCTCGTTTAATGTCTCAGGCTATGAGAAAATTGACAGGTATCATCAGCAAATCTCGTACAACAGCAATCTTCATCAACCAAATTCGTGAAAAAGTTGGCGTTATGTTCGGTAATCCAGAAACTACAACTGGTGGTAGAGCTTTAAAATTCTATGCTTCCATTCGTTTAGATGTGCGTAAAATCGATACAATAAAACAAGGTAACGATCCTGTAGGTAGCAGAACAAGAATTAAAGTTGTAAAAAATAAAGTGGCTCCACCATTCAAACAAGCTGAATTTGATATCATGTACGGTGAAGGCATCTCTCGTGAAGGTAGCTTGATTGATATGGGTACAGCTTTTGAAATCTTAGATAAAAGCGGTACATGGTATTCTTACCAAGGCACTCGTTTAGGTCAAGGTAAAGAAAATGTAAAAGCTTATTTAAAAGAACATGCTGATACAGCCTTAGAAATTGAAAATAAAATTCGTCAAAAACTCTTCGCTAAAGATGAACCTACTGAAGAAAAAGTTGAAGAACCAGCTAAAAAGACTAAGGTAACATCTGATAATGAAACAGCAAAATAATTGTAAAACAGCACTAGTTTATGCTGTAGATTTACTCGCTATAAGACCATATAGCACTCAACAATTAATTACAAAGTTAAAACGCAAAGAATATTCCTCAGAAGAAATAGAAGCAACTATTAATCGCTTAATAGCTCGACATTATTTAGATGATACAGATTTATGTCAACGTCAATATCAAGCATATATCAATGAACAACATCGCAGTCTAAAAGCTATTAAATATAAATTAATAGAAAAAGGTTTTTCACAAAGTGATATTCAAAATGCCCAAGAAGAAACAGCTATTGATGAAATAGATTATGAATATACTGTTTGTTTGCGATTATTAAATAGCCGTTATCTTCCCAGTAAAGCTGATAAATTAAAATGCCAAGGTTATCTCTATCGCAAAGGATTTAATTATTCAGCTATTCGCTTAGCTATTGAAGATTTCTTTAATAATTAATTTAATACTATAAAAATTATCCCCCAAAATAATTCATCTATTTTGGGGGATTTTTAATTGAAATTTATCTTTGCTTTATTGATTTTTTGCCTAAAAGATTTTTTAAATTATTGACTACAGTTTCACTGCCATCAATCCAAAATTCTCGATTACCCTTAATCATTTTTTTACTGCTCATAAAATACATATAAACAGGGCAAGGACCAGCATTTTCTTGCAATGTTTCTGTTATTTTGCTAAAGAAAGCATTATCTTCTTGCTCTGGTTTTACGATAATACAAAATTCTGGCGTATAATCCTCTAAACCAATCACTTTATCAGCGATGATTTTATTAGTATCATCACTTTTATCCAATTTTCCTCTGACGACAACAGGAATATCTGGCACTAAATAATTGATATTATCATAAAACGCCTTTGGAAATACAATGACTTCCACTACACCCAAAAAGTCCTCGATTTCTAAAAAGCACATCATATCGCCTTTTTTCGTAGTTACTCTTTTTGCCTTACGAATAATTCCTGCTACAGATACATATTTACCATCTTTTTGTTTTTCTAAACTTTCAACAGTGGTTAAATACTGTATTTTTTCTCTATATTCTTCTAGTGGATGCCCTGTGATATAAAAACCTGTGATCTCTTTTTCCATATTCAATAATTCTATTTTAGGAAATTCTTGTATTCTTGGCATTTCCAATTTATCAATATTTTCTTCTTCCTCCATAAAATCACCGAATAAATCCATCTGTCCACTAGCTAAATCTTTTTGACGTCTAGAGCCTAAATCCATAGCTTGGTCTAAAACAGCCATATATTGAGCACGATTATAACCTAAAGAATCAAATGCACCACATTTTATGAGATTTTCTAAAGCTCTTTTATTGATACATCTACTGCTAACTCGTGAACAAAAATCCTCTAAAGATTTAAATAGACCATCTTTTTCGCGAATATCTACAATCGTTTTTAAAGCATTTTCACCTACATTTTTTACGGCCGCTAAGCCAAAACGAATACTATTTTTATCGACAGTAAATGTATCACGACTAGCATTTATATCTGGTGGCAAAATATCAATTCCCATATGTTTACATTGTTCAATATATTCGCCAATTTTATTACTTGTCATCAAGCTAGTCAAAATAGCCGCCATAAATTCCTGTGGATAATGAGCTTTTAAATAAGCTGTTCTCCATGATACAAGTGCATAAGCAGCACTGTGAGATTTATTAAAACCATAATCGGCAAAATGTAATAATAAATCAAAAATAGTCTCTGCGAGTTTATCATCTACACCATTATCTTTAGCACCTTTTAAGAAATTTTCTTTTTGTGACATCAAGACATCATGCTTTTTCTTACCCATTGCACGACGTAAAATATCAGCTTGCCCCAAAGTGAAACCAGCTAATACTTGAACTATCTGCATAACCTGTTCTTGATACAAAATCACACCAAAAGTTTCTTTTAAAATTGGCTCTAAATCTGGATGAATATATGTTACTTTTTTTCTACCATGTCTACCATTGATAAAATCCGTTACCATGCCACTACCTAAAGGCCCTGGTCGATACAATGCCATAACAGGAATTAAATCAGCAAATCCAGTTGGTTGCAAATCTTTTACCAAGGTAGTCATGCCGGCAGACTCCAATTGAAATACTGCTCCTGTTTCTCCTCGACAAAGCATTTGCGAAGTCATTTCATCTTCAAGTGGAATTTCATCTAAATTTATCTCTATACCGCGATTATTTTTTATATTTGTTAAAGCATCAGCGATAACTGTAAGCGTACGCAATCCCAAAAAGTCCATTTTCAACAGACCTAATTCTTCGACACAATCTTTATCATATTGCGTCACAAATGTGCCTTCAGATATCTGAATAGGTACATAATCCGTAACAGGATCTTTAGAAATAACTACGCCCGCAGCATGAGTTGAAGAATGGCGTGGCATACCTTCTACGTCTTTAGCAAAATCAATTAATTTACGAACTTCGAGATTTTCTTGATAAAGGCTCAATAACTCTGATGAATCCTTTAATGCTTTATCTAAAGTCATGCCTAACTCTTGCGGAATTAATTTTGCTATCTTATCCACTTCGTTATAAGGCATATTCATAACGCGACCGACATCTCGCACTGCACCTTTTGCCGCCATCGTACCAAAAGTAATTATCTGTGCTACATGGTCATCGCCATATCTTCTTTTTACATATTCAATGACTTCATCTCTACGAATATAACAAAAGTCGATATCTATATCCGGCATTGTCACACGTTCAGGATTTAAAAAACGTTCAAAAAGTAAACTATATTTTAGCGGATCAATATCTGTAATTCCCAAAATATATGCTACAATACTACCAGCTGCCGAACCACGACCAGGCCCCACCGCTATATTTTGACTGCGAGCAAAATTTATAAAATCCCACACAATCAAAAAATAACTATCATAGCCCATGCGATTAATAATAGATAATTCATAATCTAATCTTTTCTGTATTTCCTCTGTAACTTCAGGATATCTATTATGAATTTTTTCCTTACATAATTTATGCAAATACTGTTCATCCGTCATCCCCTCTGGCAAAGGAAAATTTGGTAAATGTAAATGACCAAATTCAAAGCTCACATTACAACGCTCTGCAATTTCTAAAGTATTTGTAATGACTTCTGGTGTATCTTTAAATAAAGCAAGCATTTCTGCACCAGATTTTAAATAGAAATCATCATTATAAAATTTCATTCTATCCTTATCATCTAAAGTTCTGCCAGTCTGAATACATAAAAGCACATCATGAAAAGCATTGTCTTCTTTTTTTATATAATGTATATCATTTGTAGCTACTAATTTTAAATCATATTTCTTAGCTAAACTGATTAATCCTTTATTTGCCTTAGCTTCTTCTGGAATTTGATGATTTTGTATCTCCAAAAAGAAATTATCCTTGCCAAAAATATCTACATATTCTTGTACTAATTTTTCCGCACGTTCCATATTATCGCGAATAATCGCTTGAGGTATTTCACCGGCTATACAACTGCTCAAACAAATAATACCTTCATGATATTGACGCAATAAATCTTTATCCACACGAGGCTTATAATACATACCTTCAATATTAGCTAGTGAAACTAATTTAATGAGATTTTGATAGCCTTTATTATTTTCTGCTAACAAAATTAAATGATAATAACGAGTACCTTCTACTTCAAAATTATCAAAACGTGATTTTGGTGCCAAATAAACTTCACAGCCAATAATAGGTTTTATTCCCTGTTTTAATGCTTCCTTATAAAAAGCAATCGTTCCATACATCGTACCATGATCAGTAATCGCTAAGGATTTCATGCCTAAATCCTTAGCATGAGCAATTAATTTTTTTACTCTACTAGCACCATCTAGCAAACTATATTCTGTATGCACATGCAAATGTGTAAAATCTACGATATTTTCTTCATTCACTTTAACATCATCTATATTATTATTTATATTTAAATTTGCTAATTCCATTACAACCTCTCTTTCTTTCACATAATAAACAGTATACCTTACATATCATATCTATATTATTTGATACATTTATTAAGATAATTTTAACATAACTTAGTTCTTTTCGTTAATATTTTATATATTTTTCTATTAATTTGATTAATAAAAATTCTTATAGCATAAATTTATGATATAATGTACATATTATTTTGATAGGAGGGATTTCCATGGATTTATTAAACTCAATAGTTGGTCAAATCAATGATGTCTTATGGAGCTACGTATTAATCATTCTCTTAATCGGTGCTGGTATTATCTTTACTATTCGTACAAAATTTGTACAAATAAGATTTATCAAAGAAATGGTACGACTCATAACTAGCGATGCAGGTAGCAAAATGGAAGGACAACAAATTTCCTCATTCCAGGCTTTCTGTGTAAGTACAGCTTCCCGTGTAGGTGTTGGTAATATCGCTGGTATCGCTATCGCTATTGTTCTCGGTGGGCCAGGTGCTATATTTTGGATGTGGATTATTGCTATATTAGGTTCCGCAACTGGCTTTGTAGAAAGTACTCTCGCCCAGATTTACAAAGTTCCTCGTACTGATAGTAACGGATATCTTGGTGGCCCTGCTTATTACATCAATAATGCACTTCATAGCCCTAAAACAGCCGTATTCTTTGCTATATTAATCAGTATTACTTATGGACTTATCTTCAATTCTGTACAATCCAATACAATTTCTTTATCTTTACAAACTGCATTCAATTTCGATGCAACTATGATCGGTATTGTAATTGCAATATTATCAGGTATTGTTGTATTTGGTGGTTTACATCGTATTGCTAAAGTTACTGAATATATGGTACCTATTATGGCTGGTATCTATTTACTCATAGCTTTAGGTATTACATTGTATAATATCACTGAATTGCCAACTGTTTTATCCATCATCTTCAAAGATGCTTGGGGTATCGAATCTGTTGCTGGTGGTAGCTTTGGTGCTGCTATCATGACTGGTATTAAACGTGGATTGTTCTCCAATGAAGCTGGTATGGGTTCTGTACCAAATGCAGCAGCAACAGCTGAAGTAAGTCATCCTGTAAAACAAGGTCTTATCCAAGCTTTTGGTGTATTTGTTGATACATTATTTATTTGTACAGCTTCTGCATTCATCGTATTATTCAGCAGTGACTATCAAGCAAGTGGTTTAACTGGTATACAGCTTATCCAATATGACTTAAGTCTATATTTCGGTGATATTGCCTCCACAGGTATAGCAATTATTGTATTATTATTTGCTTTCACTTCTATTGTAGGTAATTACTATTATGGTGAAATCAATATAAAACATCTATCTGATAACCCATTATATTTAAATATCTTCCGCATCTTTGTTGTTGCTATGGTATTCTTTGGTTCCATTGCTGAATTAAGTTTAGTTTGGAATTTAGCCGACTTATTCATGGCTTTAATGGCAATCACAAATATTATCGCTATCTTACTTTTAGGTAAATATGCTTTCATTGCTTTAGATGACTATACTCAACAGAAAAAACAAGGTATTAAAGATCCTGTATTTAAAGCTAGTATCTTACCAAAACAAGACGGTATTTATTGGTGGAAAGACAATAATAAATAATTATTAAACATAAAAAGACTTGATTTCAAAATTGATAAATCAAGTCTTTTTTATTTAAATTTATATCATTATAATTACACAAAACATATAAAATCTCTAGCAATATTTGTACAAACAGTAGCATGCTCAACTCTAGGATGTGGAGCTATTGTAAAGATCTTGCCGTCAATTAATTCAGTTTTTATTTTCATATTTCTATCATCAATATAATCCAAATCATCCATAATATTATCTCTCCTTTAATAGAAAAATAAAACTACAATAAGATTATAGCATAAAACTATTAATAAACTTTTACTATATCTTATAGAATATTAACCCCTTTAAAAATTATTCTATTTGTTCATTTTTTAATTTTATTAATTAATAGATATACATATTCTTATACTATATTTAATATCAAATAAATATAATATATATACTTTCATGATTTGTTATACAAATAATAAAAAAGTTATAACATTACAATAATAAAAAATAAAAATACAGAAAAATGTTTTAAAATCATGCACAAAATTAAAATATTATAGACAATACAAATTTTTACCTGTATAATCATAAATAACTACATCAAACGATGTCATTAAGGAGGCTTTCTTTATGAAGAAAGATGCAATATTTAAAGGTGCAGGTGTAGCTATTGCTACTCCATTTTATGAAAACGGAAATGGTATTAATTATGATGAACTAACTCGTTTAATTGACTTTAACTTAAATAATGGTACAGATGCCATTATTATTGCTGGCACAAGTGGTGAATCCGCTACTATGACAGATGAAGAACATGAAGACATCATTAAATTTACTGTTGATTATGTAAATAAACGTGTTCCTGTTATTGCTGGTACTGGTTCCAATGATACTAGATATGCTATTAATTTATCTCAGCACGCTGATAAAGCTGGTGCTGATGCATTATTAGTAGTTACACCATACTATAATAAATGCACACAAAAAGGTCTTATTAAACATTTTACATCTATCGCTGATAACGTAAATGTTCCAATTATTCTTTATGATGTGCCATCTCGTACTGGCGTAGGTATCAAACCAGAAACATATGCTGTTTTAGCAGAACATCCACGTATCGCAGCTGTAAAAGAAGCAAGCGGAAATATCAGTCAAGTCGCTGAAACAATGTCTCTTTGCGGTGACAAACTTACATTCTATTCTGGTAACGATGATCAAGTTATCCCATTAATGTCATTAGGTGCACAAGGCGTTATTTCTGTACTCTCTAATATTATGCCACAGCAAACACATGATATGTGTCAATTGTTTTTTGATGGCAAAGTTGCAGAAGCTGCAAAAAAACAAATTGAATACATCCCATTAATTCAAGCTTTATTCTGTGAAGTAAACCCTATTCCTGTAAAAGTTGCTCTTCGTTTAATGGGCTTTAATATGGGACCATTACGTATGCCTCTTTGTGAAATGGAAGATGCTCATCTTGAACAATTAAAAACTGCAATGCGTAAATTTAACTTAATAAAATAATTAATACTTAAATAAAAAAACACTTTCTAACTTAGAAATATCTAAAATTAGAAAGTGTTTTTTTTAATTTCTATCGCCAGCAGCATATTTACCAGTATTTATATCTAACACTGGACGAAGTGGCTCAATTAAAGAATCTTCATATCTGCAAATCCATTGAACATCTGGTGTCATTTTACCTTCATCATTCATACCGTCAATCGTATCGCCATCTTTTATCAAAACATCATCATTATTTAAAACATAACGAGCTAAACTATATGCTAAATTAGCAACTTTATTTGGATTCATACCTTTAAAATGAAATTGTACATCACTCAAACCAATATTTGCTAAACCTACGCTATCCACGATAAATTCATTTGTATGCGGTACATTAAAGAAACGAATATTTACCATGCTAAATAAATATTTAACAATACCGTTTTCCTTAAGATTTTTTATAGATTGTGCCAATTGGAATTTTCCTGCTGATTTTATCCATATAGCCTGACATTTAGGAAATAATTTTAAAGCAATATTTAACCAATCGACAAGCATAACAGCACGTTCTTTTGGTATTTGTCTTTGAGCATTAACATCCCATATCTTAACACAATACTTATATTTACTTAATAATTCATCGCTATTAGCCACATTCCAAATCTGTGTACGTTCAAATTCACTTACAGATTTCTTATCGTCAAAAGATAATACATTTCCCATAGCTAAACCAACAGCAGATGTCGTATTATCTTTATTATATGCTACAAATTTATCCATGCTGAACTCTGTATCATTTTCATCTCTACTAACGATATTTATATCGCCAAATATATTTCTAGCTTCACGAAAAATAGCATTTGCTGTAGGTCTTATAGGTTCTTCTTCAAAAAGTAATTCGATAACTACTGATTTACTTATATCTTCAACTAAATTTTCCATTAATTTAATCTACCTCAATTAAAATATATATTCACAAAAAAGAAGATACCATTATTATGGTACCTTCTTTAACACTTATAGAATTAAAATCATTTTAGATGATTATTCTTCAGCTTCAAGTTTATCCATTAATTCTTCATAAGCTTTTTGAGCTAAATCGAATTCTTCATCTGTTGGTTCAATATATTCAACTTCACCATTTTCATCTTTAACAATTTTTGCTAAGATTACATCTACTTCTTCATCGCAGCCGCATTCTTCATCATGTTCATGGCATTCGCATTCTTCGTCGCCATCAATGCTAACTAAAATCGCATATTTATCGCTACCTGCATCGAAAACCATTTCTTCTACGTAATTGTATTCATTACCTTCTTCGTCAGTAATAACAACTACAGTACCTTCATTATCTTCTTCAACAACGGAATTGTTTTTTAATTCTTCCATTATATAATCCTCCTAAGATTTAACTTTAATCTAATGATACCATATTTCTTTCTTCTTGCCAAAATATTTATCGTAAAAAGCAGATAAAATTTTTATAAAGAAAAATATCAGCTAATACCAAAATCCTTAAACAAACGTTTAACATAACGCCATCCTTTTTGAATAGTATTCATAGCTGCTGGCATAAGTTCTGGATTTTTAACCACAAGATTAATAATTCTACGACGCAATTGTCTATAATCTGCATCAATATCCACAAAGAATTCTTCCATATCTTTCTGTACAGATACTTGAGGAATATTTGCAGCTTTAATTTCACATGCAGTTTTACTCATAATTGCTCTATCTGCATAAAATGGGATATATGCATTCCAGCCAAATTCTTCTTCTATCATTTCTTTTACAGCTTTACTTGCAGTAGCTTCACCATGTACTACAAATACCTGCTTAGCATTATACATAGTTAAATGTTGTAACCATTCTTCCATCTGTGAATAATCAGCATGAGCAGAAAATCCATCCATATTTACAATTCTAGCTTTTACGCTGATTTCTTCGCCTAATACTTTTACTTTCTTGGCACCATCTAGCAATCTTCTGCCTAAACTTCCTTCAGCTTGATAACCTACAAATAAAATTGTAGATTCTGGACGCCAAAGATTATGTTTTAAATGATGAAGTACACGACCTGCATCCGCCATGCCACTAGCTGATAGAATGATACGTGAGCCTTCTTCTGTATTTAAAGCCTTAGATTCATTTGCACTTTCACAAAGACGTAATTGTGGCATTTGAGGCAATTTACCATGTTTTTTTATATATTCCGTTGCTTCTTCATCAAAATATTGTGTATTCTTAGCAAAAATTCTTGTTGCTTCAACAGCAAGAGGACTATCGACAACGATTGAATAATCTTCAATGCGATTTGCTTTCCATAATTTGAATAAATAATACAACATAGTCTGCGTACGACCTACTGCAAATGATGGAATAATTAAATTTCCTCCTCTGTCCATTGTATCATTTACAATTTCAGCCAATGGGGTTTCCTTATCATAAATTTGATGTTTACGATCACCATAAGTAGACTCTATTACTAAATAATCAGCTTCTTGTATATGAGTAGGGTCTTTTATAATCGGTTGATCAGGTTGTCCTAAATCACCAGTAAATACAATTTTAGTTTCTTCACCATTTTCCATTACATATACTTCAATTATTGCTGATCCCATGATGTGACCAGCATCTTTATAAATAGCTCGTATACCATTTACTGGATTTATTTCTTGATCATAATTAATCGCTACAAATTGCTTTAACGAAGCCATAGCATCATCTATAGTATATAATGGAGCAATCGGTGTTTTACCCATACGTTGCCCTTTACGATTTGTTATCTGAGCATCTGCTTCTTGAATATGTGCACTATCCGGAAGCATGATATTTACTAAATCACAAGTTGCTTTTGTCGCATAAATACTGCCTTTAAAACCCTGTTTACATAATTTAGGAATAAGACCGCAATGATCTACATGAGCATGTGTTAATAGCACACAATCAATATCCGATGGCACAAAACGAAAATCTTCATAATTTAAATCACGTAAATTTCTAGCACCTTGAAACATACCGCAATCAATCAATATTTTATGGTCATTTGCTTCTAATAAATAACAAGAACCTGTAACCGTATGAGCCGCACCTAAAAATTGTAAATTCATAAAAACCCCTCCTTTATTAAGGATTTTAATTATTTTCTTTATATTGTATATATTCTAAAAATATAAATTAAAACCCTTTAAAACTTTCATTAAAATCTCATTAAATAATATGCTCTTTCAAATCTTTATAAAAAAGTAATAAAATCGCAAGAATTCTGCCATATGATTACATAAACAAATAATTTATACTTTGTTACGTGATTTATTAATTTTATTTTTATGGAGGGAGAATTGTGACAACTAATCCAAAAACACTAAAAAAAATGAACGAACAAATTATTTTTTGTGCTACTAATTCAACCAAACTAATATTACAAGCTCTTAACACTTCTTTTACGGGATTAAGTGAGCAAACAATTAAAGAACATCTTAATTTATATGGCAATAATAAAATTGTGCATGGAAAAAAATTATCTTTAATTAAACGTATTGCTAATGCTTTTATAAACCCATTTACAGCAATTTTATTTTGTCTGGCTATAGTTTCTATTTTTACTGATATTATTATTCCTATCATGCAAAACAGCCCTGATGATGTAAATCCTGTAACCGTTATTATAATTCTTACAATGGTCTTTATATCTGGCTCTTTGCGTTTTGTTCAAGAAAGCCGTTCCGGTAATGCAGCCGAAAAACTTCTATCTTTAATAACAACTACTTGCACTGTTACTAGACAATATCACCCTAAAGCAGAAATTCCTTTAGAAGATGTAGTAATTGGTGATATTATTCATCTAAGTGCTGGTGATATGATTCCTGCTGATGCTAGAATTTTAGAAGCTAAAGATTTATTCATTAGCCAAGCCTCATTAACAGGTGAAAGTGAACCAGTAGAAAAATTTGCTAAAACTTATCAAGAAAAAAATCTTTCTATTACTGATTATAATAATATTTTATTCATGGGAAGTAATGTAATAAGTGGCAGTGCCACTGCTGTAGTAATCGGTGTTGGCAATAATACTTTATTTGGTTCAATCGCTTCATCTGTTTCTACTACACCTGTGGAAACAAATTTTACTAAAGGCGTCAATTCTGTCTCTTGGGTTTTAATTCGTTTTATGTTATTTATGGTACCCATAGTATTTTTTGTCAATGGCATAACTAAAAATGATTGGGTAGAAGCTTTCTTATTTGCTATCTCCATTGCTGTAGGCTTAACACCTGAAATGTTACCTATGATAGTTACTACTTGCTTAGCTAAAGGTGCCGTTTCTATGTCTAAGAAAAAAACTATCGTAAAAAACTTAAATTCCATTCAAAATTTTGGTGCTATGGATATTCTTTGTACTGATAAAACTGGTACATTAACCATGAATAAAGTTGTTTTAGAATACCATTTAGATGTACTGGGAAATGAAGATAGTCGTGTTTTACGTCATGCCTATTTAAATAGTTATTTTCAAACAGGCTATAAAAATTTAATGGATATAGCTATCATTAATAAAACAGAAGAAATTGAACAAAATAATCCTAACTTAATAAATCTATCTAGTGCCTATACAAAAGTAGATGAAATACCTTTCGATTTTTCACGTCGTCGTCTTTCTATAGTAGTAAAGGACAAAAATCAAAAATGCCAAATGATAACTAAAGGTGCAGTCGAAGAAATGTTATCTATCTGCTCTCATGTTGAATATCAAGGGCAAATTAAACCGTTAGACGAATTCATCAAAAAAGAAATCTTAAAAACTGTCGATAAATTAAATGACAAAGGTATGCGTGTAATAGCTGTTGCTCAAAAAAATAATCCATCACCAATAGATAAATTCAGCATAGCAGATGAATGTAATATGGTACTTATTGGCTATCTAGCATTCTTAGATCCGCCAAAAGAATCAACTGTAAAAGCTTTAAAAGCATTAAAAGAATATGGTGTTAAAGTAAAAGTTTTAACAGGGGATAATGATAAAGTTGCTCGTTCTATATGTAAACAAGTTGGTTTAAAAGTTAATAATCTTTTACTTGGTTCAGATATTGAGCAACTACCAGAACAAGATTTAGCTATAGCTGTAGAAAAAACTGATGTTTTCGCTAAATTATCACCAGAACAAAAAGCAAAAATTGTAAAATTGCTCCGCCAAAATGGTCATACGGTTGGTTTCATGGGAGATGGTATCAATGATGCCACTGCAATGAAATCTTCTGATATAGCTATTTCTGTAGACAGTGCCGTAGATATTGCCAAAGAATCTGCTGATATAATTCTTTTAGAAAAAGATTTAATGGTTTTAGAACAAGGTATAATTGAAGGTCGTAAAACATACGCCAATATGATTAAATATATCAAAATAACAGCATCTTCAAATTTTGGAAATATGTTCTCTGTTCTTATTGCTTCAGCATTATTACCATTTTTACCAATGATGAGTTTACATCTTATTGTTTTAAATTTAATCTATGATTTATCTTGTACAGCTATTCCTTGGGATAATGTTGATAAAGAATTTCTTGTTAAACCTAGAAACTGGGATGCTTCTTCCATAGGAAGTTTTATGATTTGGCTTGGCCCTACAAGTTCCATTTTCGATTGGATAACTTATATCTTTATGTATTTTATTTTTTGCCCGTTATTTATATCTAATGGTATCTTATTTAATGATTTACCAACAATCTATCAAGGCAGTGAATTATTAAAAATACAATCTGAATATATTGCACTATTCCAAACAGGTTGGTTCGTAGAATCTATGTGGAGTCAAACTTTTGTAATTCACATGATACGTACATCAAAAATACCATTTATTCAAAGTTTTGCTTCTTTGCCTGTAACATTATTAACTTTTATTGGCATTATAGTCTTAACAATTATTCCATTTTCTCCACTAGGAACAATATTAGGATTTATTGCTTTACCACTTAGTTATTTTATCTATTTAATCCCTTGTATAATCTTGTACATGTTATTAGCTACTAGCATAAAAAAAGCATATATTCGCCATTATGGAAAACTACTTTAATATATTTTTAGGAGGTATTTATTATGCATCTTATCTCTAATTTATTTTCAAATTCTTATCTTCACAATATAGACACTGACTTTTATTTATCTTTAGGAATATGTTTCTTCGTTATGATTATTATGAATATCATTTTTTGGAGCCTTAAACCACAAAATAATCAATAAATAAATTAAAAGCTAGGATTTATATATGTCCTAGCTTTTATTAAAAATATATATCTTATATGATACAATACAAATAAATAAAAAGGAGGGTACTATGTATAAAATATTTTCGTTAAATAATAAATTAAAACAATACTTAACAATTGATTTAGATAAACTCTATGTTTTATTAAATACTTCATCTAAAGGATTAAAATCCAATCAAATTCTATTGCAAAGAAAAAATTTTGGCGATAATAATTTTAATAATTTAGATCATTCATTTACTAAACAACATCTTTATAGGGCATTTTTTAATCCATTTACTATAATTTTATATATTATCAGCATAATTTCTATAATTACGGACATTATCTATCCTATACAACTGCATCAAAATTACAGTACTATTACTATCATTACTATAATGATTATTTTAAGCGTAATCATTCGCTTTAGTTATGAACAACGTTCTTTTTATAGACTATCTAAAATGGATACCTTTTTAAACAATTATATTGCTGTAAAGCGTAATAATAAATGGATTGATATACCTATTAAAAATCTAGTTGTTGGCGACTATGTATATTTAACAGCTAATACTAAAGTTCCCGCTGATATTCGCCTAATAAAAACAAATAGTTTATTTATTTCTCAAGCTATTTTAACTGGTGAAAGTGATCTTATTGAAAAACATTCTGATATTAAAAATCTCGATAATATGACCATTACTAATTATTCTAATTTAGCTTTTATGGGTACTAGTATTATTAGCGGTAGTGGTGAAGGTATCGTTTTAAATGTAGGTACTAATACTTTATATGGTTCGTTTGCTCAAAATAAAACATCTAAAATAACTTCTACAAGCTTTTTTAAAGATGCCAATTCTATCTCTTTAACACTGATAAAATTTATGGCTATTTTAATCCCCATAGTTTCTATCATCTCTATATTAGTGCATGGAAGTTTACTATATTCCTTTGTTTTTGCTCTCTCCATAGCTATTGGATTAACGCCTGAATTATTACCTATGATAATTACTACTTGTTTAGTTAAAGGCAGTAATTATTTGTCTAAACAAAAAATCATTTTAAAAGATATTTATGCTATGCAATGTTTTGGTAGTATGGATATTCTTTGTGTAGATAAAACAGGTACACTAACTTCTAATAATATTATTTTAGAATATTATCTTGATATTCTAGGTAATGAAAATCAAAAAACATTGGATTTTGCTTACTTAAATAGTTATCATTTATCAAGTTATCCTAATCATATAGATAATGCTATTTTAAAATATGCTACAATACCTCAAAAAAAGGATTATTTTCGACAATTAATTAATGAAAATAAACGAATTTCAGAAATACCTTTTGATTTTGAACGAAAATGTAGTAGTGTTATTATTCAAAATGAATATCAAAAACTTTTAATTACTAAAGGTGATGTTAAAGAATTATTTAAACGCTGTCAATATGTTGAATACCAAAATAACATTCTTCCTATAGACAATAAAAATACTCAAAGTATACATGCTGTAATTGATGAAATGCTTGAAGATGGTATGAAAGTTATGGCTGTAGCTTATAAACCTTTAACAGACACTACATCTATTGATTTAGAGAGCGAAAATAATTTAATTTTAATAGGATATTTGGCATTTTTTGATGCTCCTAAAAAATCTTCTATTAAAGCAATAAAAAAACTTCAATCATTAAATGTAAATATAAAATTATTAACAGGAGATAATATTAGTGTTGCTACATCTATTTGTAAACGAGTGGGCATTTCAACTACAGATATTATCACTGGTAATGAACTAAGTAATTTAAACCCAACTCAATTAGATAAATTAATAGAAAAAACTACTATTTTTGCTGAACTTACACCTGATCAAAAAAGAATGATTGTAACTTCTTTACAACAAAATGGGCATACTGTAGGATTTTTAGGTGATGGCTTAAATGATATTCCTGCCATTGTTGAAGCGGATATAGGTATCTCTATAAATGAAGCTACTGATTCTACAAAAGATGTAGCTAATGTTATCTTATGTCAAAAAGATTTAACCATTTTGCATAAAGCTATCATTGAAGGTCGCAAAACATTTACAAATATCACTAAATATATTAAAATTACAGCTTCATCAAATTTTGGTAATATATTTTCAATCATTTGTGCTAGTGCTTTTTTACCATTTTTGCCTATGACAGCAATCCAATTATTATTATTAAATATTCTATATGATATTTTATGTTTAATTTTGCCTTGGGATAAAATTGATAATGAAAATTATCGTTTGCCTTTGAATTGGTCTAATCATCATCTAGGCTCATTTATGTGTTTTTTTGGTCCATTAAGCTCAATTTTTGATATTATTACCTTTTTATTTCTTTACTTTATTTTTTGCCCATTATTTACAAATGGATTACTATACAGTGAATTAACAGATATTCATTTGCAAACGATATATATATCACTATTTCAAACAGGTTGGTTTTTAGAATCCATGTGGTCGCAAATCTTAATTTTGCAAATGTTACGTACATCAAAAATACCATTTATTCAAAGTAATACCTCTAAACCTGTATTAATAACAACAATTATAGGCATAATCTTATTTACAGGATTAACTTTTACACCATTTGCTTCTAATTTAGGATTAACTCAATTACCTGTATTATATTTCATTTATTTATTTGTGATTGTTATCCTGTATATGCTATTAATTTCATTTGCCAAATACTCTTATATCGCTAAATATAAAAAACTCATTTAAAAAAAGGAGGATATTATGAAAAAAAATGCCACTTTCATTACTATAAACCCTACCTTAGCTAAATGGGTATATGAACAACTCCAAAATGTCCCAACTGATTTAAATTATGAACTTGAAGATTTACAACAGTCCTTTAAAGATTTAATCAACGGTAATATTAATAATCTCATTTTAGAAATATCCGATAACACATTTCCATTATTTATAGATGAAAAACTTACTTTTGGTGAATTAACTATCTATCCTAAAAATCGTAAAGTTTTACGTAATAATATAGAAATAATTTTGACACCTAAAGAATTTGATATACTTTATTTCTTAGCTAAAAATAAAGGCGAAGTTTTTACTAAAGAACAAATATATCAAGCTGTTTGGGAAGAAGATTTTCTGCTTTCAGATAATAATATAATGGCATTTATCCGTAAATTACGTAAAAAAATTGAACCTCAACCAGATTCACCAGAATACATTATTACAATTTGGGGAATAGGATATAAATTTAATGAAAATATATAAAAAAAGACTCTCATATTACTATGAGAGTCTTCTTTTTTTATTAAATTATAAAATAGTAGTTACTGTTTTAAATACATCTTTAGCTTCATTTACTTTATTGCTTCCACCTAAAACGCAGATAGCATTTTCTTTCATGCAAGCATCTACTAAATCAGCTAAAGCTCGTATATCTTCTTGAGTTGTAGCCAAAATTTCATCACGCTGTTGCTGACGCATTTCATCTGTCATTTCAGCAATATACGCAGAAGAAGCTAATTCGCCTTTTAACACAGGAGTAAGTGGCATATCAATATTACTAATTGTACCAATGATGTATTTTGTCATTTCTCTATCACTGACGTTAAAATTACGTAAAAACTCTGCTGTTTTATCATATACATTTAAAGTTTCCACCAAATTAGGATCACGATAAGAACCAAAATACATATTGCCATCTCTACGGAATTTTACAAATGCACCATAAGCTCCGCCAAGAACACGAATATTTGTCCACAAATATTCATAACGCATAATAGTTTCTAATACCTTCATAGCTCCTGTATATTTATATCCTAAGCGTATGAAATTAGCACCTTTGGCAACATATTGTACCTGAGAAGATGTGATAAAACCTTCATTTTTCTTTTCTACTGCAAATGGTATTTCTTGTTTTGAATAAGTTTCATTTGGCAATACTTCTAATAAAGGTTTAATTGCAGATATTACTTTTTCATAATCATTTTTAGATACAGTAATACTTGTCAATAAATTAGCCTTATTAAATATCATTGGTAAAATTTTAGCAAAAGCTGTTTGCATTTTATTAAATTCATTATCAAAATCATTTAAGAAATTCTTAATAAATGCATAAAATTTTAAGTCACCAAAATTATCATAGCGTTCTTTTGGTGTAAAATATGCCATCAATTCATCAAGAACTAACTGATGACCCGAACGCAATATTGACATTTCAAAATCACTGCGACATTGCATTGCTAAATCTTTAATACGTTCTTTAGAAGTAAAGGAACTATTGAAAATTATTTCTTGTAGTAATTTTATCAATTCTGGCATCTTATCTACCAAAACTTTAGCTTTAAATACAAATTTTGGCATATAAGAGTCAACATCGCCCTCTTTATCATACGTAGCCACAGCAAATCTCATGCCACCAGTATGCAAGTTTACAGCATTAGCCAATGCTTCATATGTGTAATTTTTTGTAGCAGTTCTACCAATGAATTCTTCCAATAAGAATAGATAATTTATATCTTCATAAGCTATATTGCTTATATCAAATAACATTCTTAAATAGCAAATTCCATTTGTATCAATATCATGTCTTAAAACTTTTGTATCTGCTATTTCATCTTCAGCAATAATTAATTTATCACATTGTTTAGTGATATCTTCAATTTTCAATAATGGAATTTTTTCTAAATCCTCTGGTTTATCCACAGAACGTTGACGCTCTTTTAATTTTTGAGTATCCGCAATAATTTTTTCAATATCTTCTTTACTCATAGAAGCTTTTTTCTGTGCTAATTTATCAGCTAAATCTTTTTCTTGTTTAGCAATTACATTTTCATCTGGTTCTAAAATTAAAATATGACTATGAGTATTATCCAATAAATATTCTTGAATTAATGTTTCAAACTTACCTTCTTTTGCCCACTGTTTTACAGTTTTCAAAGCTTCTTCATAATGGAGATACATAGTAGCATCGCCATCATATAACCAGCTATTCATAAGATTAATATTATAAATCAATCCTTTTGGATATTGACCAAAATCAGCCTCACGAAGCTTAAATTCCATACTATTAATAGAAGCCTGTAATAATTCATCATCAATGCCATTTTTTACAATGTCATTTAAAGTATCAGTTACAACTTTTGTAAATTCATCAACTTTATCAGCTTCAGAACCATTGACGATAATGCTAAACATTGGCTGTAAAATACCATTATCAAATGAAGAAATTACATCACTACCAAGACCAGCTTTAATTAAAGCATTGCGAAGTGGTGCCGCTTCACTTTTCAATAAAGCATGTTCCAATATAGTAAATGCTAACATTTTTTCTTTTTCTAAAGAAGTTGCAATAGAATAATTCATGCTTAAAA
This sequence comes from uncultured Megamonas sp., assembly GCF_958438645.1. Classification (NCBI taxonomy): domain Bacteria; kingdom Bacillati; phylum Bacillota; class Negativicutes; order Selenomonadales; family Selenomonadaceae; genus Megamonas; species uncultured Megamonas sp. Next base: position 64,616 of record NZ_CAUBSM010000004.1, read on the forward strand.
ATGTTTTATTTTCTTTTGCTTCACTTGGAGCTATAGGATAAATATCTTTAATCAATTTACGAGCTGTAAATGGTTTTTGTACATCAATATGGGAGTCAATTTCAATTTTATTAAAATTGCTGAGATATTCTTCATCTAAGAAAGATAAAGTTGACATCATATCCATATTCCCATAAAGATAGATATAACTATTAGCAGGGTGATAATAACGACTATGGAAGTCAATAAACATTTCCTGTGTTAAATCTGGAATAGCTACAGGGTCTCCACCAGATTCATATTGATATGTCGTATCAGGATAAAGATTATTTAAAATCTTTCTTTCTAATAATCCATCTGGAGATGATAATGCACCTTTCATTTCATTATAAACTACACCACTATAAGCTAATGGAGCATCTACATTATCAATTTCATAATGCCAACCTTCTTGCATTAAGATTTCAGGTGTTGTACGCATATTTGGATAAAATACTGCATCAAGATAAACGTCCATAAGATTGCGGAAATCCTTTTCATTTCTGCTAGCTATAGGATACATAGTTTTATCTGGAAATGTCATTGCATTTAAAAAAGTATTTAAAGAACCTTTTACTAATTCTACAAATGGCTCTTTAGTAGGAAATTTACGAGAACCACAAAGTGTGGAATGTTCTACAATATGAGCTACACCTGTATTATCAGTAGGAGTAGTGCGAAAAGTTATAGAAAATACTTTATTATCATCATTATTTTCTATAAATAATAATTTTGCGCCACTTTTTTCATGATAAAATTCATATGCATTAGATGAAATTTCAGATATATGGGATATTTTATCTAATCTGAAACCACAATAAATATTTTTCTCTTGTAAATTCAAAATAATATCTCCTTTATTCAAAATAAAATTAATATATTATATTTGCAGATTTTGCTTAATTAATTTATATAAAATTCATAATCCCGATAGAAGAAATGGGATATTTTTAAAAATCATACATATACAATTAAAAGCATATTTATATTATACCTTTAAAATAGCAAACCTTCAATAAACTTAATTAATCCTTAAAAATATCTATTGTAATTATAAAAAATATGCTATTATAATAACTGAACCTCAACCACTTATGTATTTCTTACATTTATTTTTTACATAATATAAAAAGTACCTATAATAAAAATTATAGGTACTTAAAAATGTCATTACATTTTTTTCCAGTCAATTATTTCTTTTAAAATGCCTGTGATTTTATCCAATTCTTCGTTGGACAAATCTTTTAAGAGATAGTTGATATGCTGAATGCTTGCTTGTCTAACTTCGATTTCACTATCATTGTTAGGTACATCTAAGAACAATTCAGACATAGTAATTCCTAGAGCTCTTGTTATTTTCTCTAATGTTGTAATTGTTGGACTCTTTAAATTACGTTCTAAATGACCTAAGAAAACTGGATTAATTTCAGCTCCTAAAGCTAATTGCTCTTGAGTTAATTTTTTTTGTTGACGAAAAGCTCTAATTTTTTCTCCAACGGTCTTTTTCATAACCATTGTTCACCACCTATATATTAATAGATTTATCATAATTGTACAAATGCTCTTAACACAATATACAATAGATACCAATTTATTATTTATTGATAGTAATGATATAAATTTTTTTAAAATATAAAAAATAATTTTAAATTAATTTAAATAAAAGCATTTTAACTTACATAATTATTAAAATAAATTTAAATAATTTAAATTAAACCATACATAGCTGTTTCATGACTATTTCCATCCATATATTGTATCACAAATGTTGTTTATGTTGTATATTATTTTTATATTTAATACTTTATATTTAATACCATATTTTCATAAAATCCTAGCTATAAATATATCTAAACCACTATTATATTCATCTGCCTTTTAATGAATATATACAAATACTATTGTATTATGTTGAATATTCTAACCAAAGCTTTTATATGATATTTAAAATATTTATTATTAAACTAATAGTTTTTTTATTTTTTAAAAATTTAATTATTTATAATAATAAGTGACATTATTAAATATATTTTTATTATCAATAAAATTATATAAGCAGTAAAAATAATAATTAATACAAAAATCATCAAAATAAAGGAGTAATAATTAATTATTACTCCTTTATTTTTATTTAAATATATATTAATTATTAAATAAAAAATAATAATTAATTATACTCGATTAAATGCTCTATGTGCAATATCTTTTCTATAATATACATCTTTAAAATCAATTGTTTTTATATCTTCATAAACTTTATCTACAGCAGTTTTTATATCATCACCTAAAGCGACAACACCTAAAACACGTCCGCCATTTGTAACAATTTTTCCATCTTTTTTAGCTGTGCCCGCATGGAAAACTAATATATTTTCTGCACTTGCTTTATCAAGACCTAAAATTTCATTACCTTTTTCATATTTTCCAGGATATCCACCTGCACTCATAACTACACAAACAGCAGCTTTTTTGCTCCATTTTATATCACATTTATCAAGTGTACCATTTGTACAAGCAAGCATAATTTCAGCCAAATCACTTTCTAACAATGGTAATACAACTTGTGTTTCAGGATCACCAAAACGTGCATTAAATTCTACAACTTTTGGGCCTTCAGCTGTAATCATTAAGCCAGCGTATAAACAACCTCTATATTCATGACCTTCTTGTTTCATAGCTTTAATAATTGGCTTTAAAATCTTTGTCTGTACTTGTTCCATTAAATCATCTGTAATTACAGGAGCTGGAGCATATGTTCCCATACCACCAGTATTTGGACCTTTATCTCCGTCATAAGCACGTTTATGGTCTTGAGATGGAATCATAGGAATAATAGTTTCCCCATCAGTGAAAGCTAATACAGAAGCTTCTTCACCTGCCATAAATTCTTCAATGACTACACTATTACCTGCACTGCCAAATGTTTTATCGCACATAATCTCATCAATTGCTTCTAAAGCTTGCTCTTTTGTTTCCGCAACAATAACACCTTTACCAGCAGCAAGTCCATCAGCTTTGATAACAATAGGTGCACCTTCTTGTTCTATATATTTTTTAGCTTCTTGTGCATCTGTAAAAACTTCATATTTAGCTGTAGGAATTCCATATTTTTTCATGATATCTTTAGAAAAAGATTTTGAACCTTCCAGCTGAGCAGCAGATTTCTGAGGTCCAAAAGAAGCAATTCCCACTTTTGCCATTTCATCAACAATACCATTTGTCAATGGAACTTCTGGTCCAACTACAACCAAATCAATATTCTTTTCTTGTGCTACCTTTACTAAAAAAGCATTATCTTCTACAGAACCAGGTATGCACTGTGCAATTTTTTCCATGCCTGGATTCCCTGGTACTGCATAAATTTTATCTACAAGTTTACTTTGAGCCAATTTCCAAGTAAGTGTATGTTCTCGTCCACCACTACCAATAACTAAAATATTCAAAATATAACCCCCTTGTTAAACTTATCAAAAGAAAACGCACTTAAATAGTGCTTATATTATGAGCATGTCAATAAGTGCGCTAACATATATTATTTGCTTAATTGAGCAGTAAGATATTCTTGAATACAATCATCATAATGAGATGTATGGCAGAAAGCTTCCTGTGCTAATTGCATACGGAATTTTCCTGTAGTGCAACCATCTTTTGCTACCATTTCAGCAACTTCATCATAATGTTTAGGATTTACTACAACTGTAACAAATTTAAAGTTTTTCGCAGCAGCACGAATCATTGCTGGACCACCAATATCAATATTTTCTACTGCTTCAGCGAGTGTTACATTTGGTTTTGCTATAGTTTCACGGAATGGATATAAATTTACAACCACTAAATCAATTGGTTGAATATTGAATTTCTGCATCTGAGCTACATGACTTTGATTATCACGAACAGCTAAAATACCACCATGAATATATGGATTTAATGTTTTTACACGACCATCCATAATTTCAGGGAATTTAGTTACATCACTGACATAAGTAACAGGAATACCTGCATCATCAATAGCTTTCATTGTACCGCCAGTAGAAATGATTTCTACACCAGCTTCATGAAGTTTACGTGCAAATTCTACAATACCAGTTTTGTCAGAAACACTTAATAATGCTCTTTTAATAGGCATAATAAAGCCTCCTCTTAATTATGATTATATAAAATCAATCATCAATAGTCACATGACGACCATTGACATGTATTTTCCCAGCTAAATATAATTCAATAACTTTTGGATACACAATATGTTCTTGTTCAAGTACTCTCGCAGATAAAGTCTCTTCCGTATCATCATCTAAAACGGGAACTGCTTTTTGCATGATGATAGGGCCACTATCCATACCTTCATCTACAAAATGTACAGTACAACCAGATACCTTTACACCATATGCCAATACATCACGATGAGCATGAGCTCCACCAAAAGAAGGCAAAAGTGATGGATGTATATTCAAAATACAATTTTTAAATTCATTGACAAAATAAGGGCTTAAAATACGCATAAATCCAGCCAAAACAACTAAACCTACATTGTATTTTTTCAATTGTTCTACAAGTTTTTGTTCAAATTCTTCTTTTGTAGCACATTTTTTACGATCAATACAAACAGCAGGAATACCAGCTTTTTTAGCACGTTCTAATGCCATTGCTTCAGGTTTATCAGTGAGCACAACACCTATTTTTGTTTTAATCTGACCATTTTCAATTGCGTCAATAATAGATTGTAAATCACTTCCGCGACCAGAAGCTAATACCCCTAAAATTATTTGGTTATTCATTGAAAACTCCGCCTTTTACTTCAACAGTTTGATTGCCTTCAACAACTTCACCAATAATATATGATTTTTCACCTTTAGCATTGAGGTCTTCTTGAATTTTAACTGCTTCTTCTTTAGAAACAAGTAAAATCATACCAATACCCATATTAAATACACGATACATTTCATGCCAATCTACATTACCCCAAGCTTGTAAGAGTTTGAAGATTGCTGGCATTTCCCATGCACTAGCATTAACTTCAACGCCAGTACCTTCTGGTAAAATACGAGAAATATTTTCATAAAAACCGCCACCAGTTACATGTACCATACCATGAATATCATATTTTTCGATTAATGGTAAGCAAACAGCTGGATAAAGACGTGTAGGAGTTAAAAGTTCTTCACCTAAAGTTTTACCATTTAATTCAGGGAATTTTTCATCACCTGTAAAACCTTTTACATCAAAGCAAATTTTACGAACTAAAGAATAACCATTAGAATGTACACCGCTAGAAGGAATACCTAATAAAACATCCCCAGCTTTGATTTTTTCACCAGTGATGATATTAGCTTTATCCACTACACCAACAGCAAAACCAGCAATATCATATTCACCATCAGCATAAAAACCAGCCATTTCAGCAGTTTCACCACCGATTAAAGCACAGCCAGATTCTTTACAAGCACCAGCTACACCTTTTACTACAGTAGCTACTTTTTCTGGATCTAATTTTCCTACAGCAAGATAATCTAAGAAATAAAGTGGTTCTGCACCTTGCACTAAAATATCATTTACGCACATAGCAACAGCATCTTGACCAATTGTGTCATGTTTATCAAGCATAAATGCAAGACGTAATTTTGTACCCACACCATCAGTACCAGACACTAATACTGGTTCTTTATATTTGCCACTATTTAAAGCAAAAAGACCACCAAAACCGCCTAAGTCACCTAAAACTTCTGGACGATATGTTGCTTTTACACTATCTTTAATAAGTTTTACAGAATAATTTCCAGCATCAATATCAACACCAGAATCACGATACGTAAGATTTGTCTGTTTATTATCAGTCATGTTAACCTCCAAGGAAAGTGCAAATTATTTTGCTCTTTGTTCAAATACGTATTTATCAGCACCAGTTACTGTTTCTTTTGACATTTCAATCGGATATGCATTATTAAAGCAAGCATAACACATATCTTCAGCATTAGCTGTAGTCATAGAAGCTTTAAGTCCTTCTAAAGAAAGAAAATGCAAAGAATCTGCCCCTATAAATTGACGAATTTCTTCAACAGATTTAGTAGCTGCAATCAATTCTTTACGCACAGAAGTATCAATACCATAATAGCAAGGATAACCAATTGGTGGAGAACTAATGCACATATGAATTTCTTTTGCACCTGCTTTACGAAGCATTTTTACGATTTTACCACTAGTTGTACCGCGAACGATAGAATCATCTACCATGATAACAGATTTTCCACGAACAGCTTCTGCTATTGCATTCAATTTTAAACGAACAGCTGTATCACGTTTTTTCTGTGTTGGTTGAATAAATGTACGTCCAATATAACGATTTTTAATTAAACCTTCACAAAATGGAATGCCAGATTCATATGCAAAACCTGTAGCAGCTGTATTACCAGAATCAGGTACAGATATAACAATATCACCTTTAAATTTACTTTCACGAGCAAGCATGCGACCCATCATAAAACGTGCTGCATGTACACTTTGTCCATCAATCACACTATCTGGACGAGCAAAATAAATATATTCAAATACACATGCTGCTTTTTTCTGTGGAGTTGTGTATTTATAGGATTTTAAGCCGTCATCTCCCATGACAACCATTTCACCAGGTTCAACATCTCTAATAAATTCTGCACCTACAACATCAAGACCACAAGATTCAGAAGAAACAATCCATGAGCCTTCTTCTGTTTTACCAATGCAAAGAGGTCTAAAACCTTGTGGATCACGCACAGCAATTAATTTATTTTCTGTCATAATAGCTAAACAAAAAGCACCTTTTACTTGCTGTACACTTTCCATAATTTTTTCTTCAATATTTGATTTACGAGAACGTGCAATAAGATTAACGATTACTTCTGTATCTATAGAAGTCTGAAAAATTGTGCCTTGTTCTTCTAAATTACGACGAATTTCAGCCGCATTAGTTAAATTACCATTATGTGCTAAACTGATTTTCCCACCAGAATAATTAGCAATTAAAGGCTGTGTATTAGCTAATAAACTAGAACCAGTTGTTGAATAACGTACATGACCAATAGCAATATATTGATTTTCCATATGAGGTAATTGATGACGAAATACTTCATTAACAAGACCCATATCACGAGTAACGTCCATCCAAGCACCATCAGTAATAGCAATACCAGCACTTTCTTGTCCACGATGTTGAAGTGCATATAACCCAAGATATGTTAACATAGAAACATCTTCAGTACGAGAAAATACACCAAAGACGCCACATTCTTCTTTCCATTTATTTGACGTAATGTCAACCATTAGTTACATTCTCCTATACATATATTTTTATATATCAACATAACAATTATTTACAATATAAATTAATAATACTAAGCATAAACTATGAAAATTTATGCTTAGTATTATATTCAATTATAATTAATTATACAATTTAATTATAAAGTTTCGCCTGTTAAACGATGAAGAACTTCTTTATAAGCATCTTCAACATTTCCTAAATCACGACGGAATCTGTCTTTATCAAGTTTTTCATGTGTTTGACTATCCCAGAAACGGCAATTATCTGGAGATAATTCATCACCTAAGAGAATTTCACCATGATATTTACCAAATTCTAATTTAAAGTCGATAAGGTCAATGTTTTTAGTAGCAAGATATTTAGTCATAATATCATTGATTTTAAGAGACATAGCTTCAATCTGATCGAGTTCTTCAGCTGTTGCCCAACCCATAGCAGTGATATGATAACGGTTAACCATAGGATCACCTAAGTCATCACATTTATAGCAATATTCAATAACTGGTTTAGACATTTTTACGCCTTCTTCAAGACCAAGACGTTTTGCTAAGCTACCAGCAGCTACATTACGAATAATAACTTCAAGAGGAACGATATCTAATTTTTTTACGAGAACTTCACGATCATTAAGAACTTTAATGAGGTGATGTTTAATACCTTCTTTTTCTAATAAGCCAAAGAAGAAATTAGTAATTTTATTATTTAAAATACCTTTATCTGCAATAGTACCTTTTTTAGCACCATTACCAGCAGTTGCATCATCTTTGTAATAAACTAATAATTCATCAGGATTTTCTGTTGAAAAGATTTTTTTTGCTTTGCCTTCATATAATAATTTGTTTTCCATTATATTGACCTCCCAAGTCATTAACTAAAATCTAAATAAAAATAAGTTGTATGATTTTATATTAATTTTAGATGAATTTCTTGTTAATTATGCCTGAAGTTGTTGAGCAACTTTTGCGGCTTTAGCTTCAACTTCTTCAACCATTTTTTCACGATATTCTTTAAGTTGTTTTCTTAAATTCATATCGCTTACTGCAAAGATTTCTACAGCAAAAATAGCAGCATTTTTAGCACCATTAATTGCCATAGTTGCTACTGGAATTCCAGATGGCATTTGTACAGTACTTAATAAAGCATCCATACCATTTAATGGAGTTGCATTAATTGGTACTCCAATAACAGGTAAAGTAGTATAAGATGCGATAACTCCACCTAAATGTGCAGCAGCACCAGCGGCGGAAATAAATGCGCCAACACCTCTTTCTTCAGCAGAAGAAACTAGGCCACGGACTTTGCCAGGGGTACGGTGTGCAGAAGCCACGATTACTTCTGTTTCTACATTAAACTGATGTAATAAATCAACAGCCGGTTTCAAAATGGGAAAATCAGAATCACTGCCCATTACTACAGCTACTTTCATTTAAATCATCAACCTCCTGAGTAGTTTTATTTAATCATTACAATAATTACTATAACAGAATAAACTTAAAACTTCAATGTATATAGCTTATAAAAATTTTACATATTTTTTATGAATAAGATAGAAAATTTCTCTCTAAGATAATTTTAAATTTTGCAAAAATGTAATCTTGAAAACTTGACCTTTAAAATCGTAAATATAAAAAAGTTTTATTTTAAAATATTAAAACTTACATTTTCTTAAATTTATTGTATTTATTTTTTATCTCATTTTCTTTCAAAACTTTCCTATATATAATTAAAAGATTATTATTTTAAAAATATCTATATATTTATTTTCCTAAAAGCAAATAAATATATAGATTATAATTATAATTATGATAGACACAATAAACATTAACTGCTATAATAAAAGCATTATATATGGTTTGCATTGTATTATAAATGTAAAAGGCAAACTTGATTTATACACTATGTAAATACATAAATACTTTAGGAGGGTAACAATGGCACTAATTGTAAAAAAATTTGGTGGCAGCTCTGTTGGAAATATTGATAAAATCAAAGCTGTTGCAAAACGTATTTTAGATGAAAAACAGCCAGATGATAAAATTGTAGTAGTTGTATCCGCTATGGGCGATACTACTGATGACTTAATTCAATTGGCAAAAGGAATAACTAAAGATCCATATCAATATACTCGCGAAATGGATATGTTACTTACTACTGGGGAACAAGTTTCCATATCATTATTGACAATGGCATTTAAAGCCTTAGGTCAAAAAGCTATCTCTCTTACCGGAGCTTTAGCTGGTGTAAAAACTAATTCTGTTCACACAAAAGGTAAAATCAAAGACATCCAACCTAAACGTATTTTTGAAGAATTAGATAAAGGCAATATTGTTATTGTAGCTGGCTTCCAAGGTTGTGATGATTTAGGCGATCCTGTTACATTAGGTCGTGGTGGTTCCGATACTTCTGCAGTTGCTTTAGCTGGTGCTATGAAAGCTGATGTTTGCGAAATTTACACTGACGTTGATGGTGTATATTCTGCTGACCCACGCATCGCCAAAGGTGCACGTAGAATGAAAGAAATCACATATTATGAAATGTTAGAAATGGCTCGTCTAGGTGCTGGCGTTATGCAGCCACGTTCTGTAGAAACTGGTCGTCTCTACAATATTCCAATTCATGTAAGATCTACATTCACAAACAAACCAGGTACAATTATTAGGGAGGAATACACAATGGAAGAGAAAGAGTTTATTATTAGAGGAGTAGCTCATGATACTAATGTAGCTAAATTTGCTGTATTAGGTATTCCAAATACTCCAGGTATTGCACATGCAATTTTCTCCAAACTTGCTGAAAATAATGTTGACGTTGATATGATTGTACAAAGCATTCGCAATATGGAAAAAAATGTTACAGATATGGTATTTACTGTTACAGCTGATGACCTCGGTCAAGCAAAACAAATTGTGGATAAAGTAGCTGATGAATTAAATGCTGTTGCTGTATTAATCGAACAAGACGTAGCTAAAGTTTCTATCGTTGGTGCAGGTATGCTTGGTAACCCTGGTATTGCTGCTAGAATGTTTAAAGCATTATCAGAAGCTAATATCAATATTGATGTAATCAGCACATCTGAAATCAGTATTTCTTGCTTAATCAAAGCTGACAAAATCAAAGAAGCAGTTAATGCTATTCATGACGAATTTTTTAAAGACTAATTATTAAAATAGATATTTTACAAATTAAGGGGGCATTCTATGAATTATATAAGTACACGTGGTCATAATTGTGCTGTTACTTCTGCACGTGCTATCATAAAGGGATTAGCCGAAGATGGTGGATTGTTTGTTCCTGAAAATATACCTATTATAGACAGAGATTTCTTAAATTCACTTCTTGATTTATCTTATCAAGAACGTGCAAAAAAAATTCTTTCATTATATTTAACAGATTTCACTACTGATGAGATCAATAATTGCGTCGACAACGCTTACACTACAGAAAAATTCGATACTGATAAAATTGTTCCTACTGTAGAAGTTGAAAAAAATAATTATCTTTTAGAACTTTGGCATGGACCAACAAGTGCTTTTAAAGACATGGCATTACAATTATTACCACAATTTATCTCTACTTCATTAAAAAAATTAGGCGATAAAGATGAATTAGTTATTTTAGTAGCTACTTCTGGTGATACAGGTAAAGCTGCCTTAGATGGATTTAAAGATGTTGATCAGACAAAAATCATCGTTTTCTATCCTCAAGAAGGTGTAAGTAAAATTCAACGTTTACAGATGCTTACTCAGCAGGGAAACAATGTATCTGTATTTGCTGTTAAAGGAAATTTCGACGATGCACAAAATGGTGTAAAACAAATTTTTAATGATACTGAATATAATAAATACCTTCAAGAAAAAGGTTTTAAATTATCTTCTGCTAATTCTATAAATTGGGGACGTTTATTACCACAAATTGTTTATTATTTCAGTGCATATGCTGATTTAGTTAACGATAAAAAAATTGCTATGGGTGATAAAGTTAACTTTACTGTACCAACTGGTAATTTTGGCGATATTTTAGCTGGTTTTTATGCTAAATGCATGGGACTCCCTGTTAATCGTTTGATCTGTGCTTCTAATTCTAATAATGTATTAACAGACTTTTTAACAACTGGCACTTATGATCGCAATCGTGAATTTTTCAAAACAATTTCACCTTCAATGGATATTTTAATCTCTAGCAATTTAGAACGTTTACTTTATCATATTACAAATGATGCCTCTAAAGTAAAATCTTATATGGATGAACTTCAAACAAATGGTCGCTACAGTGTAGATGATAAAACACTAAAAGCCATCCAAGAAACATTTTCTGCTGGATATTTAAATGATGCCGATACCCAAAAATGTATCCACGAAATTTATCAACAAGATAATTATGTAGCAGATACACATACTGCTGTTGCATGGCAAGTAGCTCAAGACTATCAACAAACTACACAAGATAAAACACCTATGGTCGTATTATCCACTGCTAGTCCATATAAATTTAGTGATAATGTATTATCAGCTCTTGGTGAAGATATCTCCGATAAAGATGAATTTGCTTTATTAACTAAATTATCCACTTTAAATAAAGATAAAATTCCTCAAGGTTTAGCTCAATTGCAATCTTTACCAATTTTGCATAATAATTCATGTGAAAAACAAGATATGATTAAAGCTGTAGACAGATTTTTAAATATCTAATAATTTTACGCACATTTAATAAAAAATTTACAAATAGGCGATAAATTTTACATTTTACTAGTAAATTTATCGCCTATTTTTTTTTTATATGCTATAATTATTTATAGATTTATGGAAAACGTATAATTTAATTTAATAAGTAAAAGAAAAGTAAAATTGTACGCACTTATTTTTTACATTTTCTTTACTCTAAAGCTAAAATATGTGTATCTCCATAATAATAACCATCTTCACTTTGAATATAAGTGAGATATGATTTTGATGAATAACAAGGAAAGGATAAGAGTTACTGGTATTACTTTATTACTATAATTAAGTAATATTGTACCGGAAATCGCCGGGATGTTAAGCCTTGGGAGTATTGCATCAAACATTAATTTTTTTAGTGAATACAATGAACAAGGAATATTTCTCTATCTTGATTTTAGATTAGAGAGTTACAGTAACAAGTAAGCATGTTCAGCTTTTTTACAAAAAAGGATACGGAATTTTATGATTTATTTCTAGCCAGTGCAAATTACTTTCACAATAGTGCGGAATTAATTAATGATGTCATGTTAGGTAACAATAAAGCCGAAGCTAAAATATCAGACATCATTAAAATTGAGCATGAAGCAGATGCTGTCAATGACAAAATTATTGATAAACTAAATAAGACATTTATTACTCCTATTGACCGCGAAGACATTTATGCATTAGCAAATGGACTTGATGATGGCGTTGATTTTCTTCAAGGAACACTTCAACGAGCTGTTATGTATCATTTAGTTGATACTAGTAAAGCAGCTATCGCTTTATCTGAATTATTAGTAACAGCTACAAGTGAAATAAAAAAAGCATTTTCTATGCTTCATGAAGTTACAAAACATGAACATGAAATTTTAGAATGCACTTATAAAATCAGCAAACTCGAAAGCGAAGGTGACCGTATTTATCGTGAAGAGGTTGCTTATTTATTCGAACATATTACTGATCCAATTGAGCTTATCAAATGGAAAGATATTTTAACATACATGGAAGATACTTTAGACCATTGTGAAAAATTATCCGACTTAGTGAGAGGCGTGGTAATGAAGTATGCATGAGTTACAATTTCTTATCATAGCCGTTATACTGCTAGCTTTATTATTTGATTTTATAAACGGATTTCATGATACTGCTAATGCCATAGCTACATCTGTATCTACAAGAGCATTAAAACCTAGAACAGCCATTATAATGGCTGCCTTCTTAAATTTTATCGGTGCTATGTATAGTACTGGTGTTGCTAAAACAATTGGTGGCGATATCGTAAAATCAGCAGATCACATTGATGAACATATCATCGTAGCAGCCTTAATAGGTGCCATAGTTTGGAATTTATTTACTTGGTGGATAGCAATGCCAAGTAGTTCCTCTCACGCTTTGGTAGGTGGTATTATCGGTGCAGTTCTTGTTTCTACAGGAGCAGTCGGCTTAAACTTCTGGGGTATTGGTAAAATTGTATTATCCTTAATTTTATCACCAGTAATAGCTATTGTCGCTGGATTTATCATCATGAATTTATTTTATTTGATATTCGGCAAATACAGACCGTCATCGCTTAATAATAAATTTAAACGCATGCAAATTTTAACAGCAGCTACTATGGCATTTTCTCATGGTTCCAATGATGCTCAAAAATCCATGGGTATTATCACACTTGCTCTTTTAAGTGGTGGCTATATTGATGTTTTTGAAGTTCCTTATTATGTAAAAATCTTAGCTGCAACAGCTATGGCTTGTGGTACAGCTATCGGTGGATGGAAAATCATCAAAACCGTCGGTGGTCGTATTTTTAAACTTCAACCTATTTCTGGTTTTGCTGCTGATTTAAATTCCTCTATAGTTATATTCTCAGCTACATTACTTTCCTTACCAGTAAGTACAACACATGTTGTATCTGGTTCTATAATGGGTATAGGTAGTGCCAAACGCATAGGTGCCGTAAGGTGGGGAACAGCTCAACAAATGCTCACAGCTTGGATTTTAACCATTCCATGCACAGCTCTCGTTGGTGCACTCGTTTATTCCTTAATGTGTTATGTATTTGGTCTTTAATAAATATATGCAAAAGCAAAGTATCCTAAAACAAAAGATACTTTGCCTTTTTTATTTAAAATCATTATCATTTTATAATATTTTTGTTATAATATATACATAAAATAGTTTAGGAGGTGTCCATTATGGATTGCCAAATAAAATACTCGTTACTAGATACTGTTTTAAAAGAACAGAAAAATCACAAAAATTTGATAACTGCGGTGAAAATCAACAATGTTCTACGTGACGTACAAACACAAGTCACATCTGAAGATAAAATTGAATTTATCGATATGACCTCAGAAGATGGTATCCAAGCATATCAACGAAGCGTCTTATTCATCATGATGGCCGCTGTAAATCTGCTCTATCCAGATAAAGAAGTTGTCGTTGAACATTCCGTAAACAATGGTATTTATTGCGAATTATTACCCAAAGGTGATTTAACTCTTGAAATGGTCGAAAAAATACAAGAAAAAATGCTTGAATTCGTCACTAAAGCCAAAGATATAAAAAAATGTATCTTACCCCGTGAAGATGCTGTAGCCTTATTTAGAGAATCTCAACAAATCGCTAAATCTAAACTTCTTGAATCACTCCATCAAGAATATGTAAGTTTATATTATTGTGCAGGCTATTATGATTATCTTTATGGGCCTATGCTTTACAACACTTCTTTATTAGATAAATTTGCGATTGACTTTTATGAACCAGGATTAATTGTTAGAACGCCCTTAAAAACTAATCCTAATGTTGTTCCGCCAAAAATGAAACAAAAAAAATTATCTATGATTTTAAGTGAAGCTGATCGCTGGTCTTATATTTTAAGATGTAATTACGTTACTAATTTAAATGAATATATCCATACCAACAAAATTGGTGAACTCATTCGTATTTCAGAAGCACTTCATGAGAAAAAGATTGCTCAAATAGCTGACCATATTGTCGAAGGAATTGACCATCTTCGTTTAATCTTAATCGCTGGTCCTTCATCATCAGGAAAAACAACCTTTGCTCAAAGATTGCGTATTCAACTACTTGTCAATGGTATAAATCCTCTGTCTATATCTTTAGATGACTATTTCTTAGATAGAGATAAAACGCCAAAAACACCTGAGGGACAATATGACTTTGAATCAATTCAAGCATTAGATTTACCATTATTTAATCAACATATGATGGCACTTTTAAATGGTGAAACTATTGAAATGCCTGTATATAATTTTGCTACTGGATATCGTGAATGGAAAAATCATATAGTCAAATTAGAATCAAATCAACCTATTATCATCGAAGGTATTCATGGTCTAAATGATGAATTAACTAGAGACATTCCAAACAATGTAAAATATAAAATCTATGTCAGTGCTTTAACTCAATTGGCAATAGATGCACATAACCGCATTCCAACTACAGCAGCTCGCATTATCCGCCGTATAGTTCGTGATAATCAATTTCGTGGTGCTCATGCCCTAAAAACCATCAAACAATGGCCTGATGTTCGCAAAGGTGAAGATAAAAATATATTTCCATTCCAAGAAAATGCAGACGTCATGTTTAATTCTGCTTTAATTTATGAACTCAGTATCTTAAAAAAATATGCTAAACCATTACTAGAAAAAATCACTCCTGATATACCAGAATATAATATCTCCAAACGTTTAATTGATTTTCTTGATTATTTTGAAGATATACCTAATGATGATGATGTGCCAAATAATTCCATACTAAGGGAATTTGTCGGTAAATCCTGTTTCTTTTAATAAAATAAATCATTCCATAAAAAATAAGCACTATATAAACTAGTGCTTATTTTTATTTATCCTATTATTTTTAAAATCTCATTGGTCCATGTCCTTTTAATCCCTTTGGACCTTTTTTCATACCTAAATCTAATGCTTCCATTTTTTGATGAATTTCTGCTAATTGTTCCTGTGTAATACCTAAATCATTTGCCACCATTTCCCAATTTTTAGTTGGAGGATTATGCATTTCTATAATATCAGCTGGAGATTTATCAACATACATAGAATATAATAAACCGTGAATTATCTCATCTACACCATAATTTTGCTCTACTAAAAAAGTTACAATACTTTTATTCATATCTAACTTATTAGCAATTTGTGTAGATACTATATCATCATGTGCAGCCTTTATATCATTAGGAGTAAGACCTATCAAATATTCTACACGTGGCCAAGAATTATTTTCTCTTAAATTCATAATATCTTCAAAAGATTTATGTGAAGCATATGCTAAAAATGCACCTTCATAAAGATCAGGCATTCCCCAACCATTATTATAATAAGTTACTAATGTTTGTCTATCTACACCAAAATATTCATTAATATTTTGCATTTCATTATCAATACGTATCTGTGGTGATACCCTTTCAACTTTAGGCAAAGGCTTTGCCTGCACTGTATTAGTTGTAAACTGATAACTTGCACCTGTTAAGACTAAACCTGTAACTGTAAGTGCTAAAATTTTAGTTAATCTTTTCATATTTATCGCCTCACTTTGAATAATTATTAATTATATTATATCATAATAAATCAAATATTTTGAAGAAAATTATTTATTTTCAATAGCATCAATAGCGTCAATCACTGCACTTCTAAAGCCTTTACGTTCCAAAGTTGCTACGCCCACAATAGTAGTACCAGCAGGTGAACATACTGCATCTTTCATAGCACCTGGATGATTATTTGTAGCCAATTGCAATTTACCAGTTCCCACTATCATTTGACTTGCTAATTTATATGCTACAGGGCGAGCAAGTCCGTGCATTACACCAGCATCAGCTAAAGCTTCGATAAACATACTAGCAAAAGCAGGGCCACAACCAGCTATAGTACCTCCTATGGATAATTGTTTAGTTTCCACAAATTGAACTATAGATATTGTAGAAAATAGCTCCGTGAATAAATTCAATTCTTCATCACTTAAAGAATGTGTACTTTCACAAATAAAAATACCCTCACCTATAGCTACTGGTGTATTTGGTATTGTGCTTAAATGATGCGTATTTGGTAAAAGAATTTCCTCATATTTAGCAAATGGAAAATTTGCTGCAATAGAAATAACAACTTTTTCTTGTAATTCTTTCTTTATCGGTGCGATAACTTCTTCTATCATATATGGTTTCACAGCTATGATGACCATATCTACATTATCAACAACTTCTTTTGCACTCTTACAAGGATTGATTTGCTTTTCTTTTGTATTTTTACAAAGTTTATCCCAATTTTTAGCACAAGCAAAAATTTGATTACCCTTTATAGCTCCCTGATTGATTAAACCAGTAGCTATAGCTTGCCCCATATTGCCAAAACCTATAAAACCTAATTTTAAATTATCAAACATATAAATACCTTCTTTATTTATTTTTTTACATTATTTAACTTATATTTTATCATAACAATTAATTATAAAAAACTCCTACTAGCTTCAAAACTAATAGGAGTCTTTTATTTTATTTATTCATCTTTTCTTCAATTGTATCTAAAATTAATTTAGCTAATTCTGATTTTTGCATAAGTGGAGCTTGTTTTATTTCACCATCACGTGTGATGATTTTAGCTATATTAGTATCTACATTAAAACCAGCACCAGCTTGACTCACATCATTTGCCACAATCATATCAAGATTTTTACGTTGTAACTTACCTCTAGCATACTCTTCAACATTTTGAGTTTCCGCTGCAAAACCAACTAAATACTGCTTATCTGATTTCTTTTCACCTAATCCTTTTAAAATATCTGGATTTTTCACAAGTTCAATAGTCATAACTTCGTCAGATTTTTTTATTTTTTGACTAGCTACTTCTTTTACACGATAATCAGAAACTGCTGCTGACATTATAGTAACATCACAATCTGCAAAATGTTCTTCAATATGCTGTTGCATTTCTCTTGCAGACTCTACTTTTATTAATTTCACATTTTCAGGTGCTTCAATATTTGTAATACCAGAAACAAGAATTACTTCAGCACCTCTATTAGCTGCTTCTGTAGCAATAGCATAACCCATTTTCCCACTAGAACGATTACTGATATAGCGAACAGGATCGATAGGTTCTCTTGTCCCTGCTGCACTTACAATTATTTTTTTACCTTTTAAAGATTGCTTATTTTGTTTTTCAACATAATCTTTTATAGTTTCCACTAAAGTAGCAGGTTCAGGGAGTCTACCTATGCCATTCACGCCACAAGCCAAATGACCACTTGCCGGTTCAATAATATGATAATTATACTCACGAAGAGTATTTATATTTTTCTGTGTTATCGGGTTCTGATACATATTACTATTCATTGCAGGAGCCACAAAAACAGGAGCTTTAGTCGCCATAATCACAGTAGATAACATATCATCTGCAATACCATTTGCTATTTTGCCAATAATATTTGCTGTTGCTGGTGCGATTAAAACTAAATCTGCTAAATTGGCAAGAGCAATATGTTCCACATTCCAATTTGTAACCTTATCCCACATAGAAACATTTACAGGATTTCCACTGATTTCTTGAAATGTAAGTGGTGTAACAAAATTTGTAGCTTCTTTTGTCATCACTACATGTACATTAGCACCTAATTTTCTAAGTCTACTAGCTACATCTACGACTTTATAAACTGCAATACCACCACAAACTGCTAATAAGATATTTTTGTCTTTCAGCATAATAAACCTCTTATATAAAAATATTAATATTGACTTTCTAATTAGCAAAAAAGGCAAGTATTAGCTTGCCTTTTCTTTTAGATTAAATGCTTTTTTTCACACGTGAAAAAGTGATTTTATCTTCTGCTACTTCTTCTAAAGCATTTGTAACATCTTTATGAGATTGAAGTACGGATTTTACAGGAGAACCTGCCAAAATTTGTCTAGCTCTTTTTGCTGCTAAAACAACTAAAGTATACTTACTATCAACTTTTGGTAAAAGTTGGTCCATAGAAGGATGCACTATATCCATTATAAATCTCTCCTTTACAAATATTGTGCTTTAAACTTTTTCATTTTCAAGTTGAATAAGCTTATCTAAATTATTATACACTGCACAGCGTTCAGCTTCAATAATATGCACAATTTTATTTACAACATCACTGACAACTTCATTAGTGATGATGTAATCATAATTATTTCCACGTGGTATTTCTTCGATAGCAGCACTTAAACGACGTTTTATAGCCTCTTCTGTTTCTGTACCACGTCCACGAATGCGTTTTTCAAGTTCAGCAAGTGAAGGTGGCAATAAGAAAATAAAAGTACCTTCTTTTAAAAACATTTTTTGTACATTTAAAGCACCTTGTGTATCGATTTCAAGCAATACATCTTTGCCACTTTCCAATACTTCACGCACTTTATCTGCTGGAGTTCCATAATAATTCCCATAAACTTCAGCCCACTCTAACAAACGATTTTCTTCAATCATTTGCTGAAATTCTTCTTTAGATAAGAACCAATAATCTTTACCATTTACTTCTCCAGGTCTAGGTTTACGTGTTGTTGCTGAAATAGAAAATACAATTTCAGGATGTGCTTTTAATAATTCTTTACAAACAGTTCCTTTACCTGTACCAGATGGCCCAGAAATAACTATTAAATTCCCCTTATTCTTCATTTACTCTACCCTTTTCTTTTATAATATTCATATTTACTCTATTTGTTATTGTCTCTGGTTGTACAGCTGACAAAATAACAGTCGAATTATCCATGATTATTACTGAACGTGTACGTCGCCCATAAGTAGCATCAATTAAATTTTTTAGTTCTTTTGCTTCTTGAATTATACGTTTTATCGGTGCTGACTCAGGGCTTACAATCGCAACGATACGCTCCACAGCTATAATTGTACCATAACCAATATTAACTAATCTTGCTTGCATAATTCACCTTTAACTATTCAATATTTTGAATTTGTTCACGAATTTTTTCCAATTCGCCCTTTATTTCTACTACCAAATTGGCAATCTCAGCGTTATTAGCTTTAGAAGCCATTGTATTTGTTTCACGATTCATTTCCTGAACAATAAAATCCAGCTTACGACCAATATTACCTTCCATATCTAAGCTAGCTCTAAACTGTTGCAAATGACTTCCCATACGTACAATTTCTTCTGTAATATCCATTTTATCTGCCATAATAGCACATTCTTGAATTATTCTATTTTCATCAATATTTTGCTCACTCAATAAAGATTTAAGTGTTTCTATCAATTGATTTCGATAATTCACCAAACGTTCAGGAGCTACAACTTTTATTTTTTCTGTATATTTAGCAATAATATCTAAGCGACGAAGTAAATCTTTTTTTAGATTTTCCCCTTCAATAGATTTCATTTTGACAAATTCTTCTGTAGCTTGTTCTACAGTATTTATCAATAAAGGCTTTATTCCTTCTAAATCTAAGCTATCATCAGCTAAATTTATAATTCCCTGAAAATTTGCCAAATCCACTAAAGAAATATTCTTTAATTTTGCTTTTTTATCGATATTTTTAATAGTTGTATTGATTTCCTGTAAGCTCTTATAATAAGCAATCAACAAATCTTTGTCAATGGCTAACTTTTTATTTTCTTCATTATTATTTACAAAATTAATGTAAATATCTATTTTCCCACGAAGAGCATATTTATTTAAAGCTTCAATTATACTTGCCTCTAAAGCACGCAATGCACTTGGCATACGAATAGAAATATCGCGATATCTATTATTTACCGCCTTCATCTCTACCCCAATTTTATATATTCCATTATCAAAAGTTGCTGAGCCAAAGCCCGTCATACTTCTCGCCAAAAAAACTACCTCCCTAATTAAAATTTATTAATCAGACCATGTTGCTGTAAATACTTTTGTAGCTGGGCCTGTCATATAAATTCGATTATTATCAGCCCATTGTATAGTTAAAATACCGCCATCTAATTCCACTTGAGCAGTTCTTTGTGTCTTATTATTCAATACACAAGCAACTAATGTAGCACAAGAACCTGTACCACAAGCCCAAGTGATCCCAGCACCACGTTCCCAAACACGCATACGCACATATTTATCATTTTTTACTTCTACAAATTCTATATTTGTTTTCTTTGGAAATACCGGATTAGTTTCAAATTTAGGGCCAATTTTTTCAAGTTCTACATTATTAATATCATCAACAAAAACGATACAATGAGGATTTCCCATAGATACACATGTCATTTTATAAATTTGACCATCTACTGTGATATCTTCATTTACTACTTGATTATTGCCAAAACCAGCGACAGGAATTTTATCCCCTTCTAAAATAGGTTCACCCATATCCACATGAACAGTTCCATCATCCATGATTTCTGGAACAATTATACCTGCACCAGTTTCTACAGTGAATTTTTTCTTATCTGTAAGTTTAGCTTCTCTTACACATTTTGCAAAACAGCGAATACCATTACCACACATTTCTGCTTCACTGCCATCACTATTGATGATTTGCATTCGAAAATCCGCTACTTTAGATGGCAAAATAAAAATCACACCATCTGCACCTACACCAAAATGACGATCACATATTTTTTCTGCATTTGCAATTATTTCACTGATATCTTCATTATTAAATGCATTAACCAACACAAAATCATTTCCACAAGCTTGCCATTTAGAAAAATTAAATTCCATAATAAAAATCCTCCTTAAACACATCAAAAAATAATGTATTTATTTCTACAAATTTAAAATCTATTTAGGCTTATTATAAATAATAACAAAATCATAATAATAACTTATATTAATTCGCTATTAAATATCAACAATCCTGCTCATATTATTATAATTATTCATCTTTTTAAAGAAAATACTAATTAATGACAAAAAACTTGACAAAAACTGCTCAATTAACAATTTATCAAATAAATTCACCTGTGATATAATATTTTAGATATTAATTTCTTAAACCAAGAAATTAACGAAAGGAATGAATACTATTATGAGTTTAGATGGATTTTCTCTTAATCCTTTAATAAACGAACTAAATGATAAATTAGCAGGTGGCAGAATAGACAAAATCTGTCAACCTAATAAACAAGATATTTACCTCTACATTCGCCAACCAGGTCAAACATATATTTTATATTTATCCATAAATCCTCAAAATCCTATGGCAAATATTACTACATTTCAACCAGATAATCCACCTGAACCACCTGTCTTTTGCATGGTATTACGTAAACAACTAGAAGGTGGTCGCATTGCCTCTATTTCTCAATATGGTTTAGACCGCATGATCCTAATAGATATAGATACCCTAGGACCAAAGAGTCTTATCATCACCAAAACTCTAATTGCCGAACTTATGGGGAAATACAGTAACTTAATTTTAATGCAAGATGGTACTATCATCGAAGCGTTTCGCCGTGTTGGTGAAAATAATAACCGTGTACGCACAGTCTTACCAGGTCAAAATTATGAAGTTCCGCCTGTTCAAGATAAAATAAATATTTTAACCACTGATACAACTTCATTTATCAACCGCTTAAAAACATATCAAGAAGCTAATCTATATCAGGCAATTATCGCCAGTGGTTTAGGATTTGGCCCCATAACAGCCAAAGAAATCATTTTTTTAGCAGGATTTAGTAGTGATTTACTAATAAAAGATATGGATGAAATAGATTTTTCTTCTTTAACTAATA
This sequence comes from uncultured Megamonas sp., assembly GCF_958438645.1. NCBI lineage: Bacteria > Bacillati > Bacillota > Negativicutes > Selenomonadales > Selenomonadaceae > Megamonas > uncultured Megamonas sp. The sequence continues at coordinate 87,347 of NZ_CAUBSM010000004.1, forward strand.
TCATAAATGAATTTAAAAACATCTATCAAGAAAAAAATTTTTCACCGACATTAGTTTTAGATAAAAAACGTAAAATAAAAGCTATGGCTCCATTTGCCTTGCATATTTTTAATGAAAAAGACTTTTCACTTAAAACATATACAGATATCAATGCTCTATTAGAAGACTCTAAAAACTACACTAATAGTTATTATAATTTACCAGAAAAAGATTTTTATCGCAAAACAATTCATAATGAAATTAATCGTTTAACTAAAAAAGAAAAAATACTATTAGAAGAATTAGCCAAAGCACAAAAAGCTGAAAAATATAAAATAAAAGCTGATAACTTAATGACTTATCAATATCAATTTAAAGACCATCAAGATAAAGAGATCACTGTAACTAATATCTATGATGAAAATTATGCACCTATAACTATTGCATTGGATACAAAATTAACTATAATTCAAAATATGCAAGCTTATTATAAAAAATATGATAAATTAAAACGCTCTACGCAAATGTTAGAAATCCAAATAAAACGTTGTCGAAAAGATAGAGAATATGCTCTAACTATAGAAACTGCTATAGATGCTTGTACTACTATAGCCGATATTGAAGATATCAAAGCAGAAATGATTAAAGCTGGATTTTTACCACCTGAAAATAAGAAAAAAGCCTCTATCGCTCCTTCTAAACCATTTAAATTTGCTTTACCTAACGGAATGTTTTTATTTGTTGGCAAAAATAATTATCAAAACGACAAATTAACTTTTAAAACAGCTCATAGCGATGATATCTGGCTACATACAAAAGATATACCAGGCTCTCATGTCATCATTGATACTAGAGGAGATGAAGTAGATGAAGATACTTTGCTTTTAGCTGCACAAATAGCAGGATATTTCAGTAAAGCCCGTGGCTCTTCAAAAATTCCAGTCGATTATGTAGAATGTAGATATGTAAAAAAACCTTCTGGAGCAAAACCAGGTTTTGTAATATTTACAAATAATAAAACTTTATATGTAACACCTGACGAAGATGAAATCATGCCAATTATCAATAAAGATTTAAATAAAAAATAAATATAAAAAGAAAAGACTACCATAATCACAATTGGTAGTCTTTTCTTCAGCTAAAATTTGTTACCATAAATTTGGGTACTTGTTACCATTTTGTTATCCAAAATTTAAACCTACTCAAAAAAATTAAATCTATTTTAAAATTTTTCCTTATAAAATAAGGCTTTTTTTACTCTTCAAGTCTAGGTCCAGCATTTAAAATTTCATCGGGCATTTCACCTGCAAAACGTTTAACATTTTCAGCGAACAATCTTACTAATTTTTCAGCCTGATTTTTATATGCTTTCTTATCGATCCAAGTATTTTCTGGATTCAATACTTCACTTGGTACACCTGGGCAACTATCTGGAATATTTAACTGGAAGTATTCATGTTTTGTCCAAGTAACATCATCTAATTTACCATCTAAAGCAGCAGAAATCATCGCTCTAGTATATTTCAATTCCATACGTTTACCTACACCATATGGACCGCCAGTCCAGCCTGTATTAACAAGATATACACTAGTATTATATTGATTAATTTTTTCACCCAATAATCTAGCATATTGTAATGGTGGTAATGGGAAGAATGGTTCACCAAAACCAATAGAGAATGTTGCCTGTGGTTCTGTAATACCACGTTCAGTACCAGCGACTTTACTTGTATAACCAGACAAGAAATGATACATTGCCTGTTCTTTTGTAAGTTTAGCAATAGGAGGTAATACACCAAAAGCATCTGCTGTTAAGAAAATGATTGCATTTGGATGACCTGCCATACTTGGTACAATAGCATTTGGAATATTTTCAATTGGATAAGCTGTACGTGCATTTTGTGTAAATCTAGCATCAAAGAAATCAGGTTCACGAGTATATGGATTTATATATACATTTTCCAAAACTGTTCCATATTGAATAGCATTATAAATTTCTGGTTCACTTTCAGGTGTAATTTTAATAGTTTTAGCATAACATCCACCTTCAATATTAAAGATACCATGTTCGCTCCAACCATGTTCATCATCACCAATTAAAGAACGATTAGGATCAGCAGACAATGTTGTTTTACCTGTTCCACTTAAACCAAAGAACAATGCAGAATTACCATCTTTACCAACATTTGCCGAACAATGCATAGATAATACTCCGCGTTGTGGAAGGATAAAGTTCATTACTGAGAAAATAGCTTTTTTCATTTCACCAGCATAAGCACCGCCACCGATCAATACCATTTTTTTACTGAAATTAACAATAATAAATGTTTCAGAATGTGTACCATCTTCGATTGGATTTGCTTTTACACTTGGCATACAAATAAGTGTAAATTCTGCAGGTGTAGTGAGTTTAGTTTTTGGTCTAATAAATAACTGTTTTAAAAATAGATGATGCCATGCGTGTTCATTAATACATTTAATTTGCAATTTATATGCTGGATCTGCACCAACTAAAGCATCCGTTACAAAAAGTTGATGATCTTTTGCATATTCTTTCATTTTATCATAAAGACGATTAAACGTATTTTCCGAACATGGTTGATTTGTATTTGACCAATGGATTAAATCATGAATATCTGGAGTATCAACAATAAATCTATCTTTAGGAGAACGACCTGTATGCTTACCTGTAGTTACACAAATAGCACCTTTATCAGATAAACGTCCCTCATGATTTCTAACAGCTTCTTCAAGTAACTCTGGAATTGTTGCATCATAAGTAATTCTTCTTGCAACTGATAAAAAGTCCTGGCTAGAATAGTTGTTCATCATTGTAATCAACCTCACTTTTATTTATGTTTATTTGTCATAAAATTTATTACCTAAAATTACTATATGAATATATATTTCTCCAAAAAATTCACTATTCCTCCCAAAATTTTTAAAAAATTTTTTATATTTTAACATAAAAGCAATATAATAGATAAAACTTATGGTAAAAAACATTTATAATAAATAAAATATTGGATATATCCTATTTTTATGCTATAATATCTATATGTTGATTAATAAAATTTATTATACATAAGCTAATTACTACAGGAGGATTATATGGAACTTAAACAACTAGAATACTTTCAAATGACTAGCCGTTTGAAAAATATTACTAGAGCGGCTAAACGGCTTTCTGTTTCTCAGCCAAACATCACTGTTGCTATAAAAAAATTAGAAGCAGAACTTGGTATACAACTTTTTGAACGTAGTCAAAAACAATTATCTCTTACACCAGAAGGGGCTGTATTTTTAAATCGTATTGAATTAGCTTTGCGTAATATTCAAGATGCTGTCTTAGAAGTTAATGATTATAAACAACTTCAAAAAGGTACTATTAAAATTGGTATACCTTCTATGATTGGAGCATATTTATTTCCTAAAATTTTTTCTGGTTTCAAAAAAAGATTTTCTCACTTAGATATTTATCTCTATGAAAAAGGTTCTATGTCCATTCGTGAATCATTAGAACGTGATGAATTAGACTTTGGTATTGTCATCATTTCTAATGCTTCTCCAAGCTTACAATTATTACCTATGTCTACAAATCAAGTTGTTGCTTGCGTTCCAGAAGAACATCCTTTGGCTCAAAAAGATTCACTTTCATGGAGTGATGTAAGCAATATTGATTTAATCATGTTAAAAGAAGGTTCTTTCATCCGCAATTTAATTCAACAAAAATTTAAAGCTCATAATATTCAGCCTAATGTTGTTCTTGAATCCAATCAAATAGAAACAATTAAAGGCCTGATATCCAGTAACGTTGGTATGGCATTTCTTTTAGATTTTGTTGTTCAAGATACACCACATATAAAAACTTTACCTATTGAAGAACCTATCTTTGTTGAAGTTGGCCTTGCTTGGAAAAAAGATCGTTATATATCTAAAGCAGCTCAATCATTTATTAACTTTTGTCAAGATACCTTAAATAAATAACTCATATAAAGTCAGTACCACACGTAAAACGTGTGGCTTGCACAAGCCTATAAGGCTTTTAACAATAGCCAGCGCCTAAATGACGCTGGCTTTCTCTTCGTTCAAGCCATTGTGCACTGATTACTTAACAATCCCTAAAGGGATCATTTAATTCTTTTGTGCTTATTTTATCCATCATTTTATCATACGTATCTTGTTCTCTTATATATTTCGCTATTGTTGCTTCATTTAGTCCTACTGTCGATACATAATATCTTGTTGACCAAAAATTATTGTTTCCAAATTTATATTTTAAATTTCCATGTCTTGCAAATATCATCATTGCACTTTTTCCTTTTAAATACCCCATAAAATTTGATATACTCATTTTTGGTGGTATCTTAACCAAAATATGAATATGATCCGGCATAGCTTTCCCTTCTATTATCTCTATGCCTTTCCACTTACATAAATCTTTTATTATTTGTACAATATCTCTACGCAATTTATTATATATAATTTTTCTTCTATATTTTGGGGTAAATACTATATGATACTTGCACATCCATCTTGTATGTGCTAAACTTCTTTCCATAGAAATTCTCCTCTCTTTAATAATGACTTGAACACTTATTATTTTAATAGAGGAGAATTTCTATTTCTATAAGAAACTTATTAACCACTCGTAAAACGAGTGGTTTTTTGTTTCGCACGCTCTGCGTACTCAACTAACTAAAGTACATAATAAAAAGGATAATCCAATTGCGGATTATCCTTTTTATTCTTAACGATGAGCTAATAATGTCTGCTTTAATTTATCTTCGATCTGTACAAGTTCTGCTTCTGCTAATTTACGACGTTCACGTCCATCTTTTTGAAGTTTTATAGTTTCTTCAATTGTAGAGATTAAATCTTCATTCACTTTTTTTACAGTTTCTATATCTACAATTCCACGTTCTGTTTCACGTGCTGTTTCTATCGTATTTTGTTTCAACATTTCAGCATTGCGTCGCAATAATTCGTTCGTTGTATCAGTTACCTCTCGTTGCATTTGTAAAACTTTTTGTTGTCTAGATAAACCAAGTGCAATCACAATCTGACTTTTCCACAATGGGATTGTATTATATATAGCACTTTGCACTTTGTCAACTAAAACTTTATCATTGTTTTGGATAAGACGTATCTGAGGTGCCGTCTGTATAGCTATTGTTTTACTTAATTTTAAATCATGAACTTTCTTTTCAAAACGACTAACAGCATTTTCAAAATCACTGACAACCTGAACTGCCATTTGATTTTGCGAATTTGCAGCTTCCATACGCAATTTAGGAATAGTATGCTGTTGCAATTCCAAAATCTTTTCTTCACCTGCTTTAATATATAATTGTAACTCCTTAAAATACTCTAAATTTCTCTGATACATAGTATCAAACATTACAATATCTTTCATCATGCTCATACGAGCTTTATCTAACTCACCTTGTATCTTATCAATTTGCACAGATAATTTATCGTATTCAGCCATCATACTTTTAGCACTGCCTACTAATGAACCAAGAATAGGTATTTTCTTTATAAATCCTCCATTATTTTTACCGGCAATATCAAACCCTTTTACCTTTACCACTAGATTGCTAAGTAAATCTCCAACATAACCACTGTCTTTACTACGAATATTATTTAAAATATTATCCGAGAATTCAGCTATATTTCTCTGAGCATTTATACCATATTGTACTGAAGTTTGAGCATTCGTCAAATCTATATTTTCTTTTATTTCATCTATACGTTTTCTATCTTCTGGTGAAATTAGCTCTGTTTGCTTTGTAACTTGTTCAATTTCTTCTTTTTTTGTCATTACTTGCCAATCTTTGCCATTAGCATCATTATTAGTAGTTTGTGTTTTTGCTTTAATCAAATCATCTAAACTAATATCTGGCATAATCTTCACCCTCTATTCATATTATCTAAAAATTTATGATAAAAATCATCTTTATCCATAAACAAATATCTTATACCTTCTATAAAGCCAGCAATAAAAGGTATTCCTGTCCATGAAAATAATAAATAAAAAATTCCCATAAATGTTTTACCCAAATAAAATTTATGTGCGCCAAAACCGCCAAATAAAATTCCTAGACCTCCAGCGATTAATTTTTTACGTAAAACTTCATCACTATCAAAAAATTTTTCTGGTAAATTTTTTAATTTCCAACGCATTTTTTTCATTGGTCTATTGCACATATTATTTTTACGTCTATAACTAAAACCTGAATTTACTTCTTTATCATAATCATCATGTTTTTTTACATCAAAACCATCTGCTTTAATAGTATTTTCCATGACCTTTAATTCAGCATCCATATCCATCAATTGATCATTTATTAATTTCTCAAATTGTTCTGTATAAGCATTGCTTAATCCAAATAAAGTGCTTTTTGTTCTTTCCTTTATATCATTTACATTCTCTGTATTCAATTGTGTATTTTCTATTTCTACATATTTTTCAATTAAACCAGCTACAGTATCTTGATAGTAATCTATAAATCTTCTAGCTAAAGAGATTTTTTCTGGATGCTTTTGCAAATATCTCAAAATATTTGATGAAACTTTTTGCATCTCTTGCAACTGCATCTTTAATTCACTATCTTTTATATATTTTAAAGAACCTTTTATATAGTTATAATCTTCCAATGCTTTTTGATAACTTTCTTGTAATAATTTACTATTTTCGCTATCATCCAAATCTAAACTGATTTGTTTCTTCTTATTTGGTTTAAATGTCAAAAAAACACCTACACCCAAAGCAACCGCTCCAATAAAATTTACAAGACCGCTAAAATGGGTTATCATATCAAATCCAATAAAAGCCAAAATTGTTGTTATTATTGCTAAAAATATAATAAAACTAAACATAATTTTTATTCTCCTATATCTATTATAATAATTAAATTCTAATAAACTCATTTAAAATCCTGCACTACAAAAATAATTATACAAAATTTATACTGATTATGCTTGCATATCATATTAAAATTATATTAAAATAAAATTAAAATTTTTCTTAATTTCTATTTTCTGAAACAAAACTATACTTAGGAGGCTTTTATTATGACAAATATAAATAATGTATTAATAGAAATGATCAATTATTATCAGGGCGACCCTAAACGCATTCAACATTTTCTTAAAGTACATAGCTTTGCAAAATTCATAGCTGAGCAAGAAAACTTACCTTCAGATAAATTATATATTTTAGAAATCGCTGGTTTGATGCACGATATCGGCATAAAAATTGCTGAACAAAAATACAACAGTAGCAATGGCAAATATCAAGAATTAGAAGGCCCTGCTCCTGCTAGAGAAATACTTGAAAAACTTCGCGTAGATGCCAATGTAATCGATAGAGTATGTTTTTTAATTGCTCACCATCATACCTATAATAACATTGATAATATAGATTATCAAATATTAGTAGAAGCAGATTTCTTAGTAAATCTTTATGAGGATAATTGTCCAAAACAAGCTGTAGAAAATGCATTAAATAGAATTTTTAAAACAAAGACAGGCATTAATTTATGTAAAACTATTTTCGATGTATAATTTTCTTTAAGTAGCATAATAGTAAACATTTTATATAATAGAATTTTTCAATAAATATCACAAAGAAAAAAATATACCCAATCATATAAACGATAAACCCAATCCATGTATAGATAGTTATTTTCTCTTTGAAAAAAATGAAATAATCTACGATCTCAATTTATAAAACAACAAAACCGTTGGTATTCTTACCAACGGTTTTATTCATAATGCGTCCACATACGAATTATACGTATAATTTTTTCATCTTCTAATACTTCATATACTAATCTATGCTGAATATTAATTCTTCTAGAATAATATCCCATTAGATCTCCTAACAGTTTTTCATATGGTGGTGGATTTTGAAAAGGATCTTCCTTTATTAAGTCAATTAATAATTTAGCTTTTTTATCTAATCCACTTGCTTTTAGCTTTGGAATGTCTTTTAATGCTTTTTTATAATATTCTATCTTATACAATTACCATTCAACCTCATCTTCTGAAACAAAATCTTCATTAGATGCTGCTTTAGCTTTTAATAAATCTTCTCTTACATTAGGTATAGAAGATAAATACATTGTTTCCATAAGATTTTTATAATCATCCGCACTAATTAATACCACATCGCCATCTTTAGTATTAATTGTTGCTACTTGATTATATTTAGCAACTTGTTCTAAAGTATTATAAAGATTCTTTCTAAAATTTGAAGCATTAGCTGTAATCATTATAATCACCTCAAATATAGTATATCGTACTTATTAACGTACGTCAAAATATATTTAAAACTAAAACGATTATAATATATAACATATTGAATTATATTTTCAAAAATTAAAGCTAAAATATACATCTGAACTATATAGTTTAAGTAATAATTTTATTAATAAATATATAAATACTAACAATTAAAAAGAGAAAATATATTCATTGTAATTTGGGCACAAAATGGACACAACCCTATGTGAATTTAAGTCAAAATAAAGTTTTTTTAGTCATTTATGGGCACAATTATAAAAATAAAAACTCATGGGTTACCCATGAGTTTTTATCTCTAATTTTACTCTTTATTAGCTATACCTAATTTGCCAAAAACATAGAAAGAAAGGCTTAAAATCATGCCACAGACAACTGCAAGGCCCATACCTTTTAATTGTACAGGACCGATATTTACAGCAGCTCCACTAAGACCACTTATCATAGTTACGGCAGTAAGTATCATATTTTTCGTACTAGTATAATCAACTTTCTTCTCTATGAGCATACGTATACCAGAACAAGCAATAACACCAAATAACAATACAGAAATACCGCCCATTACTGGTACTGGAATAGCATGAATAATCGCAGCAATTTTACCAATAAAAGAGAAAAGAATAGCAAAAACAGCAGCTCCACCGATTACCCATACACTATAAACACGAGTGATAGCCATAACGCCCATATTTTCACCATAAGTAGTATTAGGAGTTGAGCCTACAAAACCAGATAAAACATTAGAAACACCATCAGCAAATAAAGAACGATTAAGACCTGGATCTTTTATTAAATCTCTATCTACAATACTACTTGTAACAACGACATGCCCAATATGTTCAGCAAAAACTACAAACAATGCAGGCATGATAATCATAATAGCATGAATATTAAAAGTTGGTTCATAAAAAGTTGGTACTTGTACCCAACTAGCAGCTTCTACACCAGACCAATCTACAATACCCAAACAAAAAGCCATGATATATCCTGCAATTACTCCAATTAATACAGGAATTACACTTAAAAATCCTCTACCAATTACAGAAGCTAAAATTGCCACAGCTAATGTAAATACAGAAGTAATCATTGCAAGCTCATTTGGAATTCCTTGAGATTGCATAGTATCACTTACAAAACCTGACATATCCAAAGCAAGTGGTGCAAGTTCAAGACCAATTACAGCAACGACCGCACCCATTGCAGCTGGTGGTAAGATAATATCAATCCAAGCTGTACCTAATTTGCCTACAACAAAAGATAAAATAATAAAAGATAAACCAAACGCTATAAATCCACCTTGAGCATCGCCATAGCTAAGTCCATTCGTAGCAAGTACTGCTAAAACTGGAGAAATAAATGCAAAACTAGAACCTAAATAAGCAGGTAATTTCCCTTTACAAATGATTAAATACAAAATTGTACCTATACCATTCATAAATAAAGCAGTTGCTGGATTTACATGAAGTAAAAAAGGAACTAACACTGTAGAACCAAACATAGCAAACAAATGTTGTAAACTAAGTGGAATTCCTTGCAACAAAGGCACTTTTTCTTCTACATCATAAAATTTTTTCATTTTGTCCTCGCTTTCATAAAAATATATAAAATTCCTTAGTTATTTTATCATAAGAAATCATATCAATCTATTTAAAAATAAAAATATCTTTCCAAAACCAAAAGTTTATTGCACATTCAGAGCTTTTAATTTATATTTATATAGGCAAAAATAAAAACATTATTTTTTCCTATATATTTTATTATGAATAGGAGATTTTTTATGACTAAAGAAGAATTTATGCTTATTGCAACTCAAGAAGCTGATAGTAATTTAACAACTAATGAAGGTGGCCCTTTCGGTGCAGTTATTGTAAAAGATGGCAAAATCGTAGGTCGCGGTCATAATCGCGTACTTATAAAACATGATCCAACTTGTCATGCTGAAGTTGAAGCTATTCGTGATGCTTGTCAAAATTTAGGTACTCATGATTTAACAGGTTGTGAACTCTATACATCTTGCTATCCATGTCCAATGTGCCTTTCTGCTACTATTTGGGCAAACATTAAAAAAGTTTATTATGGAAACACAGCTAAAGATGCTGATAAAATTGGTTTTAGAGATGATTTCATCTACAACTATATTGAAGGAAAATGCCAAGATATCTCCGTTTTAGATTTAGAACAATTTGGTAGAGATATTACTATAAAATCCTTTGATAACTTTGCACAAAAAACAGACAAAACAATTTACTAAAAACAAAGAGGATAAGTTTTATACTTATCCTCTTTTTATTATCATCAAATAGACAATTATTTAATTATATTATTCTTCTACTTTTTGATTAAACAAAGCCGCTGCAAAATCATTAGCTATAAATGGTCGCAAATCGTCCATTCCTTCACCTACGCCAATCCATTTTACTGGCATACTAAGCTCAGATTTTAAGCCAATTACTACACCGCCTTTAGCAGTACCATCTAATTTAGTCAATACCAATCCAGAAATAGGAGCTGATTTTGTGAACAATTCTGCTTGGCTAATTGCATTTTGTCCTGTTGTAGCGTCTAATACTAATAATGTTTCATGTGGAGCTTCTGCTATTTCACGTTTAATAACTCTTTGAATTTTATTTAATTCTGTCATTAAATTAGCTTTATTATGCAAACGTCCTGCTGTATCAATGATGAGTATATCCACTTTTCTTGCAATAGCAGCTTTCACAGCATCAAATACTACTGCTGCTGGATCTGAACCTTCTTCATGTTTAATCACAGGAACATTTACTCTTTGACCCCAAATTTCTAATTGGTCAATAGCCGCTGCACGGAAAGTATCTGCTGCTGCAAACATGACATTTTTGCCTTGTTCTTTATAATATCTACCTAATTTACCAATAGTTGTAGTTTTACCTACACCGTTTACACCAATTACTAAAATTACTGTAGGCCCAGATTTAGCGATATTTGTTTCATCAGAACCTTCATTTAACATCTCTGTAATACGTTTAATCAAGAATGGTTTTAAATCTTCAGGAGAGTTAATCTGTTTTTTCTTAATACCAGCACGAACATCGTCCATTAATTGTAAAGAAGTTTTTACCCCTACATCAGCTTGGATTAAAGCATCTTCTAATTCATCTAATAAATCATCATCAATATCAGCATAACCAATAATTACTTTTTCAATTTTCTCTGTTAAAGATTTACGTGTTTTTGTAAGACCTTCTTTTAATTTACTAAAAAATCCCATCTTTTAACCTCTTTCCTCAAAATCTTCTAAACGAACAGATATCAACTTGGATACACCAGCATCTTCAATAGTTACACCATACATAACATCAGCAGACTCCATTGTTCCCTTACGATGTGTTACTAAAATAAATTGAGTGCGTTTAGCATAATCTTTTAAAAACTTCGCAAAACGTTTGACATTTGCTTCATCTAATGGAGCATCAATTTCATCTAATACGCTAAATGGTGCAGGATTATAAGTGAAAAATGCAAACAGTAACGCTATAACTGTAAGCGTTCTTTCCCCACCTGATAATACAGCTAGACTCTGTGGTTTTTTATCTGGTGGTTCTACTTCAATTTCAATACCTGAACTTAAGATATCTTCTTTATTTGTTAAAATTAACTTTGCATTGCCACCGCCAAACAAACGTTTAAAAATATCATTAAAATATACTTTTATTTTATCAAAAGCCAAGCCAAATTGTGTAGACATTGTTTTATCAATCTGTTCAATGATTTTCGTTAAATCTTCTTTAGCCTTGACTAAATCTTCAATTTGTTTACTCATAAAGCTATAACGTTCATTTAATGTTTCATATTCGTTGATAGCATTTGGATTTACAGGACCAATTTCTTTTAATTCTTTATCTAATTTCTTTAATTTAGATTTCAGCTCATTTTCATCAAGTTCTAAACGATGATTTAAAGCTTCTTGTGGAGTCAATTCATATTCTTCTTGCATACTTTGCAAGCATTGCTTAATTTCAGTTTCTAATTTAGCTACACTTACTTCACATTTATGAATTTTATCCTTGATAACGCCTACCTTGCTTGCAATTTTAGCTCGTTCTTCGTCCATATCAGACAATTCACTTCGCATACCTAATTGTCTTTTATATAAAGTATCGTATTCTTCTTTACCATCAGTTTTTAACTTTTCCAAATTAGCTACAGATTCTTCTAATTGTTTTAATTCAGCTAAACTATCATCAATGACTTTTTGTAATCCAGCCATTTCTTTATCACTATCAGCTAAAAATGCCTTAAATCTTTCTGCCTGTCCTGTCAGCAAATTCAATTTATCATTATAGCGAATGACTTCTTGTCTTGCTTCTGTACAGCTAATCTGTTTTTGCATTACCTTTTGTTGACGAATTTTTGAATCATGTTTCAATACTTCAATTTCATTGTAAATATCTTCATAAAGATTTTGTTTTTCATCAACTTGAGCTTCCATTTGAGCAATTTTAGCTGTTTGCTTTTCAATATCTGCCTCAATAGCCGTTTTTTTCACGATTAAAGCAGATATACGATTATCTATAGCTTTTAAGATATTTTCTTGATTTACAAACCAATTTTCTAATTGCTTAAATTCTACTTTTTTCTGTGCTAATAATAACGATAATTCTTGCCAATCTTTTTGCAAACGATTGATATTTTCTGCCAAAGCCACGCGTTTTGCTTCATCATCTTCATATTTATTTTTCGCATCACGCAATACTTTACGTTCACTAGCTAGATAATCTTTTAATTCTAATAACTCACCTTTACGATGTAAATAACCTGCTTCCCTACTTTGGTTACTACCACCAGCAATAGCACCGCCAGGTTGCAATAATTCACCTTCTAAAGTTACGATACGCAAACGATAATCATACAACTTCGCCAACTTTAAAGCATTATCCACATCATCAACTACTAAAATTCTACCTAATAGAGATTGAGTTATCACTTTATATTCTTCATCAATATTTACAAGTTCATCTGCATAAGCGATAAAACCATGTTTACCCGGTTCAATTTCAGTGCGTTTATTTTTATGTGGCTGAACAGTAGTAAGTGGCATAAAAGTTACGCGACCAAATTTATTTTCTTTCAAATAATTAATTGCTGATTTCGCCGTATCCGTGTCTTTAGTAACTACATTTTGCATAGCCGAGCCAAGAGCTACTTCAATGGCTGTGATAAAAGGATCTTCTACCTTTATCAATTCAGCTACAGCACCACAAATGCCCTTTTGCCATGATTTATCTGCTTTTAAAACTCTTTTTACTGCTTTGCCAAAACCTTCATATGATGCTTGCATTTCCTGGAAAAATTTTACTTTTTCCTCTGCCATACGCACATTTTGACGAGTTTCATTAATAAATTCTGTAGCCTCTTTACATACTTTTACAAGTTCATCTAAATTGCCTTGTTGAGAATTTATACTATCTTGTTTTAATTGAACTTTCTTGCTAAAATTATCAATTTCTACCTGTAATAACTCCTTAGCTGTATTCTTTTCAATCTTTTCATTGATAGCATTTTTATGAGCACTATGTTGATTTTCAATATTTGCTTCTATATCAGACATATCTCGCTTTAATAATAATAATACCTTATTTTGTTCTTCTATCTGCTTGCGTTTCTCATTATCTTGCTCTTGCTTTAATTTAATTTCTTCTTCTTTCGCTTTAATATCATTTTCTACTTTTTGTACACTTGAATTTTCCTCTTGCAAGGCAAGTTCTAGCTTATCTGCAGTATTATTAGCAATTTGAGCTTTTCTTTTCAGTTCTTCTCCATCAGCTAAAGATATTTTTAATTCTTCTTTTGTCTGATTTTGTCTTTCTTCCAAACGCTGTTGAGACTGACAACTCTGTCGTATACGTTCTTGTAATAAAGTAGCTTGATTGCGACTGCGTTCTATTTCTTCATGGATTTTTTGATTATTTTCACCAAGTAATTTTATTTTCTGTTCTAATTTATTTATCTCACTTTTTTTAGCGATTTTTTCACTTTCAGAAACAGAAACTGTAGCCTCTAATGAAGCTCTTTCTTGTTCATAACCTTTTATCTCTAAATCTAATTTATTATTTTCGGCTGAAAGATTTTCATATTTATACAAAATTTGCGTGAGTCTACAATCTTTATATTCCTTGTCAATAACATTATATCTTTTCGTCTTTTCAGCTTGTTCTTTTAATGGTTCTAACTGTTTTTCAATCTCACTCACAATATCATTTAAACGTACAACATTTGCCTGTGTATTATCTAATTTACGTACAGCTTCTCGTTTTCGTTCACGATATTTAGTAATTCCCGCACATTCTTCAAAGAAATATCTTCGCTCTTCTGGCTTTGTATTTAAAACTTCATCTACTTTATTCTGACTAATCACACTTATAGAATTTTTACCCAATCCTGTATCGGCAAATAAATTATAAATATCCTTTAAACGACATTTTGTCTTATTGATTAAAAATTCACTTTCACCAGAACGAAATATACGCCTCGTAATCATTACTTCCTGAAAATCTATCGGCAATTTACCATCACTATTATCAAAAGTAACTGATACTTCTGCTGCCCCAAGCGGTCTTCTTGTGGAGCTACCTGTGAAAATAATATCTTCTGCCTTATTTCCACGTAAATTACGTACATTTTGTTCCCCTAAAACCCAACGAATGGCATCTGTAATATTACTCTTACCACTTCCATTAGGCCCTACAATTGCTGTTATCCCCTCATCAAATTCTACTTCTAATTTATCTGCAAATGACTTAAATCCATAAGCTTCCAATCGCTTTAACAGCAAAATTTTCACCGTCCATTATCATTATCTTTTCTTATTTCATTAATATTATCTATCTATCGTTATTTGAACTATTGCATCTGTACCAGGTAAAATTTTATCTTTTAATTCATCAGGAAAAGAAATTTTTGCAGCAGTTGTTAAATTTTTATTTTCTTC
Source organism: uncultured Megamonas sp. (assembly GCF_958438645.1). Classification (NCBI taxonomy): domain Bacteria; kingdom Bacillati; phylum Bacillota; class Negativicutes; order Selenomonadales; family Selenomonadaceae; genus Megamonas; species uncultured Megamonas sp. Next base: position 102,600 of record NZ_CAUBSM010000004.1, read on the forward strand.
ATCTTCACTATCTTGATGTGTTACCTCTAAAACAGTACCAGTCAAATCCATGCCATCAATGGAATAATGTACAAATTGCCCTTGATGTACTTTTGCATACTGTTCTTCTGTAAGTGGTGCTTCAATCCATAAATTTTTAGTATTACCTACATTGATAAATACATCACCCTGCTTTAATTCATCGCCTTGTTTAAAATCTGTTAAATATATAATGCCACTAACTGGTGCTGTAATATCTGCATAATTATCATCTGATTGTGCTTGATCCAAAGCTGCCTTTGCCTGATTTAATTGAATTTGTGCCGTAGCTAATGCTTCAGATAACTCTTTCGATGGAGCAGATGTAGTTGGTGCACTTGATTGTTGTTGCACAACCTGTGGTGTACTTGCCGCAGCTAAAGCACTCTGTGCTGCTGCATATTCAGATTGAGCTTCAGCATATTGTGTTGCACTTACTGCACCTATAGAATACAATTTATCCATTTTTTGTTTATTTGCAGCTGCCGCATCTAATCTAGCTTGAGCTGCTGCCACATCACCTGTAGAAACAGTAGTACTTGTAACTGCTGGCTGACTTACTACCATAGATGCTTTTACCTGTTGTTCCAAATTATCATAATTTGCTTTTGCCTCATCATATGCTTTTTGTAAAGCTTCAATTTGTTCAGGTGTTACAACAACTTTCATCTTAGCGATGACTTGCCCAGCTTCAACTTTATCACCATCATTTACCAAAAGTTCTGTCAATGTGCCATCATTTTGAGCTACTACCATGACTTTAGCACTTGTAAGTTTTGCGTCATTAATATTAATAATTCCTTTTCCTTGATTCCACTTATAAACACCAAAAATAGCTACAACAGCAATAAGTAAAATCACAGGAATACTATACACTATAAATGGCTTTATCTTTTTTGTAATATCTTTTTCCATGATAATACCTTCATCCTTTCCAATAAAAAAATCCTTTCTCATCTAATATATATTTAAATGAGAAAGGCTGTATATATCTTACAGCTAGTATAAAAATACCACAAAAAAATAATTTATACAAGAAAATAGCCCATTTCTAATCAAATTATAAACAAATAATAATTTATTTTATTAAACTTGTTAAATACTGTTTTACATCCTCAATAGAATGACAAATAGCATCTGGTTTTTTAGCTTTTACAGCCTCTTCTTCTATTCTTGTTCCATATAGTGCAGAGGCTATTTTTATGCCAACCTGTCTTGCTGCATCAATATCAGTTGGAGCATCACCTACATAAATAACTTCATCTTTAGATAATTTATATTCATCTATAACTTCTTGCATCATCTGTGGCTTTATACCACCTATTATAGAACCTGTTTTTACTTTATCAAAAAGATTTTCCATGTGATATTGTTTCAAAGATATCTCGCAAGTCTTTGCTCCCTTTCCTGTGGCCAAAATCACTATGATATTTTTACTTTTTAAATAATTTATTAAATCTAATACTCCCTCAAATGGTCTTGGAGATATTTCTTTATGTAATCTTGCATAAGCTTCATACAATCGTTCACATGCTTCATCATAATATTTTTTATCTACAAATTTTAATACACTACCTTCTTCTATAGGTCCGAAAGTAGATGCTATTTCATCATCAGATAATGTTTTATCCATAAAAGGACTAACAGCTTCTCTTATCGACTCAATAACTAATTTTAAAGTATCTCCTATAGTTCCATCAAAATCAAAAATAACTGCTTTTAACATAAGCTTGCTGAATAATCAGCATTCACCTCTTTAATATATTTTTTAATTAATTATCCAATAAACTAACTATAAATTCAATAATAAAAGAAATAGCCCTCTAGAAAAATCTAAAGAACTATTTCCTTAATAATTAGTCTTTATATTTATCGATTTGTTGATTTAATAATTCAACATCATCAAAATAATTTATTTTCATAGCATCTTTTACTTCATGTAATGTCTGTTGAGCTACTTCACGAGCTACTTCAGAACCTTCTTTTAAAATCTGATATACATAAGCAATATCTTTTTGATATTCTTTACGACGATTTCTAATTGGTTCAAATTCTTCTTGTAATACAGCATTCAAGAATTTTTTAACTTTAACATCACCAAGACCACCACGTTGATAGTGTGCTTTTAATTCATCTAAATTATTATAATCAGGTAGATATTTAGCAAAATGTTCATCTTTGCAGAATGCATCTAAATAAATAAATACTGTATTACCTTCTATTTTACCTGGATCAGAAACTTTAATATGATCAGGATCAGTATACATACTCATTACTTTTTGTTTAATAACATCTGGTTCATCAGATAAATAAATACAGTTTCCTAAAGATTTACTCATTTTTGCTTTTCCATCAATACCAGGAAGACGTAAACAAGCTTTATTATCTGGAAGTAAAATATCTGGTTCTACTAAAGTTTCTGTATTGTATAACATATTAAAACGACGAACAATTTCTCTTGTCTGTTCAATCATTGGTTCTTGGTCTTCACCAACTGGCACAGTTGTTGCCTTAAAAGCTGTAATATCAGAAGCCTGACTTACTGGATAAGCTAAAAAGCCAACAGGAATACTTGCTTCAAAATTACGCATTTGAATTTCAGATTTAACTGTAGGATTTCGCTGTAAACGAGATACAGTAACAAGATTCATATAATAACATGTCAATTCACAGAGCTGAGGAATTTGTGATTGCACAAAAATTGTAGATTTTTTAGGATCAATACCACAAGCTAAATAATCTAATGCTACTTCTAATACATTCTGACGAACTTTTTCTGGATTATCCGCATTATCTGTAAGTGCTTGAGCATCAGCAATCATAATGAAAATCTTTTCAAATTCTCCAGAGTTTTGCAATTCTACACGTCTTTTTAAAGAACCTACATAATGACCAATATGTAAACGACCAGTAGGTCTATCTCCTGTTAAAATAATTTTACCCATAACTAACCTCCGCAATCTATTACTAATAAACTTTATTATTAATATTTATATATTTAATATAATATAGATTTAAATCTCTTTTGTAAATATCAATTTAATTAAGTATCTATTTTATTCATCTTTATCTATGCTTAACATGGATATTCTGTATTATAATATAAATAAATATTCATATTGGAGATGATATTATGGCTAGAAATTTACCTCAACAATTACGTTATGACAAAATAGGTCCTAATGTAGTAAAAGCTTTAACTAAACGTCATTTTGAAGCTTATTACTGTAGCACAAAAGAAGAAGCTCTGGCTCAAGCAATTAAATTAATCCCTGAAAAAGATATAGTTTCATGGGGAGGCTCTATTTCTATTGATGAAATTAATTTATTATCCTATGTAAAAGAACATTATCAAGTAATTGACCGTGATAGTGCCAAATCACCTGAAGAACGACTTGATATCATGCGTAAAGCTCTACTTTGCGATACTTTTCTTATGAGTTCTAATGCTATCAGTGAAGATGGTCAATTAGTAAATATTGATGGTAACGGTAATCGTGTTGCTGCCATGATTTATGGACCTAAAAATGTAATCATAATAGCAGGCATGAATAAAGTTGTAAAAACGCTAGATGATGCTTATGCCCGTGCTAGAAATATAGCTGCTCCTAGCGTTGTACAGCGTTTTCCTAATGCTAAAACACCATGCAATCAGACTGGTGCTTGTCATGATTGCTTATCTAGTGATAGTTGCTGTGCTTATATGGTTACTACTCGTATTTGTCGTCCAGCGAAAAAAATAAAAGTTATTTTAGTAGGCGAAAATCTAGGTTTATAATAAAAAGCTCTCAGAAATTCTGAGAGCTTTCTTCATCTTTGTGATATGACTAAACCAACAATAGCTAATACCATACCAATTAATTTATATAAAGTTATTGGTTCATTTAATACTATATAAGCAGTGATTACTGTAACTACAGGACAAGCATATATATATACTGTTGTTTTCACTACACCTAGATACTTAGTAGCAAAATTCCATGTTAAAAAGCAAATAGCTGAAGCAAATATCCCCAAATATAACATATTTGCTAAGTTCACAGGTTCTAATAAATATATTAAATCAATATCAAAACCCATAAATATAACGGGCGGTATCATCAAAATAACACCATAAAGAAAAATTTCTCTAGTAACTACAATCATATCATATCTAAATGCACATATTTTTTTCAATACTACAGCATACACAGCCCATAAGATAGCAGCTCCTAAAGCTAAAATATCACCTTTAGGATTTATATTCAAACTACTTTCTTCAAGAGCAATAAAAATTATACCTATCATTGAAATTATAAAACCTAAGATGAACGGCCCTGTAATTGTATGTTTTCGTAAAGTAAAACTAGCTAAAATCGCTGCAAAAAAAGGAGCTGTTGTCGTAATAATACCTACATTTGAAGCATACGTATATGTCAATGCAATATTTTCCATTAAATAATACAGAGTAATCCCTGATAATGCTGCTATAACTAAATATAAACGATGTTCTTCATGTCTTAGTTTCAAAGGCTCAGGTCTAATTATATATAAAATACTAAGACCAATTATAAATCTTGTTAATAATATCTCAATTGGCGAAAAATCAACTAATAATATCTTAGTCGATATAAATGTTGTTCCCCAACAAATGATTGTAAATAATGCCAATAAATGACCTTTAATCATTGTCCCCATAAGTAAAGCTCCTTTATGTTAAATTTTGTTCTATATATTGCAAACAATATATTTTATTTTTTACAAGTTTATAAATAGTATTATCATATAAATATCTATCTTGTTCTTGATTATAAAAAGCTCTACCTGTTTGTGTATCTTTTATTAACCAACCTTGTTTTTCCATAAATATATAAAACTCTACTTTAGTTTTTATATTTAATTTATTTATACTATCAATTGTTTTTATTAAATTCTCTATTAATTTATAAAATCCTTGTTTTTTTTCAGATAAATATATTTTTTTATCCAACTCACATTGAGTGATTTTTCCCACTATCATTTCAATATTACTACGTAGAATTTTATTATCATGAAAAGTTTTAGCTAAAGTTTTATCACTAACTTTTCTATTTTCATCAATATAATTAAAGATTAAATCTTTCTTTAAACGTTCATGTTCCAGTTTTATACCAACTTTTAATAATTCCTGTTCAAAATATTTAAAGTCTTTATTTCTACTTTTATTTAAAATATCTATTATTTTATCATAAACTGTTTTTTGCCATGTTAAATCTCTAAATTGTTTTCTTAAAAAACTATATTTTTTACGCATATTATATTCATGATTTTTGTTTTGAGCAAATATATCTCTTTCAATAACTGATAAATTATATTCTCTGCATAATTCATCAGAACTATATTTTAATTTTTCTAAAGTTTTATTGGCATGTATTTCTATGGTTTTACCTGTTATAGCATTCACTGAATTGATGATAAAGTGATTATGTATATGTTCTGTATCTAAGTGAGTACATATACATACTTCAAAACCATCTTGAGCAAAATTTTGCATTGCCCATTTTTTTCCTATTTCATGGGCTTTTTCTGGAGTTATTTCATTTGGCTTAAATGATTGCTGAAAATGTTTATACATTTCACTATTTCTATTATCTATTGCTTTTCGATATAATTCTTTTGTGGCGATCATTGTGTCATAAATATTTTTTAGTGAACCCCAACAATTCAATGAAGTCATTAATTTTTTTCCTGTTGGTGTGATTATTTTTTCTTCATTCGCAATATAATTTAGTGCTGCTTTTAAGCTTGATTTTGTTTTTCCTGCTTTAACGACTTTAATAATTGCCAAAATTCATCACATCCTTGTTGTATTTCTTGTAGAAGTTTTTCTGTATTTTCATCTTTTGTTTCTATTTTATTAGATAGTTCGTTTACTTTATTTCCTAGGTATTTTATTTGTGATATTGTTTGTTCTAGACTTGGAATTATGTATATTGGATTGTTGTTTATACAATCTATTACAAATTGAGTTTTTGAGAGTTGTGTTTGTTTAAGTTTTTGTTTTATTAGTTCATTTTGTTCGGGAGTTAATCTTATATTTAATTGTAGGCGAGGTGATTTTTTTTTCATTTTTCTTCCTTCTTTCGTCTAGACTTTTGCTAAGCTTGCTTCTTTTCTTATGTCCCTTTCTTTTACTATATATTATTGTTCTTTTTTCTGCAATATTTTTGTAGACATTTTGTTGTTTTTTATATTATAATTTAAGTAATGGATAATAATTATTATTTTATAAGGAATATTGATTTTATATTGTAGGTGATTTTATGTTAGATACTGTTATCATCGGCAGTGGGCCTGCTGGTCTTGCTGCTGCTATATATGCTTCTCGTGCTGCTTTAAATTATGTTGTTTTGGAAAAAGCAGGTTATAGTGGTGGTCAGATTGTCACTACTAATGATTTAGATAATTATCCTGGTATGCCTAATATTGATGGAGCTTCTTTTTCTATGGCACTTCAAGAACATGCTGAAAAATTAGGTGCTGAAATTAAAGAAGCTGAAGTAACTGCTATTAAACAAAACGAGGATAATACTTATACTATTGAAGTTAATGGACAAGAACCAATCTTGACTAAATCTGTAATTTTAGCTACTGGTGCTAATCCTCGCACTTTGGATATTCCTGGAGAACAGCAATATTTAAGCCGTGGTGTTTATTATTGTGCTACTTGTGATGGTGCTTTTTATCGCAATAAAACAACTGCTGTTATTGGTGGCGGAAATACTGCTCTTGAAGATGTTTTATTCCTTGCCAAAATCTGTGAAAAAGTTTATTTAATCCATCGTCGTGATGAATTACGTGGAGATAAACATTCTCAAGAGAAAATTTTTGCTATGCCAAATGTAGAATTTGTAAAATCTGCTTTGCCAAAATCTATCAAAGGGGATAAAAAAGTTTCTGCTATTGAAATTGAATATAAAAAGACTGGCGAAATTGTAGATATTCCTGTAGATGGAATTTTCGTGGCAGTGGGCATGATACCTAATAATCAACTAGTACCTGATTTTGTCAATACTGATGATGCTGGTTATGTTATTGCTGATGAAACAGGTAAAACAAATGCTAAAGGCTTCTTTGTAGCTGGTGATTTACGTACTAAAGATTTACGTCAAGTCTTAACTGCTGCTTCCGATGGTGCTAATGCTATTAAGTCTGTAACCGATTATTTAAACGAAATTTAATTCTATAATGAAAGAGCAATACTAATTATTAAATGTAAATTATTAGTATTGCTCTTTTTTACTACGCTTTATTTTTTTCAACTTATAAAAAGTTTTAAAACTAGTAGCTTGTGAAAAATTTTAAAACTAGTTATAATTAATTTACTTAATTTATATTAGGAGAGTGCTTTACTTTGATTAAAGTTAAACTTATGAAATATACTGCTGAGCCAGAACGTACTGTAGCTATGGCAGCTCGTCTTTGTTATTCTCCTGCTGGTGCAGAAGAGTTATCTGAAAAAATGACTGATGAACAAGTCACAAAACTTGTAGAAAAAATTATCAGCATGGGCCATGCTTCCACTATGGAACATGTTACTTTTACTTTTGCTATTGAGGGTATTTCTCGCGTACTCTCTCATCAATTAGTACGTCATCGCATTGCTTCTTACTCTCAACAATCTCAACGTTATGTAAGTGAACATGATTTTGAATATATCTTACCGCCATCAATCGCTGAAAATGATGAAGCTAAAGCAAAATTTGAAAATCTAATGCATACAATTCGCCAAACTTATGATGAATTAGTTGCTATGGATATTCCTAAAGAAGATGCTCGCTATGTTTTAGCTAATGCTACCGAAACAAAAGTCTTAGCAACATTTAATGCTCGTTCATTACTTAACTTCTTTTCTCTTCGTTGCTGTAATCGTGCTCAATGGGAAATTCGCCAAATGGCATATTTAATGCTCGCTGAAGTAAAAAAAGTAGCTCCTCTTTTATTTAAAAATGCAGGTGCAACTTGTGTTCGCACTGGTCGTTGCCCTGAAGGTGCTATGACTTGCGGTAAATTTAAAGAAATGCTCAAATTACGTGAAGAATAATTTATAAAATATTAATAAGAAATGGAGATTATCATGCGTCCAACAAAAAACAAACCTAAAAAAGATAAAAAAAATAAATTTGTAGTAAGTCCTCGTCCAAAGAAAAAAATTAATGATGTGCGTCAAGCCAGACCAAAAAAAATAGAAATTAGTGAAGATATTTTACTTGGTCGCAATGCTGTTCGCGAAGCTTTAAAAAGTGGCCGTTCTATCAATCGCATCTTGATCGCAGATAGTGCTCATGGTGGTTCTATGCCTGAAATCATGACACTCGCTAGAGAACGCCGTATCATTGTGCAAAATGTAAATACTGAAAAACTTGACCAAATCTGTGGCGGTCAACGTCATCAAGGTATTGCAGCTTATGCAGCTCCTGTTGATTATGTAGAACTCGATGATATTTTAAACCTCGCCAAAGAACGCAATGAAGATCCATTCATTATTTTATTAGATGAATTAGAAGATCCTCATAATCTCGGTGCTATCTTACGTACTGCTGACGCTGTTGGTGCTCACGGTATTTTAATTCCTAAACATCGCAGTTGCCCATTATCTTCTATCGTAGCCAAAACTTCTGCTGGAGCTTTAGAATATGTTCCTGTAGCTCGTATTGGTAATGTGGTACAAACTTTAGAAGAATTGAAACAAAAAGGCCTTTGGGTAGCTGGAGCAGACATGGACGGTACAGAAAATTATTATGACGCTAATATGACAGGCCCGCTCGTTTTAGTTATCGGCAGTGAAGGTCGCGGTGTTAGTCGTCTTACAAAAAATGCTTGCGACTTCATCGTCAAAATTCCAATGCGTGGCAAAGTAAATTCTTTAAATGCTTCTAATGCTGCTGCTATCTTAGCTTATGAAGTATTAAAACAACGTACTTTAAAACAAAACTAATTTAAATTAATATCTCGATAATATATAAAAATAGCCATTTTCTTTTTATTATTTTATAACTAAGAAAATGGCTATTTGCTTTATTTAATTGTATTACCGTTTATACTTCTCCACCAAGAGATTGTTCTATATGCTTTTAAAGTTTGTTCTACTTCTACAGGTTCATTCCCATCTAATTTACCAATCTGCTTATTTGTTATCCAAATACCATCATTAAAGCCTACATTTGAACCTCTTGTTAAAGCTTTACCTAAACTATAATATTCAAAACCTTGTGGGGCTATTAATTCAAATACCGTTGCCCCAATATTAATATGACCGCCAGCCACTTCATCTGATAATGTATTTTTCGTAATACCATTACCATAGATAATACATGGTACAGTATATCGATTAAATAATGTAGGTTTCGCTTCTATATTTGTTCTATCAGCATGATCGCCAGTAATCACAAATAGATTTTCTTTAGGATATATTGTTTCAATATCTTTAACAAAATTGCCAATCACTTTATCTGTATACCAATAATGACCTAATTTATTCAATAAATCTTCATTATTTTGCACATCTACAGGTAATTTAGCTCGTACTTCTTCTTTTGGAAAACCTGCTTTTGCTAAATCTACACTATAAGGAGCATGATTTGATACAGATAAAATCACATATACTGTAGGTTCATCATTTTGAACTACTTCTTGTTTTAATTTGTCAAAGATAAATTCATCATCACATCCCCACACATTACCTGATGGATATTGATAATCTGATGCACAATGGAATTCATCAAAACCTTGTGCCAAAGCAAAATCCTTTATTCTCTCCCAACCACTAAAACCAGCATACCAAAACTGTGTTTTATATCCTAATTTTTTTATCTGTGGTGCAAAAGATGTTGCATATACCTGCTTATATGACTCATATTGATGATTAGGATATATATTCACATCAGATAAACCACAAATAATAGCATTTACTGCCATAGGTGTAAATGCACCATTAGGCATGAAATTATGTGTATATGTTGCATTATCTTTTTGCATAATAGCTCGCATATTTTCGCCTAATTGCAAATTTGCATATTCATCTAATAATGGCCATTGAGCAAAACTTTCACCAATTATAATAAATATATGCTGTTTTTTATCAATTATATTACCATGAGCTTGATATACTAAATTACTATCAATTTGACTTAAGTCTTGTTTTTGCAAACGATAAGCATCACTATTTTTCGCTAAAAATTCTACATTTTGGACGATATTTTCCTTATATACGCCATAAATCACGCCATTATCAATGCGTTTTTTAATAGAATATCCTCGATAAATTGCCTGCATATCATCTAAAATTATCTCATTAAGAAAAGTATCCTTCGTCTTTGCACAATTTTCCCAATGAATAGATTTTGCATATGAAAAACTAGCACCAAAGCGTACAAATAAAGCAAAAACTAAAGTAAATACTATCACTGATATTTTAAATACAAGACTTTTTTCAAATTTAAAAGATTTTTTTATCCACTGCCAAGCAAGATACTTTTTCAAGATATACACGACTATAGCTGTAAATAAAATAATGATTACTGTGCCTTCCAATAAATGATATTGCTCTATCATTGTATAAAATAAAGCTTTTACATCATCATTTACAGCATTAAATACCATTTCATTAAAATTAGTATGAAATTCCCTATAATAAAAATATTTTGCTACAAATAAAAAATTCAATATAAATAAAAATATTGCTGATAATCCCAATCTCAATTTATCTAAATGCTTATTTATCAACCAACCTATTAATGTAACAAAAATAAATGTAAATAGCATAAGTACACCTGCTGTTTTTAAGCTAATTCTCGCCCCATAATAGATAGTCAACAAAATATCATTTAAATTTATATCACCAGCATAACTTTTCATCGTTATCAATGAAATTACACGCAATAAATTTAAATATAACCAAACAAAAATAAATAACTTGAAATCTTTCTTCAAATTATAATTAAAACTCTCCCATTTTAACTGCAAAATCATTCTCCTAACTTACAAAAAATTATTCATTAACAGCTTTAATTAAATTTCTCACTAAATTTTCATCTACATAATCATAACAAGCTTTATTTTCACCTTGAGCAAATGCATAATTTACAAAATCGCCAAAAGTCGTTTTATCTTCTTGCCAAGCCCTACAAGATGAATGTATCTGCTTTACTTTTGTATATTCTATTAAATCTTTTACATTATCTTTATTAATACCACTACCTGCTAAAATCTCTATTTTTGCTCCTACTGTTTCTTGTAAATTTCTAATAATTTCTTTTCCTTCTACAGCTGTTGCTTTCAGTCCACTAGTTAATACTCTATCTACCTTTAATCTTATTAATTCATTTATTGCTGTTTTGTCATCTTTTACACAATCAAAGGCTCTGTGAAATACTGCAATTTTATCATATAAATGTACTAAATCTACCATTTTTTGTGTACATTCTAAATCAATTGTTCTATCTTCAGTTAAAAAGCCAAAAGCCAATCCATCAGCTCCATATTCTAATAAATCTTTTGCTTCAGCAAAAATCTGCTTTTTTTCTAAATCACTATAACAAAAACCTGCTCCTCTTGGTCTTACCATACAAATTACCCTTAATTTAGTATGTTTTTTTACCAATTTCAAAGTAGATATACTGGGCGTTAATCCGCCTAAATGTAATGCCGAATTTAATTCTATTCTTTCAGCTCCTCCATTATAAGCATTGATAGCATCTTCATAACTCCCACAACAAATTTCAACTATTTTTTTCATAGTTTTACCTCTCTTATTTGATATGTTTATTATATACCATTTTGCTAGTATTTAAAAATATATGCTATAATACTAAATTATATATCTTTAATATTTTATAAAAGGAGACTAAGAATTATATTATGTTAAAAGACATAGCAGAAAAATATTACATACAAGGTTATAATTGTGCCGAAAGCCTTACTCGTGCAGGCAATGAATATTACAATTTACATCTTGACGACAAAGCTTTAAAAATGACAGGAGCATTTGGTGGTGGCCTTCAAGTTGGTGATATTTGTGGTGCTTTAAGTGGTTCAGCATGTGTTATTTCCAGCAAATATATCGAAACTAAAGCTCATGAAACTGATGATTTAAAACCTCTAATGTTAAACTTTGTCAGAGCTTTCCAAGCTCATTTTTCTTCTAGACTCTGCTGTCAAATTAAAGCAAAATTTTTCTCTAAAGAAGTTCACTGCTTAAATACAGTAAAAGCTACTGCTGAAATCCTTGAACAGGTTTTAACTGAATACGAAAAAAATCATTAATTTAAAAAACCTAATCTCTTGTTATTTAAGGGATTAGGTTTTTTATTAACAATTTTCTTTACAATTACTACAACCATTACAAATAAGTTTACTAGCACATTCATTGCATTTTAGCTTGAAACTTCTTTTATACAATTTTTCTTTATCTAATAATCTTCCAAATTGATCGTATAATTTAAATACTATTTCTTTGCCTTGATAATTCATTTTAGATCTAAAAGCCATTTTACTTTGCAAATCCTTTGAAGGTAAATTATATATTTTTTTATCCTTCATAAAAACTGTTCCTGTTTCCATAAAACAAAATGTAATATTTGATGTTACGCATTCTTGTCGCAAGTTTTTCACCCAATCAAAATCACAAACTCTAGCTCCATTATAATTTTCCCCGCCACAAATCACTTGCTCAATTTCTCCATTTTTTAAATATTTTGCTATACTTACATTCTCTAAAAATGGAGCAACTATTATACCTTTATGTTTAAATGGCAAATTCAATAATATAGGTATTCTCTCATCTGCACGCTTTTGATTTTCACAAGTTACATGCAAAAACACATTTTCCCAACCATCGCCCCAATTTTTAGGTAAACATGCTCTTATTCTTTCTGCTCTTTTTGTTATCAATATAAATATAACATCACTTCTAGCTTTTATTATTCTCCATGCTTCTTCTCGCCACTCATCAGCTTCTTTTAAGAAAAAATCTGATGTCATACAAACCCTTATTTGTTCACCACTTTTTATCTTATATTCGCCTTGTCTATTTTTAGCTAATGGATAATAAAAATTTGCCTTTACTTTATAGATGTAGGCTCCACTATTACCTCTTATCTTATCTAGATAATACATATAACAATTTTTACAGCCTTCACTATATTTAAGACAACCATGCCATGGGTTCCATATATCGTGCATTTTTTCACCTCCTAAAAATTAAACAAGCTTTAAAATCAATAATCTAAAGCTTGTTTAAATATTTAAAATCCATTACTATTTTCTCTATATGCCTTTTTGTGTGCCCAATAATAATTTATAAGTTCTTTAACTCTAATTCTAATTTATTGATTTTATCATTTAATGTCGATTTTAATTCATTGATTTTTTCTTTATCAATTATAGAATCATCTTCATTTTCTTCTTGTCGCATAAATTCTCCATTGATAAAATCATCATCACTTGACTCAACTAAATTATCTATTTCTAACTCTAAATTATTTATCTTTTCGTCTAGCATAGATTTTATCTGTTCAATCTCTTCTTTAGTATATGCTGTTTCCTCTTCAATTATAAAATCCACATGATGATTTTCTTCCAGATATAGTTCTAATTCGCCATCAGTTATTTTTTTATCTAACATAAAACACAACCAACCCCTATTAACAATTTAAAATTCTGGATATTGCCATATTTTTAAAATTATATCCGTCAATATATTCGTTCTTCGTTGAATAGCCTTTTTATCCCATACATCAAATTGAGCAATACTTTCATTTAATTTCAAATGACTATGTTTAAATCCACTTTCACAATTCACTTTTTCGTCAAAAGATTTATTGCTCATTTCTGCATTATAACCTGTTAGCGTTAAATTACCTAAAGTATGCAAATACAGACTATGCACCTCTTGCCAATCTTCACCTAACATTTTTTGCCATGATAGATTATGTTCTATATTTTGAGGCATAATATGTTCTATAGTATAATTTGCTGTATTTAAATCAATGGGCTCTTTATGATAATAATTTTCTAACACTTCTAATAAATATTTACGCAAGCGGAAATGATATATATCCTTCGTTTGCAATTTTTCTCGTACCTCATAATCAGACGGAAATCGCTTATAACTTGATTTAAATACAAAAGCTTTAATTACACTATTAGCACAATCTTTTTTATTTACTTCTTGATATAAAGTAGCAAAAGTTTTACTAAGTGAATTGGTCGGTATTTCACAAATAGCTCTTCGCCATAGATAACTCATCACCACTTGCAAAATCCTTATAAAATCATTTTTAGTTAACATCTGCTTACTATAGTCATCATACAATCTAAGCAAAAATGGATATGCCACATGACTATCTAATTTTTTTAATTCTCGCCAATAAAATTTTAAGTCATCATCTTTTTCTTGCAATAAATCAATACAAGCATAATATTTCGCATACGTAAATAATTCTTTTAATATAGCAAATTTTTCGCAATTATTATCTAAATAATAACGCTTAAAATTCTCATATACATTATTTATCTTACAAATATGTCCTGTATCATTTTTTAAAGTCAAAAAATCACGAATAAAATAATCAAATTTATTTAAATCATTTTTATAAATATCTTCACCGAATAATTCTTCCATCGGTTTCCAATATGTCTTATACAATAAATTTTGCTTTTCTGGTGTTAAATCCATCAACAAATAATTACGCAATAGATCCGTCTGTGATAAATCTTTACCTGTGGAATTCATACTTTCAAAAATCATCTGGGGATTATCACTATCTTTATCCAAAGAAATTGAGACTAAACTCAATTTGAAAATTCCTGTATAAATATCATCTATTTGTCCATGTTGTTTTACATATTCTTCTATCTGGGCATAAAAAAATTCATAACATTTAATGATATTCATAGCAGGCTTATTCACTGTAAATAATGTATCATCTACCAATTTTATATACGTTTCTTTATCTTGCACATTCAATAATAATTTGTATCTATCTTCATCTACTTCATCACTATTATATAAAAATTGATTTTTTATTTTTGCTAAATTAATAAATTTTGTTTTCAAATCAAATTTTTGTACATAATCTTTTATCGCACATAATAAAATAGAAATTGTCGTCAAACGTTGTTGACCATCAATCAATAATAATTGTTGAGGTCTTCCCGCTGGTGTTCCCATATCAATATACACAATAGAGCCAATAAAATGATTTTGTTTTTCTTTAAATTTACTAGCACGCAAAATATCCAACCATAATTGTTCATATTGGCTTTTTTGCCAACTATAATTTCTCTGAAAAATAGGCACGATGAATTGACGAGATGTATTTAATAATTTATTTAATGTTGTTTCTCCAGCTTGCAAAAAATCATCTCCTGAAATATTAATAAAAATATATCTAATTAAAATTATGTATTAAACTATCAATATTATTATCTTAATTTTATCCTAATACCTATTTTTTATAAAGACAAAAAAATAAAGCTGACTAATATAATAAGCCAGCTTTTTATCCAATATATTAAATATACATCTCCATGGCGATTTCATCACAATTTGGGAATTTCGGACAATCGATGCAATCCTTCCAAACTTTTTGAGGTAAATCATCTTTTGTCACTACTTTAAATCCTAAACTACCAAAGAATTTATCTTGATATGTTAAGGTAAATACCTTCCTTATACCTAAATCTTTTCCTTCTTCTATGAGATGTTTTACAATATTTGCACCAATATGACGACGTAAAGCTTTTTTCGCTACTGCTAAAGTGCGGACTTCTGCCAATTCATCCCAAACTATATGCAGACCTCCTACACCTAGTATTTCGCCATTTTCTTCAGCAACATACATATCTCTCAAAGTTTCATATAAAGTATTTCGTGAACGTGCTAACATTACTCCTTCTTGAGCATATAAATTTACTAAATTGTATATTTCTTCAACATCGTTAAATGTAGCTTTACGATAAATCATCAAAACATCTCCTCAATATAATTATATCAAGCTTTCAATAATGCAGAAGGGCAAATATCTTTGAGTGGACACTCTCCACATAAAGGATTTCTTGCTCTACAAAGTTTACGACCATGCCATATAAGCCAATGATGTGCATCTGACCATTTTTCCATCGGTATTGCTTTTTGCAATCCTTTTTCTACTTCATTTGGAGTACTACCTTCAGCTAATTTCAAACGATTAGATACTCTAAATACATGCGTATCCACAGCTATAGCAGGACGATTAAAGGCAATACTAGAAACAACATTTGCCGTTTTTCTGCCTACACCTGGCAGTTTCAATAACTCTTCAAATTGCTCTGGAACTTCACCATTATAATCACTACATAATTTATGACAAGTAGCTATTATATTTTTTGCTTTATTTCTAAATAGTCCACAATCACGAATTTCTTCTTCTAAAGCAGTAACACCCATCTCCAAAATCTTTTCTGGAGTATTGGCCTTGGCAAATAAACGAGCTGTAGTTATATTCACACGTTTATCCGTACACTGTGCTGATAATATAACTGCAATCAATAATTCAAAAGGATTATTAAAAATCAAGGCTGGCTTAGCATCTTTATATGTCGTTTCTAAAATCTCTAACATTTCATCTTTTATTTTTTTAGTTATTTTCATAAAAACCTCATTTTTATACATTAAAGTAAACTTGTAAACCTAAGTATAACACAATCAAAATATTAAATCTAGTACAATCATAAACTTAATCGATCAATTTTGAAAATATGGTCGCAAAAATAATGTAACAAAAAATATAATCGCTGCAAAAATAGCAATAGTTGCCCCAGTTGCAATATCAGCATAATAAGAAATCACAAGTCCCAAAATTCCTGCACAAATGGCAAAACAAATAGATAAAGCATGATATTGTCTAGCATTAACTGCTATATTTCTGGCAGCAGCTGCTGGTAAAATCAATAGAGAATTTATAATCAATAATCCTACCCATTGAATGCTTATGGAAACTACAACAGCTACAATAGCAGCAAAAATCATTTCAATATATAAAGTCTTAATACCTCTACTAGCAGCAAAACCATCATTTATACTAATTATTAATATTTGATTAAACAACAAACACCACGCAATGACCACAACAATAAAAGTTATGAATAAATATGCAAGTTCATTAGCTGTAATACTTAAAATATCACCAATAAAATAAGAAGTATAATTATTAAAACTGCCACCATGTGACATCAAGATAAGACCTATAGCTATACCAGCCGAAGAAAAAACACCAATAATTGTATCTGTAGAAGCACTACTGCGATGTTTTATATAAGTGATCAATGCTGCAAATATTATCGAAAATACAATCAATGAAATAAGCGGTTCACCACTACCTAACAATACACCAACAGCTACCCCAGTAAAAGCTCCATGACCTAAAGAATCAGAGAAAAACGCCATGCGATTGCTGACAACCATAGTGCTTAAAATGCCCAAAAGTGGAGTAATCATCAACACAGCCAAAAAGGCATTTTTCATAAATATATGATTTGTCCACGCAAAAGGTAAAATCACATCTAAGCAATTGTAAATAATATCTAACATACTTCGTCCTCCTCTTCTAATGGAGCCACGATATTTCCAAATAAAGTCTTTGTTTCTTTGCGATTAAATACTTCCTGTGGACTACCTTTACAAATCACTTTTTTATTTAATAAAACGACTTGATCAGCATATTGGGCTACAAGTGGTAAATCATGTGAAATCAAAACGATTGCCATATCTTCTTTTTCTCTAAGTTCAGAAACAATCTCATAAAATAATTTCAAACCATTATGGTCTACCCCAGATACGGGCTCATCTAATAACAATAAATCTGGCATAGGATTCAAAGCTAGAGATAACAATACACGTTGCATTTCACCGCCAGACAAAGCTCCTAATCTTCTATCTATCAAATGTTCAGCTTTTACCCTACGCAAACTTTCTAATACCTTTGGTCTTAGTTTTTTCATACTGCAAAGCCATACAGGATATTTTGATAAACACGCTGCGAAAAAATCCATTACACTAGTAGGTGAAGTACGATCAAATCGCAAATATTGAGGAACATATCCTATGATTGGATTTCCCGTGTGCTTTCCTTTAGCATCTACATAATGCAATTTTCCACTATGCGGTACTTGCCCTAAAATACATTTTAATAAAGTTGATTTTCCAGCTCCATTTGGCCCGATCAAAGCAGTTAATTGCCCACAATGAATATGCATATTCACATCAGTAAAAATTTCTGTATCACCCGCATGAGCTGAAAAATTTTCGATTTTTGTACAACAAAGTTTACTGCAATCTTCAGATGAAGCATTATGATGATATTTTCTTTTAAACAAAATTACACCTCACAAATACATAAACTAAATAACGCAGTATACCAAATATAAAAATTGGCAATACTGCGTTAATGTCTTAATTTTATAAAATTTAATTAAGCTTCTTCTTCGAATTGGTCTTTACCAACACCGCATAATGGGCATACGAAATCTTCTGGTAAATCTTCAAATGCTACACCAGGAGCTAAATCGTAATCTGGATCTCCAAGTTCTTCATCATAAACCCAACCACATACAGTGCAAACCCATTTTTTCATAATTAATAGCCTCCAATATATCTTATTTCTTTTAGCCTTTTTATACTAGGCATCAATTCGTTTTCATATTACACTTATATAATATAATTAATACATCTCTTTGTCAACTATTAATATTAATTATTATCCACAAATAATTATATTTTAAATATTTATTAAAATCAACGATTTAAGCGTTTACAGATATTTTGATAAAACTCATAAGGAATATTTAAATTATTATTCGTTCCACTACCTAATTCTACAGATGGTCTATTACCACCATGAAAATCAGTTCCACCCGTTGGCAATAAATCATATTTTTTAATTAAATAATGAGCAAATTTCTCATCATCTTCAGTATAATTAGGATAATATGCTTCCATACCATCTAATCCAATTTCATGTAAATATTTTATATTTGCTTCTTGTTCTTCTCTTGTATAATTTTTAAATCCTATTTTTTTATGAAAATGAGCTAAAGATGTAACAGCCCCAGCTTTTTTCATAGCTTGGATTGCATCTTCTGCCTTTGGATTTTCTGTTATCTTCAAATTCAAATTATTAAAAGCAGGGTCAATGTATCTATCCCATAAATACTGAATATCGCCGGCTTTTGATTTATCAGATACTAAATAACGCAAAATAGCATATTTATCCAATGCTCCTCCAGCAATAAAAGGCTCTACCTTCGCTACTGAAATATCTAGACCTTGTTTTTGTAAATAATCAATAACAGATACTATTGATGATTGTTTTTTCTGTCTTAATTCATGATAAAAATCTTTAAAAGCTGTACTTTCTTCATCAAAACCTAAAGCTACTACATGGATTTGATGATCATTATAATTTAAACTTAATTCCATACCATGAATAAATTCTACACCATATTTTTCAGCACTTTCTTGAGCTTCTTTATTTCCATATATAGTATCATGGTCAGTCAAAGCCATTGCCTTTAGTCCTTTGTCTTTAGCCAATTTTATCAATTGACTAGGAGTATACGTTCCATCAGACATTGTAGAGTGTACATGTAAATCAATCACACTATTTATCCTCCCTTTATTCTACTTTTATTTACAAAACTAATTATATTATTAATCTTACACTTATTTTCATTATAATTAAAGCCAATTAAACAAAATATTTTTCCTAACGCTTTTCAATTGACATCTTATTTACTTCTCTTTAGGATAAATAATATAAACTAATTTTAGAAATGCGGTGAATTTATGTCTGATGTTGCAATCATGGAATATAAAACCAGCTCCAAAGATTTATATTTAGTATCATGTGGCTGGGAAAAATGTGGTGCTACCCATTCTTATGGGCCAGCTGTTCGCAATTATTATATGCTCCATTTTATTTTACAAGGACAAGGGCATTATTATTTAAATAATAAACACTATAAATTAAAAGCAAACCAATGTTTTCTCACTGTTCCCGGCACTGTAACCTTATATAAGGCAGAACCTACTAATCCATGGATTTATACATGGATATGCTTTAACGGCGATTATGTACCACATCTACTCAAACAATCAAATTTAAATGCCGATAATCCCATTATCAATCTATCTTGCAATCAAACTATTTATGAAATAATCAAAGAAATGCTCTCTTATCATCAACTCACACCTGCAAATGAATGTTATCTACAAAGCAAATTATATCTCATTTTCGCCAAACTCCATGAGGCTTTACAAAGTGTTTATAACAAAGTCGAACTAAATAATAGTTTTTATGTAACCAAAGCGATTGAATATATCGAAAAAAATACTTTTACTAATCTAAGTGTAAATGATATCGCTAGATATCTCAATATCAGCAGAAGTCATTTATATGCTTTATTTAAACAAGAATTGAATACTTCACCACAGCAATTTTTAACTAATGCCAAAATAGCAAATGCACGTGAACTTTTAAGCAAAACAAAAATCCCTATTTATAGCGTAGCTTTATCATGTGGCTATAAAAACGCTTTTGCTTTTTCACGTGCATTTAAACAAGTTACTAGTATCTCTCCACGAGAATATCGTCAACACTATCTCCAACCAAACGATTTAGTAAAATATTAAATCATTCAATCATAGCTAAGAAAGTTTGATAACGTATTGTATTTGGATTGAATTTCAAACCAGTTTCTTCAAACCATTGATATTTACAATCTATATCATGGTCTTTATCCTGCCAACATTCTGGGCAAGTAGTTTCTTCCCAATCAACAGGAATTACATGATGTTCTTGCTTAGATGCTACCTTCAAAATCTCATGTAATTCTTGTTTTTCTGTTTCATCTAAAATATTTGGTCTAACAGAAATAAATAAAGATGTTCCACTTTGAGCTAATACATCTGCCCATTGTTTATTCATTGACCATGAAATACCGCCATCAATACCTACACAATCAGCATCGATTTCATAGAATTTACCATGTTGTGGTAAACGGAAAGCTAATGTATTCACGCCCATAAATCTAGTTCTTTCCCAAATAACACCACTTGTATCATCACCAGTACGATTAATATGCATATAACCTGCACCTAAATGACCTATAGTATTACAGCCAAGTATCAAAGTCTCTCCATTAGAAGCTTCCACACTTGCATCTAAAATAGCTTTATATAATAATTTCACCACTTCAGCACTTGTCAAACTATCATCATAAAAATGCCAACCATCATCTGTTACAAGTGGACTCATTTGAAAGCCCCATTTGCCAAATAAATCAAAAGTAGAAAAATCATGTTTGATTAAAGTATATCCCCAATTACAAATTCTCTTGATATCTTCTTTAATATAATTGAGTGCTTCTGGATTAGTTGGGTCGATACAATTATTATGTGATAATCTCCACTCATTTTTTATATTTTCATCTTCATTTAATAATAATCTCACCCAAATACCTGGACGCACGCCTTTTTGCACTAATTTCTCAGCTAAAGCTTTCATATCTGGGAATTTTTCATTTCCCTTTGTCCATGGACCACCATTATATTCATTTAAACGATGATGTTCTTGCCAACAATCATCAATGACCATATATGGTTTATTTTCTATACCCTTTGTTAAATTTAAAATATAATCACAATCAGCTAAAATTTCACTTTCTGAACTTTTACCATAAGCATAATACCAGTTATTGCTACCATAAACAGGATATTTAGGTAAAATTGGATCTTCACACATCTGACCGCAAAATTCTTGCATAGCTTCAAAACTAGTGCAATCACGCATTTCACAAGCTATAACATCAGCAAGCTTAATCACTCTACCTTTTAGATTTACACCGCTACCACCACAGCGAACATCTAAAAATAAAGTCATACCCAAAGAATCTACTTGCCAAAAGCACATTGCCGAAGGTCTTACTTTTACCCCATAACAAACAGATTTTGCTTCACTTTTAGCACAGAAGTACCATGGCATAAAACGATTTGGATTCATACCTTTCCATTCCATATCACCATATCCACGTTCCCATGCATCACCTAAAAAACGAACATTTTTATCCCAACTCAAATTATTCCATCTCAATTTTATCCATTTCACTTTTGAAGTTTGAGCAGTAAGAAAAATAGCTAAATGTTCATTATCCTGATTTAGATTGACATTTATATCATCTAAATTATAATCATCATTTTCCCATTTAGCAGTCACTGTTTTTGTCTCTGTAGTCAATTCAATAAAATCCGGTCTATTTATTTTTAATATATTCTTTAGCATAAACTCACCTCATAATTTTTGTTTTATTATTAATTATGAGAAAATTATATACTTTAAAAACTAAAAATACCATGATTACATAGATTATAAACATTGCTAAATGTCTTTTATAAAAAAATAGCCTAGACTATAAAACTATAATCTAGGCTTTGATTTTTATTTTAAATATTCTACATGACTAGCATAAGCATTATGATTATGAATGGACTCAAAGTTTTCACATTCTACAGAGAAATAATTGATATCATCTAATGTTCTAAGTGCTAATACACAATCGCGTAAAATATCTTCTACAAATTTCGGATTTTCATATGCTTTTTCTGTTACATATTTTTCATCTTCACGTTTTAATAGTGGATATAATGGGCAAGAAGCTTGTGCTTCTATCAAGCTTACAATATCTTTAATATTTATAGCTGTTTTTTTGCCATCATAATTTATCTTTACAGAAATAATACTGCGTTGATTATGTGCACCATACGCTGAAATTTCTTTACTGCATGGACAAAGAGATGTAACTGGTATTTTTATAGCTAGTGTAAATGGCATAGAGCTTTTATTAACTGTTTTCACAGCACTTATTTTACAATCTAAATCCAATAAAGATTTTTTACCACTTACAGGAGCAGTCTTCTCTATAAAGTATTTAAAACTCATAGATAAATGAGCTGAATTAGAACTTAATTTTGCAATAGCTTCATCTAAAATATTGCCAATTTCAGTCTGCCCAATAGGATTTGTATGCCACTTAGTCAAAATTTCTTGAAAACGACTCATATGTGTGCCTTTATATTCCATTGGCAAATCCACAGTAAATTTTAATCTAGCCATAACTGGCTGACTATGCTGTTCTTGCTTTATTTGTAATGGTAAATAAACATCGCTGATACCCACTCGTTGAATGGCAATACCGCGTTTATCTACTCTATTTTGTACATCTTGCAAATTTTCACTCTCCGTTTTCATAAGCAATATGATTTTTAGTTACATCATTATAGTTTTTTTCATAAACAATAGGATCTTTAATACCAGCTTCAGCAAAACCTCTCAAACGAAGCTTACAACTATCACAAACACCACAAGCTTTTTCTCTGCCATTATAACAACTGCGAGTCAAATGATATGGTGCTCCTAATTTTGTACCTAATTGAATGATTTCTTTTTTAGATAAAGATTGTAGAGGTGTTACAATCTTTATTTTTTTGCCATCGACAGCAGTTGTTTTACAAGCATAATCTGCCATATCCTGGAATTTCTGGATAAATTCTGGTCTGCAATCAGGATATCCAGAAAAATCAACTGCATTAACCCCGATAAAGATAGCATCTGCTTTTACTACTTCAGCATAACCTAAAGCATAACTTAAGAAAATCAAATTTCTTGATGGTACATATGTTACTGGCACATCATTATCTTTACGTTCAACATTACCTTCTGGTACTTCAATATTTTCATCAGTTAATGCAGAACCGCCAATAGCATTCATATTTGTATCAATAATCAAATGTTTTTTTGCACCAAAAAATTTAGCAATTTCTTTGGCACCTTCAAGTTCAATTTTATTGCGTTGATGATAATTAAAACTTATAGGATATAAATCATAACCTTGCTGTTTAGCTACTGCCATACAAGTTGTGGAATCTAATCCACCAGATAATAAAATAACGGCATTCATTACATAATCCTCCTTCACAAATTCAATCAATCTATCAAATTATTAATGATTAATTACTATATTTAATCTCTCTGTCGTTGAGGTACTACTACTGCTGGTTTTTCTTGTGGAGCAGGAGTTGTTGTAGTTGTATTATCATGTGTAGTATTTGTCTGTTCATGTTGTTCTGTCTTAGATGTGTTTTGAGTATTATCATGTCTGTCTGCACTACCAGAAGAAACAGTCAATTCTATTGTACTACCAGCTTCTACCTGTGAACCAGCAGATATACTCTGTGCTGTTACGCTACCAGATGAAGCACTAGCACTCACATTAAATCCTTGTGCTTCTAAACTAGCTCTAGCAGAATCTACAGATTGTCCTACTACATTTGGTACAGATACTTTTTTGACTTCTTCTTTTCCCTTACTTACAACAAGGTTTATACTTGTACCTTTTTTAACTTTATCATTAGCACCTACAGATTGTTTCAAGATAGTACCACTTGGTTTATCTGAATACTCTGCTGTTACTTGACCTACTTTTAAGCCTAATTTAGTAAGTTGACTTTCAGCTTCGCTTTGGCTCATACCTACCAAATTGATCATATTGATTTCTTCTCCGCCTTTACTAACATATATAGTAACTAGACGATTTGCCTTTACAGTCTTTCCTGCTTCTGGGGTTTGAGAAGCGACTTTGCCTACCGGCACGGAATCATCAAATGTTTCGGCTACTTCTACACGCAAGTTTTCAGCTTTTAATGTTTCTTCTGCTTGAGCTTGACTCATGCCTACTACATTTGGTACTTCCACTGTTTCGCTACTCCAAAAATCCCCATATGATAAAAATGCACCTACACCAAAACCCAATACCAAGATTAAAATCAATCCCATGATAAACTTTTTACCAAAGAAATTTGTCGATTTTTGTTTTGGTACATTATTTGTAACTTCTTGATATACAGGCTTATTATAATTTGGTGTTACTGTTGTTTTCTTTGGCTCAATATTTTGTAATTGTTCCATTTCTTCACTAGTAAGCACTCTTGTTGCAAATGGATCTTCTGTTGGTACATTGACCTTTGTAAATGGCTTTCTTTTTGCCTGCTCAATTTCCTTTATTAGCTCTGTACTAGAAAAACGATTATCTGGATTTTTATCCATTGCCTTTAATACTATAGCCTCAACAATTGGCGGTATATCAGGGCGTAATTCATGTGGTGGAATAGGTGGCTCTTGAAGATGTTTTATGGCAATACTTACAGCTGTTTCACCTGTGAAAGGCACTTTACCCGTAAGCATTTCATACATTACTACACCTAAAGAATAAATATCTGATTTAGGACTAATAGTATGACCTTTAGCTTGTTCTGGCGAAAAATAATGTACAGAACCCACAATAGAACCTGTATACGTGATTGTTGAAGAAGAAGTAGCTCTAGCTATACCAAAATCAGCTACTTTCACATGACCTGCTTCATTGATTAAGATATTATGTGGTTTTATATCACAATGTACAAGATGATTTGCATGGGCATTTTCTAATGCTCCTGCAATTTCTTCAACAATTTCAAGTGTTGTATCTATATCCAAAGGGCCTTCACGATTGATTTTATCTTTTAAAGTTTCCCCTTTTATATATTCCATTACTATATAATATTTACCATCACAAGAGCCTACATCATAAATACTAACAATATTTGGATGTGATAATTTAGCAGCTCCTTGGGCCTCACGACGAAATCTTTTTACAAATGATTCATCACTTGTAAATTGCGGATGTAAAATTTTAATAGCCACGAAACGGTCTAGCATTTTATCGTGAGCACGATAAACTTCTGCCATACCACCGTCGCCTATACGTTCAATTAATTCATAACGATTGTCTAAGAGCGTAGACATTTTACTTCCCTTCCTTTGCTAAAATACTTGTGAGTATACTTTTTATAATAGGTGCAGCCTCACTACCACCAAATCCACTATTTTCTACGATAACGGCAAATGCAATATCTTCATTTGGCATATTTGCACAGCCGATAAACCATGCATGGTCTTTACCTGTAGAATTTTCAGCAGTACCTGTTTTACCTATCATTTCAATACCAGGAACATTGGCTCTTGTACCTGTACCATGATTAATAACATTCTTCATATCTTCATAAATAATGTTTATTATTTCTGGTGAGGATACTTGTCGCCAAGTCATTGGTTGATGTTGTTCCAAAACACTATTATCTGGAGTTGTAATTTCTTTTACTACAAAAGGTTTCATCATAATACCATCATTACCAATACTTCCAGCTAACATAGCCATGCGAAGTGGTGTTACGAGTAAAGTAGATTGTCCAATACCTACTTGAGCGAGTTCCCCATCACTTAAATTATCAAAATCAGGTAATTGCGGTTTATTATTGATAAAATCCGTATCAAGTTCTTGATCATAACCAAAACGAGAAAAAGTATCTTTTAAGCCTTTACTACCTAAACGTATACCCATAGTCCCAAAATAACTATTACAAGATTCTTCTATAGCTTTAGCTAAATTTACACTACCATGAACCTCACCACTACTATCAGATAAAGAGTAACCTCCACTTAATTGTAAAGCACCAGTACAATTAACAACTGTACCTGTATCAGCTACTCCTGTAGTCAATGCACCATCACCTATCATTGGTTTAATTACTGAACCAGGTGGATATAGCCCTTGACTTGCACGATTTAATAGCGGACTATTTTCATCTACGCGAAGATTATCCCAATCATCATCGATTGTATTTGGGTTAAACATCGGTCTACTTACCATTGCCAAAACTTCTCCAGTTTTGCGATTCAATACGACAACAGCTCCTTTACGATTACCTAAAGCATTGTAAGCAGCTTGTTGATAATCAGCATTCAATGTTAAATGAACATCATTTCCCACATTCTGCTCAAAGAGCTGTGCTATTGGCCCTAAAGCGTGCAATACTAAATTATTACCTGCAAGATAAGTATTTTGCGTACTTTCTATACCAGCATAACCTAATTTATCACTTACATAACCAATTGGTGAAGCAAAAACTTCTCCATAAGGATACACTCGTTTAAAATTATTTTTTTCATCAACATTAGTATCAGCAAGTACAATACCATTTCTATCCAATATTTTACCTCGTTGTACCTGTGCAGCTTTTTCTGCTACATGAGAATTATGGCTATCTTTTAGTAAAGCTTCTGCTTGATACACTTGAATATATGCTAAATTAATAAAAATTATTGCAAATAAGCCAATAAATACTTTTACAATTGTATATATATGTTTATCTATATTATTTTGTCTATGCAAACTTATCTCTCCTTGCTACTAAGTGCATATAATAGCCCTAGTGAAATGAAAGATGAAACCATAGAACTACCACCATAACTAATAAAAGGTAAGGTAATACCTGTAAGTGGTAACAGCTTAGTTACACCAGCTAAAATAATAAAGGTTTGCAATAACAAAGTTATTGCTAGACCAAATGCCATCAATTTATATTTTTCATTAGTCAATAATAATGCAATCTTGGTACCACGTATAAATAATAATAAAAATGCTAACAATAAGAAAGTTACACCTATCAGACCAAATTCTTCACCAATAGCTGCAAAAATAAAATCAGTATGAACCTCTGGTATTAGGCGAGGAAAACCAAAAGTATATCCTGTCCCAAAAACTCCGCCATAACCAAAGGCAAATAATGATTGCACAATCTGATAAGCACTGCCCATTGGATCATCCCAAGGATGTAACCAAATAGCTACACGTGTCTGTACATGACCAAATAATAGATAGCTTATATATGATGATAACGAAAAGAATAATAATGCTATCACTACATATATTTTCTTTCCTGTAGCTACATAAGTCATGATGACAACAATACCAAAGAATAATAATGCTGAACCTAAATCTCTAAGACTTACGAACATTAAAATTGATGCACTCCATATCAATAACAATGGAGCTAAAAATCTAAATGGCGGTAAATGAATAAATTTCCAACCTCTACTAGGTAATATCAATACATTTTTATTTTCAGATAAAAACGAAGATAAAAAGGCAATAATAAATAACTTAGCAAATTCTGAAGGTTGTACCTGAATAGGTCCCAAGATAATCCAGTTACGATTACCACTTATATCTGTACCAAATATTAGCACTGAACAGATAATAATCAAAGCCCCTAAGCCCAATACATAAGGATAATTCAACAAATCTAAGATTTTATCTGCACTCATTACTATTACCAAAAATACAATAAGCCCTATACATATCCACATGATTTGATGAACATATAAATCTGGCTTTAAGCGTAAAATCATAATAGCACTAATACTTGACATAAACATAACTAATGATAATAAATAATTATCCGCATTTTTTCGCATCTTCATACTTATTATTTGTACTGCGATAAAAATAACAGATAACACTATTGCTGGAATAAATGCTTCAATAGTCAAATTATTATTTTTAATATTAACTAATAAACTTCCTAAAAATAATAAAAGTATTGAAAAAACTAATGTTATATATCCATTTTTTATCATGATATTTCCACCACAATACATGTAATATTGTCTTTTCCGCCGTAATTAATTGCTCTTTGTACTAATTGTTGAGCCTTATCTGTTACATTATTATCATAACAGATATTTTTCAACTCATCATTATTTACCATATTAGTAAGACCATCAGAACAAATAATAAATTTATCTGCTTGTAAAATATCACAATAACCTGTATCTACATTTAAATTCACAGAAACACCAGCAGCCCTTGTTAAAATATTTTTATGGGGATAATTTTCTGCTTCCTGTGCTGTGATTTTATTTTGTTGTAACAACTCATTTACTAATGAATGATCACTTGTCAATTGATTAATCTGACCATTGCGTAATAAATAAATTCTACTATCACCTACATGGGCCCATGTGGCATAGCCATAATGTACATAAAATAAACTAATCGTTGTTCCCATACCATTATAATCTGGATTTTCACTAGATGCTTTTATTATCTGTTTATTCGCCTCTAGAACAACTGATCTTAGACATTCTTCACTACATTCATCTGGATTTTTATTCTCCAAATGAAATTTTATGGTATCCACCATTATACGGCTGGCAACCTCTCCAGCTGCATGTCCTCCCATGCCATCTGCAACTGCATAAATATGTGGTTCAATGCAAAGATAACTATCTTCATTTGTAGTACGTACACAACCAATATCAGTAGCATGAGTAATTATCATAGTTCTCACCTCTCAAAACGGAATGATACACAACCTATTTTTATAATATCACCATTTTGTAAAAATTCTTTGCCATTAAGAATATTACCATTTATATAGGTGTGATTTCGACTTTGTAAATCTTCAATCTGATAAAGATTGCGAACTGGACTAATAACAGCATGATGATGTGATACATAAATATCATCTAATACAATATCATTTTCTTTGCCTCTGCCAATAGATATTTGACCTGAAAAAGATATTTTCTTATTAGCCAATTTAGGATCTACTGCTTCTAGCACTATCAAAGCCACTTCATTTTGCGTATTCTCTTTTTTTACTGGCTCTAAACTGGAAGTACTTTTCAAATCTTTGAACATGGATTTCACTGTTACAAAAATATAACCACAGATACAAAGAAGCATTCCATACTGTAGTGCTACTAAAAAAGCTTTACTTGCCATTTGACCACCTCATCAAAGATATATCAATACTTTATTATAGGCATAAATCCTAGATAAAGCAACTTCAAAACCATTATTATAATAAAGTTTTTTCCTAATTATATATATAAATCTTTCTATAAAAAAACTAGACAATCAAGTTTTTTCCTCAATCATCTAGTTTAAATTTATAGCCAACGATAATTCACAAAACCTGCTCCTCGTGAATTCATCTCACCTAAGCCCACGCCTAAAGATAAATATGCCATTTCTTGAGATTTTTCATCATCTAAGACAGCAAGACGCACTTTATCGCCGAGAAGTTTTATATTTTTATATTTCATTGGCACAGGTGTTTTATTTAAAAATTCTATAGTGGAATAAAATTTTTCCATATTTATTTCATCTTTATCATTTACATCGCCTTTAAAATTATTTATTTTCTTAGTTAAATTAATGATAAATCGCTGTTCAAATTCTTCTTGACTCATGCAATTTTTCCAATAACCATTTTCTGCCTTGATTATCATTGGTGTCAAAGTATAGATAAATTCTATTATCTTTCGTGGCAAAACTCTTTTTTCTGCTGTCAGACCTTTAAATTCTCTAGTATTTATATTTGGACAAACTTCATAGAAAAATTCTGCCATATCCTCATCAATAGTTCTGATAGTCAAAGTATATATCTTGCCTTTTTTATAGATTTTATCTTTTTCTAATGGCGATAATAAATCATAACAATAATTTTTATATGTATTTGTATTATGTAATTTTCCTAGATTTTCTTTTGCAAATAAACTTTTATCAATAAATCTAGTCAACATAATTTGCACATCTTGTGCCATGATATCCTTTAATAAATATAATTTTATGCGTATCTGATAAACTTTCATCAAAATGCCCCTTTCTTTGAATTTACCAAATTATATATTCATCTTTTTTAATATTTATATATCAATAATTATAACAAAAATTCGTCATTAAATTCTCAAAATCCTTTTCACTGGTAAAAAATCCCTAAACCTTGATAAAATCACTATTTTCATATATAATATATTTCATAAACCTTAATCTTTAAGGGATAAATATCAACAGATACTGTACGAAAACTTTGGATATATTGTTGATTCAGCTTTTGCTTTATGATAAATATCAACAGATACTGTACGAAAACAATGACAGTCTTTTTACTTGAGCAAGTCCATTCTTCTGATAAATATCAACAGATACTGTACGAAAACAGATTTAAACCATAAGCTCCACATTGTTTGTTGGCCAGATAAATATCAACAGATACTGTACGAAAACTCTGTTACCTTAAGACCTTTTAATAATCTCTCAGCTAGATAAATATCAACAGTTACTGTATAAAAAAAGACTTGTTATAGTTATTTTTCTATAACAAGCCTTTTTATTTTGCTTTAATTTAATTTTATCTGTATTGCTCCCATACCTAGATGAGTATTTACTCCTATTGATGTATACTGGGAAAACTCTGCCAACATTAAGATTATTTTATTTGCCATTATATTGTTTTTTAAACTAAACCTACATTTTCCTTGAAATGTAGGTCTTTTTTTGCCATTTATCAGCTGTGGTCTTAAAACGACTTCATAATCATCTAGCTGTATTTCTTGTGCTAGATTTTCAATTAAATCTTGTTCATACAATTTTTCATCAATGGCAAATAAATTCCAGATAGCGACTAAATTCATTATTATATCATGCGGTTGACAAATCATTTTGTCTTCTTCACCAAACAATAAAGTCGGTGTCAAAAAATTAAATTCAATATAGCTACTTTTCAATCTACGTGTAAAATATTTCGTTACTAATTGCTTATATGTAGCACTATGAATATAACTTTTCTTCTCTATCTGAAATACTATCTTATCAGCTGTTATAAGCTTGCAATTTTCCTTCGTCAATTTATCCATCAATCTATAAGCTATATTTTCTGTAGCTTCTTGATTTAGTGTAGCAATCCGCCAATAATATATATCTTCAGCCTCTATATCTTTTATTATATATTGCGTATATGGCTTTATCATCTGCATAGATAAATATTCTCTATACTTGTCGTCTACATATTGCATCAAAATATCATTCATAATTGACGCTAAAGATTTTTCTGCCTTTTGTATTTTTTCATCAGCTTTAGCTTTTAATACTATCTCAATTATTTTCAACATAATTATACTTTACCTATCTTCGCTATACCTAGCAAAGTCAATTTTCCATTATATTTTGTAGCTTTCAATGTTCGTGGAGCAATCTTCGTATCTCTTATACCAGGCTTTACTCTTTGTTTGAATTTCATATTTAAATATCTACTGATAAATTCTTTTGCTTTCATCTTTGTAGGTGCTAGATAAGCCACTAGAGTTTTCGTCAAAAAGCCTGTACCACCACCGATATAAGTATTGCCTAAGTTCGTATCATTAAATAAAAATCCATAATCTTTGCCAAAAGCAGATGATAATAATTCATTACTAGCGTCAAAGAAATTTTGTATCATTATTAAAATATCTTCTGCTGAATTTATATTTAATTTTTGCGTAAATCTTTTTTCTATCTGCATATCAAAATAAAATCTCGTCTTCGGCTCTATACATTCACGATAAACACTTAGCGAATTTTCTTTTATATAACTATCCTTCACTGCCAAATCAATTTTTTTCAATAAAACTAAGTTATTATGCTCTGTCTTTGCCATAGCATCACTTAATTTTATTCCCTGCATAAAATTATAATACTCACTTTTTGCACTTTTCTTATCGTATTTCGTATATTCTCTCTTTCCTGTACCTTCTATTTCAGCCGTCAATAATCTATTTAAATTATTTTCAACCCTTTTTATTTCATCATAAGATTTATTACCATTTATAGCTCTTTCCAAACTTTGCCAAAGTCTTTGTTTTAAATGCGGATTTTTTTGCAATAAATCATATAAAATAGCCGTCCTTATCAAGCCTTTTAGCGTACTACCTGGTATATAAGCACTGCCATCTATTAATTTTGTCTGCAAAATAATATCATTTAAACTATCTTTACTTATCTTATCTATATTTTCATGTGCGATTAATTTATATTTTACGACTTCTTTTATATCCTCAATATTATAACCTTGCTCTATCAACCATTTATATAATATTTTTCGTGGTTTAGTCTTATCATTGATAAAATCCATGTAAGCAGGAAATAATTTTTTCGTATAAATAAATTTATGCCATAACAAAGGATTTAAAAAATATGCTACTTGATTTTTACTATCATATATATAATCTGTAGTATTCAATTTTTCATTACTGGCTATATTGACAGGTGTGATAATATCCAGATACATTTTATTAAATTCTATCAAATTCGTATTATTCATAATCTATCCCCACAAACATACCCATACCATTTCGATAAATAGGATAAGATATGCCCTCATATTCTTCTTTTAGCATCATGCCTTCTAAATACTTCATCAAACAAGAACCTTCTGCTAACATATATAGATTATTTTTTCGCTTCTTATTATGTGTATTTTGGTCATAGATAAAACCACTGCGTTTTACAATCTTATAATTGCCAACAGATATATATTTTACATCTTCTTTTTTAGGCAATAATGGTGCTATACATAATTTTCTGCCCCTATTTACACTCATATCCATATTTATCATTTTAGTTAAAATCAAATCATCTTTATAAATACTATCTGTTTCACTTAATTCTATAAAATCATCAAAAAATTTATATTTACCATAACCACTGCTTTTTTTGCCACCAATACCACTATAACCCAGACTTTCTATTATTTTTTCCATAATAATAGCGTCATCATCATCTTCATAACCCAAGATAAAATACAATCCTGCATTATCATTGAATTTATAGCTATTCACAAAATAAGGTAAAGGCTCTTGACCTCTACAAGCTACTTTTTCCATTGTATTTTCTATGGCAAAAATAGGATTATCTATGATATATACTTCTTTATCATTTATAGATTGTAGCCAATTTTTAATTTCACTAATACGGATAAAATTTTCTTTATCATTTTGCTTCCATAATCTACTGTATTTTTTCTGTTCAGAATAAGAGTCTATCTTCGACAAATTATCCACAGATAAATATATCTTTGGCAAATATAATTGTAAATCATCATTTTGGACAGAATAATAATAAGGAAATAAACTGGATATCGCTAATTTTCTCTGCTCAAATTTTTCCATAATGCTTTGTAGTATTTCCTTAGAAATCAAATTAGCTTCTGAACAAATGGCACTAAAATAAGTATCTGCACTACAATAAAAACTAGCTTTTTCTAAATCTCCGCCAAAATTATTATCTGCAAAATGCACAGGTGTCAAAAACTCTAAAAAATAAGCTCTATATTTCATTATGAACATTTCCCTTCAAAAAAATATTCATATTCATCAGCATCAATTTTCTTATTTATAGCTTTAACTTTAAAATCACTGAATTTCACTCTACCATATCCACGAGAACCATGTCCGCCAAGATAATCCATCTGTAATAATTGAAAACCTTGAGCTAAAATCTTCATATCTTCATCTATCTGCTCTTCATCTTCAATATTATAAACAAGTTTAAATGCAAATTCTGCTCCAGCTGGTACTCTTTCAATCTGACGAGGATTTGCCGAGCCTGTCAATCTAGCTATAGTATTTTCCCATTTTATCTCGCCAATATACGTATCTGTATCGAGATTTTTAAATAATTCTACACTTTTGCTAGTCAAAAATAAATCAAAAAACTGCAATCTTGCAAAACAAGCACCTTTTTTCCCTGCTGAACCAAATAGACGTGATATCACATCATCATCATCATCTATATTATTTAAAATTAAATTTTTACATCTGCTTTTAGCCAATAAAGTGCGAATTTTTCCTTTCAAAGAACTACCAGGAATGATTGGTTCATGAGTCAGACAATCGCGAATAAATGGACTATCTACCGCCCCAATAGGTGCAAAATCACTATTTGCCCCTATATGCATACCTGTTATGAGCTTTAAATTTGCCGTAATAAATAATTTTCCCTGTAATTGTCTTTGTCCTTGTATATTCATCATTATTCTTGTCCTCCATAAAATTTATGAAATGCCACTAAAGCCTCTATATATCTACAAAAATTCTCAAAAGCTTTTATATCGCCATTGATATTTTTTACCATATTTAATAAATCTGCTTTTTCTACAAACTCCCTAACTAAATTTTCTTTACCTTTCTCTCTGCCTATTTGATATGCAATATTTACTCTCAAAAATTCTATTTCCATTTGCAATTCTTCATCTAATTTTTTCGCTTGAGGATTAGCTATTTTATAGATATCTACTTTATTTTTTAAGATATTCACCGCTGTTAAAATTTTTCTTATTTGATTAGTTTTTAGCTTTATATATAATTTATTGGGATTATTTTTATCTTGTTTACCAATAGATTTTATTGCTAATTCCGCTTTATCCACTATATTTTCCATAAATATTTACTCCTTTTTATCTCTTAAATAATATACTAATAAATTTAAAGCAGTCGCTAATTGCTTTTTATCTTCATTATTATTTATCCATTGATACATTTTACTTACAAAATCTTCATATACTTTTCTTTTTTGCTCATCTTTGTCTTGTTTAGGTTGCATTCTCGCCAATACATAAGCAAATCTTGCTATATTCAATTTATCTTCATCTGCTAATTGAATTAAATCCATCAATCTATAAATTAAACTCTTTCCTACAGATAATTTATTAAACTTATCACCATCAAAAGAAAGACGAGCTAATAAATAATTCATCTTCTCTTTGCAGACCTTCATCTCAAAATCCGCCCATGTATATATATGCTTACACTCTAGCTGACCATTTGCTTTTAAATTCGTTTCCATACCAAATAAAGCTATGCTATTTTTATCTTTCCTACTCTTGCTCATTTGTACTAATAAACCTGCAATCTCTGCCATCTTACTGATAGGATATGTCGGGCTAAACATTGCCATACCTGCACTGAGTGTCAATTTTCCATTAGTAAATTGTTTAAAAGCTCTGTTTATATCTATTGCTACTTCCAATACTTCGTCCCATGCACCAACTAAAAATAAATCATCACCGCCAGCATAAATAATATTTACCTTGCGTTTTTGGGCTTTAGCTATGCCAAAAATATTGAAAGCTTTCTCTTCAAAATCTACGCACCCTGTTAAATCACCAGCACAGATTTTATTTATCGCCACTTTAAAAAACATAGATATATCTTTTGATAAATCTGCATAGCGAGATAAAGTAGCATATCTTAAATTATCTTCTATTTTATCTTTATCGTTTACAAAACCACTGCTAAAAGCTATACCTAAATCATCTACATCTAATCGCAATACGCCTAATCTTTTTATACCTTTATCTATTTTGCAACTACTCTTAGCTAAATCATCAAAAGTCATGACCTCATCATTTTCATTTTTAGCACTATAATCTGCTAAATATAAACGTATAGCCAAATCATTTTCTAAAAGATTATTTTTGCTATAAATACGCAGGATTTTTCCTTTAAACATATCTATATCTTCTATATTTACAGCATACATATATAAATCTTTATCTTTGCCAAAAATTTTGATGCCACCATCTATTTTTTCCTCACTGATGACAAAAACTAAATCTTGTGTCAATATATCTTGCCCCAATTTATATAAATTCAGACAAAATTCACAAGCAATTTCTTCATCACTATTATATTTCCAAAGTTTATCCACTAAATTATGACAGATATTACATTCTTTTTTTGCTGTATCTTCTTCTTTTTCTACATTAAATATATGCTCTAAAAAATCTTCATCTTTGCTATATCGTATACTTTTATCATCTTTTAATTTTTTATTAACTGTAACAAATAAATTTCCTTGAGCTTCAGATTTCATCAAATTATTAGCACTGCATTCAGCCGTACCGATAGCTAAATATAGATTAATGCCTATATTTTCCATCAGCCATCTATTCATCTTTGCTTGTAATTTATCTATAGCTTTTTTTGTACCTTCTATATTCGGAGCTAAAATATAAAAATGCCCT
The DNA here is from genome assembly GCF_958438645.1 of uncultured Megamonas sp. NCBI lineage: Bacteria > Bacillati > Bacillota > Negativicutes > Selenomonadales > Selenomonadaceae > Megamonas > uncultured Megamonas sp. The sequence continues at coordinate 139,396 of NZ_CAUBSM010000004.1, forward strand.
CCACCAGAATATAATACATTTGCTCTTGATAGTCCTATTTGCTCTAAATATTCATCTATAAATTCTTCTAATAATAAATCAATATAAAGTGAGCGACCTCTCAAAGTTTTCAAAGCACCTTTTGATGGAATAGTATAAATAAAATCCTGTATACCTGATATATCACCAGAAATTAAAAGATATATTTTTTCATTTCTAAAAATTTTACTTCCACTATTAAAACAATATTTTTTATAATCTTGTATCTGTTGTTCATCAAAATATAATTTCATACAACTAGCCACTGCTGAGGTTATTTTTGAATGAACATATAATGAAATATCACAAACTTCTGCTCTATTTGTACTCGATGGTACATAGGAAAATCCTTCTTCTATGATTTGCAATAATTGATTTATTGATATTTGATTTATGTCTTTCGTGATAAAATGCGATTTCAACTTATTCAATAAAGCTTCATAATTACTATTCGTTGCCAAAGAAATATCTTTTCGCGGATAATTAAACGCTTTATTTATATCTTTATATATTAAAGGATATTTATTTGCTACTTGTATTTCTTTATCACTATAAAAAACACTAAATATACTATCCAAATTTAATTTTGGATCAAAACCCTTTTCTTCGCCTTCATTTTCTCGTCTATCCATGCCTGAGGCAATATTATCTGCTTCATAAACAATATATGCTAAATCATTTTTATCTAATTTAGCTTTTTGGAGATAATCTTTATGATGATATCTCACACAATTCAATAAACGTTCTGTTTCTTCACCTGCTTTTAAATACTGCTCTAAAAAATCTCCACCTAATTTAGAATGATTTATCCTTTTACCCGTACGATAACATACTTTTCCTATATCATGCAGTAAAGCACCTTTGATTAAAATTTCTTTTTCCTTCATTTATATATCCTCTACTTTTCAAATTAAATCTATAATTCATTTTTCCAAATCAATAGAATTTACAACTCATCTTTATATTTTTAAACACCATATTATATAAATCCTGCTTTTTTCTATAATTTTGGCATTAGTAAATATCAATACTAAAAAAGACTTGCTATAGAAAAATACCTATAACAAGTCTTCTTATTATTTTATTTAGTTTTATTTTATTTTTAATAACAAAAAGCTAGATAGTCAAACCTAACATTTAACTACCTAGCCTTTTATCAATCATTCTTATAATACGATTTTACCAAAATCTGCAATAGATTTAATAAGTGTATCAATATTTTTAAGAAGTGCAAGACGATTATTTTTGATTTGTTCGTCTTTATCCATAACCATTACATTATCAAAGAAATTATTGATTGGTGCAGTGAGTTCCTGCATTTTATCAATAGCAACTTTATAATCTTTATTATTTAAAGCAGTTTCTACATCTTTAGCTACTGCTACATAAGTATTATAAAGAGCTTTTTCTTCATCTAATGTAAATAACGCTTCATTAATAACATTATTTTCTGCTTTTTTGCTGATGTTACCTACACGTACAAAAGCTTGAATTGCATCATTTAATACACCAGAAGCAATTTCTTGAGCTGTTACGCAAGCTTTAGCATAAGTACCTGCAACTTCATCTGCATTTTCAAGTACAGCGTCAATGATATCATAGCGAACATCATTATCGCCAAGTACATTTTTAAGACGTAAAGTGAAGAATTCTGCTACATTTTTCTGGATTTCAGCACGTTTTTCACTATCAGTGATATTGAGTAAATCCATTGCTTTATCTGCAATTTCACTGATGGAAATAGTGTAGTTTGCTTCAATAATTGTATGCACAATGCCAAGAGCTTGACGACGGAGTGCAAATGGATCTTGAGAACCTGTTGGTACAAGTCCACGGCTAAATGTAGCTACGATATTATCCATTTTATCAGCTAAAGAAACAAGACGACCTGCTACGCTAGCTGGTTCTGCATCACCTGCAAAACGTGGCATATAATGTTCATAAATAGCAGTTGCTACTTCTTGACCTTCACCATCTAAAAGTGCATATTCACGACCCATGATACCTTGAAGTTCAGTAAACTCACAAACCATAGCAGATACAAGGTCAGCTTTTGCTAAAATTGCAGCACGTTTAGTTGTTTTTATTTCAGCTTCTGTAGCATTTACTTTTTCACCAATGAAAGCAGAAAGTTCTGCTAAACGATTAGCTTTATCATAAATTGTACCAAGACCTTCTTGGAATACTACAGTTTTTAATTTTTCTACATAATCATAAAGACTATGTTTTCTATCTTCGTCAAAGAAGAATTGAGCGTCAGCAAGTCTTGCACGAAGTACACGTTCATTACCATGCTGTACTGTTTCGAGACAGTAATCGCCACCATTGCGAACTGTGATAAATAATGGTAATAAATTGTTATTATCATCCAAAACAGGGAAATAACGCTGATGATCTCTCATTGGAGTGATTACAGCTTCTTTTGGTAATTTCAAATATTTATCTTCAAAACTACCGCAAAGTGCTGTTGGATATTCAACGAGATAAGTTACTTCTTCTAATAAATCTTCAGTAATTTCAGCGTGTCCATTATGTTCTGTAGCAAGTTTTTCAATCTGTTCTTTAATCATATCACGACGTTTATTTTGGTCAACAATGATAAAAGCTTTTTCGCAATCTGCAACATAATCACTTGCTTTAGCAATGCTGAAATCGCCTTCACTTAAGAAGCGATGACCACGAGATATGCGACCAGATTTTACATTAGCTACTGTAAAATCAATTACTTCTTCATCATATAAGGCTACAAGCCAACGAAGTGGACGTACAAAGCGGAAATCTAAATCGCCCCAACGCATATTTTTAGGGAAATTCAAACCTTCTACTAATTCTTTTAATAAAGTAGGTAAAAGTTCTACAGTCTGTTTGCCTTCTTCACTGGAAACAGCATATACATAACCATCTTTTACTACTAAATCAGCAACATCTACTTTTTTACCACGAGCAAAACCAATAGCTGCTTTTGTAGGATTACCATCTTTATCAAAAGCAATAGCAGTAGATGGGCCTTTATATTCACTAGATGCACCTTGCTGAGTTTCTGCAAGATTTTTTACCAAAAGTGCAGTTCTGCGAGGTGTACCAAGAGTTGTTACTTCATCAAAATCAAGACGCATTTCTTGAAATTTTGCAGTTGCCTTTTGTTTTAATTGAGCTAAAATTCCTGGCATAAAATGAGCAGGAACTTCTTCTGTACCAATTTCTAATAATAAATCTTTAGCCATTATTATTTTGCTCCTTTCTTCAAGAGAGGATAGCCGAGTTCTTCACGCTGTTTTAAATAACACTGAGCACAAAGACGAGCAAGATTACGTACACGAGAAATGAAAGCTGTACGTTCAGATACGCTGATTGCTCCACGAGAATCAAGCAAGTTAAATGTATGAGAACATTTCAATACATAATCATATGCTGGATGAACATAGCCAAGCTCAATTACGCGAATTGCTTCTTTTTCGTATTTATCGAAAAGGTCAAATAAAAGAGCAGTATCTGCAAGTTCAAAGTTATAAGTGGATTGTTCAAATTCATTTTGATGGAATACATCACCATAAGTGTATGTACCATTCCAATCAATATCATAAACATTTTCTTTTTCTTGGATATACATTGCAATACGTTCAAGACCATAAGTGATTTCAGAAGCTACAGGTTTTACATCAACACTACCTACTTGTTGGAAATAAGTAAACTGTGTGATTTCCATACCATCGAGCCAAACTTCCCAACCAAGTCCCCAAGCACCAAGTGTTGGAGATTCCCAGTTATCTTCAACAAAACGGATATCATGTTCTTTTTCATTGATACCGAGTTTTGCTAAACTCTGTAAATAAAGTTCCTGAATATTATCAGGAGATGGTTTCATAATTACCTGGAATTGATGATGTTGGAATAAACGGTTAGGATTTTCACCATAACGACCATCAGCTGGACGACGAGATGGTTCTACATATGCTACATGCCAAGGTTCAGGGCCAAGTACACGTAAAAATGTAGAAGGGTTCATAGTACCTGCACCTTTTTCCACGTCATAAGGTTGAGCTAAAATACAGCCTTGCTTAGACCAAAATTCCTGCAAAGTCAGGATAATTTCCTGAAATGTCATAAATATACCTCCTTGATATTCATGGGCGACAAAATAAAAAATCTCGCCCATGTAACAACAAAATGTTACAGGGACGAGATGTATTCCCGCGGTTCCACCCTGATTGACTTAAATATATTTAAGTCCTCTTTAGAATGTTATTTATTATTATAAAGCTCCCTAGTGCCATTCACTTCTTGTAGTCTTGCACCATCACTACTCGCTAATCTAATGAAGCTACTTTTCTAGTTCATCGCTGTACATAAAGTCTAGCAAAAGAAAAAATCCTTGTCAATATCTTTATGTTGTTTAACTCAATATTTATTATATTATTTTTTCTCATTAAAATAACATATTTTATATTATTTCTTTACAACCAATTTATTCAATATAACATTAACAATAGCTATAACTACCATAACAGGAACAGTAATGCCAATAAAAGTACTATAATCAATCAATAATTCATAAGCTATAAAACCAATTAGCCATAAAATGCAATTTTTACCAGTGATAAATGAATTCTGATGATAAATATTATGACTGAAAAAATACTCAGAAAAAGCAATAGCAAACAATGGTGCAAAAGTCGCTGCTATAAAATAAAGGAAAGTTTCATATTGCTCCATAGATAAGAAAATAGCAAGCAATGTAGAAATTATACATACAAAAAATGCTGTATATTTTACATCTAATTGATTACTGATATGATTTAAACAGATACTTGAAGAATTTATCGTAATAAAATTAGTCGTTACTGTAGATAATAAAATAACAACTAAAGAAATAATACCTAATCCAGATAACATGAAAATGTCACAAATATCTGTTATTCCATAATGAACAGCACTACCTAAACCAATTGTATACATTAAAATACTACCAAAACAATATGCCACTACACAGCTTAATGTACCTGTAGTTTGATTTTTAAGCGTTCTTGTATAGTCTGATATGACTGGCATCCATGATAAACACATAGCAATATTCAATTCTACTGCCATACCAAAACTCATACCCTCATCTATAGATGTTACAATTTCATTTGTAGAAAATACAGCTCCAAAACCTAAATATAAAGAAGCAAGCAATAAACAAAGCATTACTACTTTATTTATTTTACTCACAAAATCCATTGTACTAAAAATCCAAATGCAAGGAAAAAGACCTATGATAATTGTCCATAAAATAGTATTTTCTCCCATATTCCATAAAGATGTCATTAATTTATTAAAAGCTTGTGCCCCAATGATGGTCATTATAGAAGTCCAACCTATTAATTGAATAGTATTTAATAGAGAGAAACTAACAGAACCCAACTTACCAAAAGATAAATTAATACTTTCAGAAGCACTACAACGTTTATTAGCACCGATAATCCCTGCTAAATAAAGAATAATTCCACCAATTACATGACCTACTAAAATAGCTAAAAATCCATTTTTCATGCCAAGTGGTGCTAAAAAAGTTCCTGTCATGATTTCAGCCACAGAAACTGCTGTACCAAACCAAATCAATGATACATTAAAACTAGAATTATTTGTTGATGTAAAAAATGTAGACAAAAAATCACCTCATAAAAAATAAAAATATTTAAAAATAAAAAAAGGAAATAGCCATGCCATTTCCTTGAAAATACGTAATCAAACTAATATTTCCCTACGTTGGCATTATCCAAATCAGGTCATAGGTCGAAGTTCACAACTTCCTCTCAGCCTGTCTACAAGCTCCCTTTTTCATATTCTGCCTTTAATATAAATTATCCTAAAATATTTGTCAAATTCTCGAAAAATCTCCCAAAAATATATTGCATAGCCCATTTTTATATGATAAAATAGCCTAGTATGCAACAAACGGTCCGCTGTGAGATATTCTTATATGAACGTTTGAATTAAGGAGGAAAAATAATGAATATTATTCAGGCTTTAGAACAGGAACAATTACGTAACGATATCCCTAAATTTATCCCTGGCGATAGCGTTCGCGTACATGTAAAAGTAGTTGAAGGATCCAACGAACGTATTCAGATGTTCGAAGGTGTTGTAATCGCTCGCCAAGGTTCTGGCGTTCGTGAAAACTTCACAGTAAGAAGAATTTCTTATGGTGTTGGTATTGAACGTACTTTCCCAGTACATTCCCCACGCCTTGCAAAAATCGAAGTTACTCGTAGAGGTATTGTTCGTAGAGCAAAACTTTATTATCTTCGTAACCTTACTGGTAAAGCTGCTCGTATTAAAGAAAGACGCTAATATCTTCATAAGAGGGACTGCCTATGGCAAGTCCCTTTTGTTTTATTAGTATGTTCTAGTAGAGGGAGGATTATCATGGCTGATAAAAAAGAGTCATCTTTAGGTAGTGAAATTAAAGATTGGGTTATTTCCATAGCTATCGCTGTTGTCTTAGCCTTATTCATTCGTCATTTTGTAGTAGAATTATATTTAGTTGATGGACCTTCTATGCGTCCGACATTACAAAATCAAGAGCGTTTAGTCGTTAATAAATTTATTTATAATTTACATGATCCTGAACGTGGTGATATCTTAGTATTCCAATATCCAAAAGATCCTAGCCGTGATTTTATCAAACGTGTAATTGCAATTCCTGGAGATACTATTGAAATCAAAGATGGTCATGTTTATGTAAATGGTGAATTAAAAAATGAACCATATATCTTAAGCACAACTAGAGGAGATTATCCACTGGCTACTGTACCAGAAGGACATATTTTCGTAATGGGCGATAATCGCAATAATTCTGAAGATAGTCGTTTTGCTGATGTTGGCATGGTACCATTTGATTTAATCAAAGGTAAAGCTGTTTTAATCTTCTGGCCAATCGATAAAATAAAAACATTACCATGATAATATAAAGAATGCCTATAAGATATTTTATAGGCATTCTTTTTTTATGTAATTTATCAATATAAATATTTTTTAACAAAATAAAAAAATTTTTTTAAACTATAAATTTAATTTATATGAAATAAATACTGTATATTATATCATATAATATATAACATTCCTTACTTCTCTACATTTATCTGAAGTAAAATTTTAGAATTTTTTTTAAATTAACAAACTACAAAATATTATATATTGAAAAAATATTTCATTTAGAATATAATAAACTTACAATAATATTTGAGGAGGATTCTTATGTTATCTAAGAAAAAAACTGCCATATTAGCACTAACGATTACCACAGCATTAACTACAGGAAATTTAGCATTTGCAGATTCTGTAAAAGATAAAGGAACTGCAACAAATGTAAAATTCAATCAAGATTTCAAACCTGCAGAATGGTCTGCCAAAGATAAACCAAATGTTCTAATCATTGGTATGGACGATTTAGGCTATGGTCAATTAAATTATGATGAGAAAGCCTTTGACAAAAAAGTTTTAGCTGAAAAAGTTATCCCTGAACGTTACCAAGTAGATGTAGACAAAGCAATTGAAGCCGCCAAAAAATCCACTCCGAACCTTAGAAAATTACAGGATCAAGGCGTCATGATGTCACAAACTTATGTATGTCATGGTGTTAGTGGACCTTCTCGCTCATCATTTATGACTGCACAATTTCCTTCTCGTTTTGGTGTATATAGTAATGATGATTCAGAAAAAGGTGTACCTCTAGATCATAAATTCTTAGCAGAATTATTCCAAAATTATGGCTATGAGACAACTGCTATTGGTAAATGGCATGTTGGTGAAATCACAAATGTTCCTGTACCTCCAGAAAAACAAACACGAGATTACCATGATAATTTTACCACATATTGTAATGAACCATATCAACCTCAAAATCGTGGATTTGATTATTTTATGGGCTTCCATCCAGCTGGAGCTGCATATTATAATTCTCCAAGTTTATTTAGAAATAGAGAACATATCGAAGCTAAAGGTTATATTACAGACCAACTAACAGATGAAGCAATTAATCGAATTAAACATGCAAAAGATACGCCATTTTTCATGTATTTAGCTTATAATGCACCTCACATTCCTCTTGAAAAACATGCACCTGAAAAATATCGCGTATTTAATACAGGAAATGAAGAAGTAGATAAATATTATGAATCTATCTATGCAGTAGATAGCAATGTTGGCAGAATTGTCGATACTTTGAAAAAAGAAGGCAAATTAGATAATACTATAATCTTTTTCTTCTCTGATAACGGCTCAGTTATAGATGCTCCACTCCCTATGAACGGTATTTTCCAAGGAAATAAAGGCGAAACATTCAATGGTGGCGTTCATATTCCTGGATTTGTTACTTGGAAAAATGGTTTAAAACCTGGTCAATATGATAAGATGGTTTCCTTAATTGATTATTTACCTACAGCTTTAGGTGCAGCTCAAATTCCTATTCCTGAAGATTGGCAGAAACAATTAGATGGAGTAAATTTATTGCCATATCTCCAAAATGAAAATACAGGCAATCCTCATGATTATCTCCTTTGGGCTCAACCAAGAGCATTCCACTGGGATCCTAAAAACATTGATTTCTGGAGAGACTATGATTTATATGTAACAGGTGAATCCGATTATTATCCAAAAAATCCATACATGGAAAGATTATCTGACTTCTCTTGGACTGTTCGCGACAATAACTGGACACTTCATTATTATCTAGGTGATAATACTTATGAATTATATGATACAGTAAACGACCCTAAAGAAGAAAACAATCTTGCTGATCAACATCCAGAAGTTATCTCTAGCTTGAAAAAAGTAATGCATGACTATTTAGTAAATAAAGCAACTAAACCTAATACAGAAAATAATCTTCCTAAATATGAACAACTTTTAAAAGCTACTGAATAAAAACCTAAACACTAAAATACATGGAGAATTTATTATGAATTTTATTATAAAACCAACTAGCTTTTTATGTAATATGACTTGTAAATATTGTTTTTATCTTGAAAAAGCTGACTTTATGTCTAAAGAAAATGATATTACGCCTTTTATGCAAACTAAAAATCTTTACCAATTCATGGAAAAACGAATTTCTTATTGCCAAGATAAAAATATAACTTTCATTTGGCAAGGTGGAGAACCTTTATTAATTGGAATTGATTTTTATAAAAAAGCAGTTGAATATGGCAAAATCTTAGCTAAAAATTTCAATAAAAACATTTATCATTCAATCCAAACGAACGGCACTTTAATAAATGATGAATGGGCAAAATTTTTCCATGATGAAAAAATTTTAATCGGTCTATCTATTGATGGCGATGAAGAATTGCATAATGTATATCGCAAAATGAAAAATAATCGCTCTTCATTTTCATCAGTTTTGAATGCTATAAAATTAATGCAACACTATCAAGTTGAATTTAATACTTTAACAGTAGTAAATAATATAAATGTAAAATATCCCTTAAGAATTTATAAATTCCTAAAATCCTTAAACATCCGCTTTATGCAATTTATTCCCGTTGTAGAAATGGATAAAAACACAAATATAAATTATATGCCTTCTTGGATGGAGCACAATAATGTTAATTTAGCTGAATTTAGTGTTAATCCTTTAGAATATGGTAATTTTATCAATACTATATTTGATGAATGGATACGCCATGATATTACAAATATATCCATTCGTTTATTCGATACACTTTTACAACATTTAGCTGGACAACCTTCATCTTTATGTATATTCATGCCACAATGCGGTGGAGAAAATATGGTATTAGAAGCAGATGGCACAATTTACCAATGCGATCATTTTGTTTATCCTGATAGCAAATATAAACTAGGTAACATACTAAATTTAGATCAAAATCAACTCCAATCCTCAATAAATAATTGGTCTAAATATAAACAGCACTTATCTTTAGAATGTAAACAATGTTCATGGCTTCCATTATGCAATGGAGGTTGTCCTAAACACCGCTTTATACAATCTAACCTCAATGAAAAAGAATATAAATCATATTTTTGCCCTGCATATAAATCTATATTTGAACATATCACACCTGGAATGAATTTAATTCTTGAATTTATGGAAAGAAAAATTCCTTGGGAATATTTACCATCTGCTGTTGATAAAATGTATAATAAAAATTCATAATAAAAATTTTCTCCCTAAAATAAATGTTGAGGTAATTTTAATATCTTACCTCAACATTTTATTTTTATTATTTATAAATCAAAAAGCTCCCAGATTGTAAATTATCTCAAAGCGTCATCTATATGCTCAGCTAATGCTTGTTGCCATACCTCTTGAAGCATCGGCAAGCGAAATCTAGCATTAGCTGGACTTGTAGATGGTAATGTATAAAAAGTATATGTTTCATCTTTTAAAATATCTTTATTATATTTCTTAAAACACTGAAAAGATTTTCCTCCATTAAAACAAATAGTTTTTATCTTAGGATATTGGGCAAATAAAGCTTTAAAATCATTTGGCACTTCATCACAAATGGCACTATCTAAACTACCTTCTCGAATACAAGAATCTATTGAGTCCCAAAGAGCAATATGATTTTTTCTCAATAAATCTAGTCTCTCTTGATAAATAGTTGGTATTATTCCTTCATTAAAAAATATAGCCATTAATTTCCAAAATCTATTTTGAGGATGTGCATAATATTGTTGTTGTTCCAAAGATTTTACACTTGGCATTGAACCTAAAATAATAGTAGTACAATTTTCATCAATAGATGGAGCAAAACCTATGAGTCTTTCCATAAATAAAATCACCTCTATCCTATTATAATATAAAGATTTTCAGTGTAGCTAAAATTTTTTTTAAAGGAAAAGTCAAAAAGTCAAAAATAATGTTTGACAATTTGACTTTTAGCTTTTATAATATGTTTTGTAAGCAGATATTAAAACTAAAGTAAAATATAATTTATTATTTTAGTATAATAACTACTTCAATGAATTTATACTTTTATTAATTTGAATACTACTCATCATGACTTGGAGGTATACATCATGGGTGAAGAAAAATATACACAAAAAGTTTTAGAAGCTATGCAATCCGCACAGCAAGAAGCAGCACTTCGCTATCATCAAGAAATCACATCAGCTCATGTACTTTCAGCCTTAATCAAAGAACCTGAAGGTTTACTCGCTACTATTTTTGCTGAATGTCGAGTAGATTTACCTATGCTCAAAGCAAAACTAGAACAAATGCTCAAAAAAATTCCTAGTGTAAAAGGTCAAAGCCGTCTAGGTATGAGCACTGAAATGGTTCGTGTATTAGGCAGAGCAGCAAAACTTGCCGAAAACATGAATGATGAATATATAAGTACAGAACATTTATTATTAGCTATTGTCAGCGATAGCGATGATGAAATGCAAGCACTATGTAGAGAATTCAATCTACATCAAAATAAAATCCAATCTGTAATTAAATCAGAACGTAAACAAAATGTAAATAGTGATAATCCTGAAAGTGGTTATAAATCACTTGAAAAATACGGCCGTGATCTAACAGCTATGGCAAGAGTTGGTAAACTCGATCCTGTTATTGGCCGTGATGAAGAAATCCGTCGTACTATTGAAATTTTATCTCGTCGTACTAAAAATAACCCAGTATTAATCGGTGAACCTGGTGTTGGTAAAACTGCTATTGTTGAAGGTTTAGCTCGCCGTATCGTAGCAGGAGATGTTCCAGAATCTCTAAAAAACAAAACATTATATTCTCTTGATATGGGTTCATTAATCGCTGGTGCTAAATATCGTGGTGAATTTGAAGAACGTCTAAAATCTGTATTAAATGAAATTTCTAAGTCTGATGGACAGATTTTATTATTCATCGATGAAATTCACACTGTAGTAGGTGCAGGTGCAACTGAAGGTGCTATGGACGCTGGTAACTTATTAAAACCAATGTTGGCACGTGGACAACTCCGTTGTATTGGTGCCACTACTTTAAATGAATATCGTAAATACATCGAAAAAGATACAGCTCTTGAACGTCGTTTCCAACCTGTAATGGTAGGTCAGCCATCTGTTGAAGATACTATCTCCATCTTACGTGGTCTAAAAGAACGTTATGAAGTTCATCATGGCGTAAGAATTCGTGATAATGCACTTGTTTCTGCCGCTGTATTATCTGATAGATATATCTCTGATAGATTTTTACCAGATAAAGCCATCGACTTAGTTGATGAAGCAGCTGCTAAACTTCGTACTGAAATTGAATCTATGCCAGAACCTATCGAAAAATTACGTCGTAAAATCATGCAGTTACAAATAGAAGAAGAAGCATTAAATAAAGAAACTGATGAAGCATCTAAAGAAAAACTTGCCAAACTTATCGACGAAAAAACTAAATTACAAAATGAAGAAAATGAATTAAAAGCAAAATGGGATAAAGAAAAACAAGGTATTGTTCGTGTACGTGCTATCAAAAAAGAAATGGATAGTGCCAATACTGAAATGGAAAAAGCTCAACGCAATGGCGATTATGCCAAAGCTTCTGAAATCAAATACGGTAAATTACCACAACTTCAAAAAGAACTTGAAGAAATGGAAAAAGCTGTTCATGATGAAGAAGGCAATCGCCTCTTAAAAGAAGAAGTATCTGAAGAAGATATCGCTCAAGTTGTAAGTCGTTGGACTGGTATTCCTGTTACTAAAATGCTCACAGGTGAAAGAGAAAAACTCGTACATCTAGAAGATGTTCTTCATGAACGTGTTGTCGGACAAGATGAGGCTGTAAAAGCTGTAAGTGAAGCAATTATCCGTGCTCGTGCTGGTATTAAAGATCCTAATCGTCCAATCGGTTCTTTCATTTTCCTCGGCCCTACTGGTGTAGGTAAAACTGAACTTGCAAAAACTTTAGCTGAAAGTCTATTTGATGATGAACGCAGTATCATTCGTATCGATATGAGCGAATATATGGAAAAACATTCTGTAGCTCGTTTAATCGGGGCTCCTCCAGGATATGTTGGCTATGATGAAGGTGGTCAACTCACTGAAGCCGTTCGCCGTCGTCCATATAGCGTAATTTTACTTGATGAAATCGAAAAAGCACATCGTGATGTATTCAATGTATTATTACAAATCTTAGATGATGGTCGTTTAACTGATGGTAAAGGTAGAGTTGTAAACTTCAAAAATACAGTTATCATCATGACTTCAAACTTAGGTAGCCATGAAATCTTAAATCAAAAAGATTTTGCTACAGCTGAAAAATTAGTACGTGATATCTTAAAAGATTATTTCCGTCCTGAATTTTTAAATCGTGTTGATGATATCATCGTATTCAAAGCTTTAGCTAAAGAACAAGTACGTCAAATTGCTCGCATTATGCTTGAAAATCTCAATAAACGTCTACAACATCAAGTTAATATCTCACTTTCTTGGTCTGATGAGGCTTTAGAAAAACTTGCAGACGAAGGTTTTGAACCAAACTTTGGTGCTCGTCCACTTCGTAGATTATTATCTCATACTGTAGAAACTCAATTAAGTAAAGAAATCATCAAAGGTAATATCAAAGAAGGCGATACTGTAGATATTAATGTAAATGATGATGAATTTACATTTAATCCAATTCGTAAAATGGAAGCATAATATTAAAATAAATAATCCTTAAATAAATTTATTTAATACACCCTAAAAGTAATTATTTTATAGCTTTTAGGGTGTATTTTTTATTAGAAATTATTTATAAATACCTTTATTTTATGGACTCTTAACAATTTTCAATAAAAAATAAATAATAAAAATACAATGTTACAATTAAAAATAAAAAATAACTACTAGACAAATACTTTTGAATATGATATTATAAATCACGTAAAACAGAACAGCAAAGGCAATGGGGCCATATGAGACATCTGTTCATTAGTATTATAATGATTTTAATCTAAAATAAAATTTCTTTTAATTTATATTTTTATTTTAGTAGGGGGTTATTATACTATTAATGTAACCAGAGTTGTTTTCATACGGCTTTTTTTAGTTGCTACATAAATTTTGTTAATAAAAGGTGGGTCTTTTAATGAACGATTTATTATATGTTATTCCTGCAAATTCTAAAAAAGAAGATATTATTGCTACTTTGAAACAACATCCTGAAATTAAATTTGTTTCTTTAGTAGGTATTGACTTAGCTGGTAATGATACTGATGAAAAAATTCCTATGAGAGTTTTTCTTGAAGATATTGATGCTTTCTATAATGGTTCTGCTGTTCAAACTGATGGCTCTTCTGTAGTATTAACTGGTATTGCTACATTGAATAATGCTAAAGTAGATATGCCAATTGATCCTACTGTTAATTGGTTTGTTGATTATAATATCGAAAGCTATGATGAAGAACTTGGTAAACCAGTTGGTACACTTCGTATCCCTGCAGCTCTCATTCATGATGGTAAAGCAGTTGACTCTCGTTCTATCTTAGCTAACACATTAAATTATGTAAAAAAAGGTTTATTAGACCTCTTTAAAAATAATAATAAAATTTCCGGCCTAGAACATATCAATGGTGCAGATGTAAAAGATATCGTATTCACTTCCGCTACTGAACTTGAATTCTGGGTAAAAACTCCACTCAGTGAAGCTGATATCCCTGAAATGTCTGCATCTCAGGTTATGCAAGAACAATATTGGCAACGTACTCGTGGTGCAGTTCGTACAGCTCTTGAACAGTGCATGTTAGCTCTTGAAGCTTATGGTCTTTCTCCTGAAATGGGTCATAAAGAAGTTGGTGGTATGAAAGGTCATATCGATACTGATGGTAACATGACTCATGTTTGTGAACAGGTTGAAATTGACTGGAAATTCGCTGATGCTCTTCAAGCAGCTGATAATGAATTAGTAGTTCGTATTCTCGTTAAAGAAATCTTCCGTGAAAATGGTCTTGAAGTAAACTTCAAAGCAAAACCTATGATCGGTCTTGCTGGTAATGGTGAACATACTCATTTTGGTATGGGTGCTATTATGAATGATGGTTCTTATGTAAACTTATTCGCTCCAACTGATATGAAAAAAGAATTCATGAGTGCTGTTGGTTATGGTGCTATCATGGGCTTACTTAAAAACTATGAAGTTATCAACCCATTCGTATCTGCAACTAATGACTCTTTAAATCGTTTAAAACCTGGCTTTGAAGCTCCTATCTGTATCGTTACATCTTTAGGTCATAATCCAGAAGTACCTTCTCGTAACCGTACTATTTTAGCTGGACTTATCCGTGATGTTAACAATCCAAAAGCTACTCGCTTTGAACTTCGTGCTTGTAACCCATATACAAATACTTATCTCGTACTTGCTGCTATTTATACATCTGTATTTGATGGTATTAAATATGCTGTTACTAAAACTACTGCTGAATTACTTGCTGAAATCTCTAAAGATGTAGGTGATGAAGCTGGATATTTAGAAACAGACCGTGCATATCGTGCTGAAGATGATGTATTCGAAGACTATACAGAAGAAGAACGTCATCAACGTTTTGGCGTACATCCTGCAACAGTTTGGGAAAACTTCTCTAATTTGAAAAAATATCCTGAAAAACGTGCTGTTTTAACTGAAGGCGGTGCATTTAGCGATAAAATTATCGATGCTTTCGTTGAAGGTGAATTGATTCGTTGGAGAACTGAACTTATCAGCCGTATCATTCCTGAAAATCGTATGCTCATCAGCAAATTCAAAGAAATTAAATCTGCATATATTACAGATGAAGATTCTTATAATTGGAATAAAATCAATCGCATCCGTTATTATCTTGCTAAAGATAGCATTGATGATAAATCTTTATTCACTCAATTAATCAGTGCATTAAATTCTAATGATTTTGCTACAGCTTCTAGCTTACAAGTTGAAATGTACGATAAAATGGAAGAATTAAAAGAACTCTATGCAACTTATGCAAATAATATGATCTAATTTAAAATAACAAAAAGGCTTCTAAATATTATTTTTAGAAGCCTTTTTATTTATATTTTAGATTAAGATAATAAATTATTTTTATATTAAAGATATTGACAAAAACCTATTTTTTCTATATGATAATGATTAGCAATTATATAGAATAACTCATCAAGAGCAACCGAGGGACTGGCCCGATGACGTTGCGGCAACCATTGATATTTCAAAACGGTGCCAAATCCTTTAAGTTTTACTTAGAAGATGAGAGATGGATATAAACTCTCTCGCATTTAAGTTTAGAGAGTTTTTTTTATGTTATTTTTTAATTGTTAAGATATATAAAATATTCTAGGAGGTTCCTAAATGTCAAACAGAGTATTATTTACTTCTGAATCTGTTACTGAAGGTCATCCTGATAAAGTAGCAGACCAAATTTCTGATAGCATCTTAGATGCAATTTTAGCAAAAGATCCAAATGGTCGTGTAGCTTGTGAAACTTTCGCTATGACTGGTCAAATTCATGTAGCAGGTGAAATATCCACAAATTGTTATGTAGATATTCCTTCTATCGTTCGTGAAACTATTCGCAAAATCGGTTACACTCGTGCAAAATTCGGTTTAGATTGTGATACTTGTGGTATTTCTTTATCCATCGATGAACAATCTCCAGATATCGCTATGGGTGTAGATAAATCCTTAGAAGCTAAAGAAGGAGAAGCTGACGAATCTGATCTTGGTGCTGGTGACCAGGGTATGATGTTCGGCTATGCTACAAATGAAACTCCTGAATATATGCCTCTTCCTATCGCTTTAGCTCATAAACTTGCTCGTCGTCTTACTGAAGTTAGAAAATCTGGTGAACTTCCTTATCTTCGTCCAGATGGTAAAACTCAAGTAACAGTTGTTTATGAAGATGGTAAACCTGTTGCTGTAGATACTATTGTTATTTCTACTCAACATGATCCTGATGTTACTTTAGAACAGATCAAACAAGATCTTATGGAAAAAGTTATTAAACCTGTTGTTCCTGCTGAGCTTCTAACAGCTGAAACAAAATATTTCATCAATCCTACTGGTAAATTCGTTATCGGTGGTCCACAAGGCGATACTGGTCTTACTGGTCGTAAAATCATTGTTGATACTTATGGTGGTATGGCTCGTCATGGTGGCGGTGCTTTCTCTGGTAAAGATCCAACAAAAGTTGACCGTTCTGCAGCATATGCTGCTCGTTATGTAGCTAAAAATATCGTAGCTGCTGGTCTTGCTGATAAATGCGAAATCCAATTAGCTTATGCTATCGGTGTTGCAAAACCTGTATCTATCAGCATTAATACATTTGGTACTAATAAAGTAGCTGAAGATGTTATCACTAAACTTGTAAACGATAACTTCGATCTTCGTCCAGCAGGTATCATCAAAGAATTAGACTTACGCCGTCCAATTTATGCTCAAACAGCAGCTTATGGTCATTTCGGTCGTACAGATGTAGACCTTCCTTGGGAACATACTGATAAAGCTGAAACATTAAGAAAACAAGCTGGTTTATAATTTTATATTAATAGTAAACAAAAACCTCTGACAAAAATCTGTCAGAGGTTTTATTTTTTTACTTTATCTATGACGACCATGTCTAGGTGGTGGAGGCGGTGGAGCCTGTCTTTTAGGTGCTGGCTTCCATCTATCTTGACGAGGTGGTGGTGCTTTTTTCCAATCTGGTGCTTTATGTTGCTGTGGTGGAGGTGGTGCTATTCTATGTCTAGGAGGTGGTGGCGGAGCAGCCTCCGTTGTATTTGCACTTACAACATAGCTAATAGGTGTTGCTAAAAAACACGCCATTGTTAAGATGCCAATAGATTTTTTTATTTTGTTTTTTAACATTATGAAATCTCCCTTCATAAAATTTATATACTTTTTGTTTCAAATAACTATAATAAAAAATAATTTTTTATTAATATATCTAATACAACAAATAATAATCTTCTTAATAATAAATTCTGTAATAAATAAAAATATCCTTTTAATATTTTCTTATTTTCTAAAATCAAATAAATATAATATAATATACTCATATTATTTAATTAGGTACGTGATCATATGAAAAAATTAGCAGATATATATATTAATATTCCTGTAAAAAGCATTTCCAATGCTTTCACATATATAATTCCTGAAAAATTTGATATTTTAAAAGAAGGTTGTCGTGTTTTAGTGCCTTTTGGTAATCGAATTATGGAAGGCTTTATTATAAAAATATATGCAAATAACGAACATAATATAGATATAACTAAATTAAAAGAAATCAAAGATATTATTGATACAGAGGCATGGTTTACACCTAAGATGTATGCTACCGCCAAATGGATGGCTGATTTTTATCTATGTTCTTTAGGCGAAACTATGCGGTTATTTATCCCCGGAAAAAACAGTGTACAAATTCGCCCTATTTTTAATATCAACCAACAAGAATATGATTTATTTTCTAAAAATAAATTATCCTCATCAGAAATATCCTTACTTGAATATCTTTCTCTCCAAAAAAATACTGATTTACTAACTTTACGACATAAATTCAGCACAATTGATAATTTATCTTCTTTATTAGATAAACTCATCACCAAAAAACTAATTACCCGAGATTATACTTATAAAACAAAAGCTAATAAAATTTATGTCACTTATGCTTCTTTAAATGTAACAGTTAATGATGATATTTTAGCAACTTTAAAAAATAAACCAGCTCAAAAAAAAGCTCTATTATATTTAGCTAAAATAAAAGAAGCTTCCACCAAGGATTTAGCAAATGAAAAAATTTCTCTAACGACATTAAAAGCATTAGCTGATTTAAATTATATAAAATTAATAAAAAAACAGGTATTACGAGATAGCTATCAACTTATAAACACTAACTTATCTACAGATAAACAATTAACACCTGAGCAATCAGTCGCACTAAAAAATATAGAAATAGCAACCAATCAAGAAAAGAATAAATTTCTCTTATTTGGTGTCACAGGTAGTGGCAAAACTCAAATTTATATCGAAATGGCTCTTAAACTGCGTAAATTAGGTAAACAAATCTTAATTTTAGTACCAGAAATTGTCCTTACAGGTCAACTAGTAACATCTTTTAAACAATATTTTACTGACGATGTTGTTGTCATTCATAGTAGATTATCAGTCGGCGAAAGAAATGATACCTTTTGGCGAATTCGCACGAAACAAGTAGGGATTATTATCGGAGCCCGTTCAGCATTATTTGCTCCATTTGATGATTTAGGTCTAATCGTAATGGATGAAGAGCATGATCCTTCATACAAACAAGATGAATCACCTCGTTATCACAGCCACGATATAGTAGAAAAAATGGCTGAAATCTATCATGCTATTTTAATCATGGGTAGTGCTACTCCATCTTTAGAAAGTTATCACAAAGCTCAAACTGGTGAATATATATTATTAAATATGCCTAATCGTATAGATAACCTACCTTTACCATATATTGAAGGAGTGGACATGCGAGAAGAACTCCGCATGGGAAATCGCAAAATAATTTCTTTAAAGCTAAAAGAATTGATTGCGGATACTTTAGCCAAAAAAGAACAAATCATCATCATGTTAAATCGTAGAGGATTTTCTACTTTTGTAATGTGCAGAGCTTGCGGTCATGTTATCAAGTGCAAATACTGCGGTTTACCTCTTGTTTATCATCGCCGTGGCATCTTGCAATGCCATCATTGCGATATTACAGAAAATGTTCCTACCATCTGCCCAAAATGTAATAGTAAATATATTAAATTTTTCGGCTCTGGAACAGAAAAACTTGAAGAAGAATTATCCACTTTATTTCCTCAAGCTAGAATAATCCGTTTAGATAGAGATACTACAGGCAAAAAATTTGCTCATCTAGATATCTTAAAACAATTTAAAACAGGCTTATATGATATTTTATTAGGTACACAAATGGTTGCCAAAGGTCATGATATACCTACGGTAACAGCTGTTGGCATTATAAGTGCAGATTCCAGCCTAAATTTACCAGATTTTAGAGCAGGTGAACGTTGTTTTGGTTTAATAACTCAAACTGCTGGTCGTGCCGGTAGAAAAAACAAACGCGGACAAGTAATCGTACAAACATATAATTTAGAGCATTATGCTGTACAATGCGGTATCCAACAAGATTATAAACATTTTTATAATGAAGAGATTTTACTGCGTAAAGCCATGTATTATCCGCCTTTTTGCCAACTCATAAAATTAATAATTCAAAACGAAAATGAAGAAAATGCTTTAACTAAGGCACAAAATTTAAAAAAACTCATTAAAGATAAATTTCAAGATAATAAAAATATTGTCATTATGGGACCTGCACCATCTTTAATTGCCAACTTTAAGGGAATATATCGCTTTAATTTATTACTCAAAACTAATGATTTAAATATATTAAGAAATTATTTACGCGAACTTCATATAGATACAGATAAAAACATCATTGTCGATGTAAATCCTATTAATACAAATTAAAATTCCAATATATAATAAAAACCCCAATAACTAGAAAAATTCTAATTATTGGGGTTAAATTTTTAATTAATATTTATATTATTTTACAATCAAAACTGGGCATTTGGCATGTTCTAACACATATTTACTTACACTACCAAGCAATACACCTCGTACAAGACCTAAACCTCTACTGCCCATAACAATTAAATCAGCAGAAATTTCTTTTTCATAATCTCTAATTGCTTCAGCTGGATCTCCTGTCCTATATGCACAAACTACATTCATTCCTTCTGGGAATAAAGCTTTTGCTGCATTTAAAATACGTTGACCTGCTTTTTCAATTTCAACTAATACATTACCAGACAAATAAGCATTAATAGCCAATTTATTAATATCCGCTACATATAGAATATGAACTTCTGCTTCATTGAAGCGATTAATTTTTATAGCCTGTTGCATAGCACGTTCAGCAATTTCAGAGCTATCGATTGGAACTAAAATACGTTTTACGTTATCCATAACCAAACCCTCCTTGATGCCTTGATTATAATAATTTCTCAAGTTATTTTATATTAATTATATTCTCTATATACAGCCTAAAATCCTGCTTTTTTAAATAAATTTTGCAAATATTTTCATAAAATTTATTTATTTAAACTAGTAACTTGTTTAATGAAAGCAAGTGATTTAAAAGGTTTCCCTATCAAGGATTGTATATAATCTAATAGAATTTTTTCAGCATTTATCAAATCAATACCTTTTACTTGAAATTTAGGTGGATTATCCCAATCTAAATGTAAAAGATGTTCTATAAATAATCTTACAGAAGCTGGATAATTTGTCTGCTTTCCTTGACTACAAGATGTGCAGATTGCTCCACCTTGCATAGCATCAAAATGACAATCGCCTTCGATTTTACTTCCACATAATGCACATTGGCTATAATGAAGTTGACAGCCAGTATATTCAAAAATCTGATAAGCACTAGCCAGAGCACAAATACGAGGGTTAAACTTCGTTAGACATGGCAAGATTTTTAATAATTTTTCATAAATCTCTACTTGTGGTTCATCTTCACTACACAATTCTTTAGCTAATTCAGCAATAAAAGAAGCATATGCCATCGCCGTCAAATCTTCATATAAATCTGAAAAAAATCCTTTATGTTCACATTGGCGAACTGTATCCATCTTTTCACCTCTAGATAATTGAATATCCAGCCATGAAAAAGGTTGCATGGATGCTGCTAGTGGACTTTTTGGACGTCGACAACCATATGCTGCTGCTGTTATTTTTCCATAAGTAGGTGACAAAAGGGTAACGATTTTATCTGCGTTACCCCAATTTTTTACACCTAAAACTAATACTTCTGTTGAATAAATAGCCATATTAGTTTATTATTTCCTTCAATCTTCAATAATTTTATTTTTCTTGTTGAGCCTTTTCCATCTTTTCTTTGACCTCTTGTATTTTTGCCAAATCAGCTTTTACATCAGCACCTGGCATTACACCACCAGCTGTTAATATATATTGAAAAGCATCTTCTACAGAAATGTCTACATAAATTATATCTTTTTTAGGTACAAATACATTAAATCCAGAAGTCATATTTAAACTCCATGGCAAAAATACAGATTCATACTCTTCATCTTTACTTAAATATGGAGCAAGCAAAGATGATGGTTTTGGCATCAAAAATCCAATAGTTTTTACATTTGGATGTGGATAAGGAATTAAAACGACTTGACTAAACATCGTTTTTGATTCAAACAACATTGTAGAAACACGCTTAACACTATTGTAAATGAATTTTACAACTGGAATTTTATCAACTACTGTTTCAAAATAGCTGATAATTCGCTGAGAAGCCCATGTCCAAGTTGAAGTTATCCAACCAGCAAGTAAAATAACAATAATTAATAAGGCTACACCTGCACCTGGAAATTTAAGTGGAATATAACTTTCTACTATACCTTCTACCAAAGTAAATACAGTAGCAATTACAAAATAAGTTATAACGATAGGTACTAATACTATAAGCCCATTAATAAAATAATGTGATAATTTATTCATCATGTTAAGCACGTCTTCCTTTATTAATCTCTAAAACCTAATTCACGAAGTACATTGCTACGGTCACGCCAATCTTTTTTGACTTTTACCCATAGATCTAAATACGTTTTAGAGCCAAGCATTGTTTCAATATCTTTACGAGCTAATGCTCCTATTTCCTTTAATAATGCACCACGTTTACCAATGACAATTCCCTTTTGTGATTCACGTTCAACATAGATAGTTGCTCGAATATAAACTTTATCATTAGCACGGGATTTCATTTCCTCAATATCTACAGCTATAGCATGTGGTATTTCATCACGAGTCAAATGAAGTACCTTTTCACGTATCATCTCTGCCGCTATCAAACGCTCTGGCTGGTCTGTTACTGTATCTGCTGGATAATACTGAGGCCCTTCTGGTAAATACTTATTTAATTCTGCAAGTAAGCTATCCAAATTCATTTTTTCTTTAGCAGAAATTGGCACTACACCTGCAAAATTATAAGCTTTTGTATATTTTTCAATTATCGGCAATACAGATTGTCTATCGATTAAATCTAATTTATTGACAATCAAAATAACTGGTTTTTTTGTAGCTTGTAAACGTTCCATGATGTAACGTTCACCGCCACCTAAATCTTCAGTAGCATCAACTACAAATAAAACAGCATCAACTTCTTTTAATGTGCCTTCCGCTGCCTTCACCATATATTCACCTAATTTATGCAAAGGTTTATGAATACCTGGCGTATCTAAGAAAATCACCTGTTCATTATCTGTAGTCAATACACACATGATTTTATTGCGTGTAGTCTGTGGTTTATCAGACATTATCGCTATTTTCTGTCCAATGAGACTATTTATCAATGTAGATTTTCCTACATTTGGTCTACCAATAACTGCTACAAAACCTGATTTAAAATGTTTATTTTCCAAAAAATTAACTCCTTTTTAATCTCTACTTATTCCTAATTGTTCCATAACAAAATCTTCTTCTTTTCGCATTTCTATGCGATCAGCTTCTTCTATATGATCATACCCCAATAAATGAAGCATACCATGAACTGTCAAAAATGCTATTTCACGACGAACACTATGACCATAATCACCAGCTTGTTCTATCGCTTTTTCTACAGAAATAATGATATCACCCAACATATTTACAGGAATTTCTCCTTCAATATTTGGTTCATCACCTTCATTTAAAGCAAAAGATATTACATCAGTCGGTCTATCTACTTTTCTATATTCACGATTTATTTCATGAATATGTTCATTATCTGTAAGCGTAATGCTCACTTCTGCATTATCCAAAGCATATAATTGACCTACTTTTTCTACAGCTTCTTTCACTGTGTCACTTAAATTTTCATCTACTTCAAGATTTTCAGGTAAATTGCTTAAAATTATTTCCATAATAAAATCTCTCCTGATAACTTTTCTAATAAAATAATTTCTATATTATTTATCAATTATGTTTATACATATTTTTATCTTTATTATCACTAGGTGGATTAGCTGCTTCATAAGCATCATAAGCTCTAATAATTCGTGCGACTACATCATGACGAATAACATCTCTATCATCAAAATGTATCACAGATATACCTTCTAGTCCATCTAATATTTTTGTTGCTTGAGTCAAACCTGAGCCACTACCTCTAGGTAAATCAATCTGACTTAAATCACCATTTATTACCATTTTTGAACCAAAACCTAAACGAGTTAAAAACATCTTCATCTGTCTAGGTGTAGTATTTTGAGCTTCATCTAGAATAACAAAAGCTCTTTCTAACGTGCGACCACGCATATATGCAAGCGGTGCTATTTCAATGATATTTCTAGCTAATAATTTTTGATAAGCTTCTAAACCTAAAATATCTTGCAAAGCATCATATAATGGTCTTAAATATGGATCGATTTTTTCTTGTAAATCACCAGGTAAAAAGCCCAAACGTTCTCCTGCTTCAACTGCTGGACGAGTCAAAATGAGTTTATCCACTTCATTATTACGAAGTGCCATAACTGCCATGACTACAGCTAAATAAGTTTTCCCTGTACCAGCTGGACCTAAACCAAAAGTTATGCTATGACGACGAATAGCATCAATATAGATTTTCTGTCCAATAGTCTTTGGTCGAACGCATTTTCCTCTTGAAGTAACAGTCAATACATCTGTAAATAAAGATTTTAATTCGCTAGATTGACCTGCTTTAACCAGTTTTATACTATATCTAACCTCATGCATTGTGAGCTTTGTACCTTGTCTATACAATAAAAGCAAAGCTTCAATGACTTGACTGGCAGCATTTACTTCTCCTTCTTCACCATTGATTGATAAATCAGTACCTCTACCAATAATACGACAAGCAAAATTATCATTTAAAACTCGTAAAAATTCATCATTTTCACCAAGAATACCTATTGTTTCCGCTCTGTCTTGAAAAGGTATTTTTATTTCTGCAAAATTTGGCAAAAGCATTCGCCCTCCATTATTTTTAGAATAATAATCATATTTTCATTATAACATATTCAATCTATAGTGCTAAATCTTTTTACCAAAAATTTACGCGAATGACTTATCTGATGATTTATCTCTAATTTTATAAAAAAATTATTTCAGCTATATTATAAATTATATTAATAAAAAAAGCTATAACCATTATAAAATTTTATTTTTCTTAAAATTCCTAATGATTATAGCTTTCATTTAATCTTTATGCACTATACGTTTTATACCAAATCGTTTTAAATATTGCAGTGATTTTGGTTGCTCTAAAACCTGAGCATACATTATAGCATTCATTATATGTTCTTTTTCAATATCAATCTGTATTTTTTTATCTTTATCTATTGCTTTTATCTCTGTCTGTTGAATATAATCTTTTGCTTGTGAAATATTTTTATTTTGATGTAATTTTTCTTGATATTTATTTTGTAAAATTTGTTCATATTCATTTGTACGATTTGCTAATTTGTCAACATTTTCTTTATTTAAATCTATTTGTACATTTCTATCATTCAAATTTACATCTTTTATCTTTGGCTTTGCCATCATATAATCAAGATTTTTTTCTTTTTTTGGTCTAGGTGGTAGATTATCATATATATCAGGAAATTCTTGTCTTTGTTTCTTTTTTTGCTCTCTGCGTTTTTGACTAGTATAGATATTTACTATCATAAAAAACAAAAAGAGCAGAAAAGGTGCTAATCCTTCCATAATAAATTATTTTATTGGTACTTGTCCTTGTGGGACTGTACTATCTCCTGTCTTACTTATTGCTTCTCGCATTTGCGTATCAGCATTGATATTATTTAAATTATAATAATCCATCACACCAAGTTTACCTTCACGAAGAGCTTTTGCTAGTGCATGTGGAACTTCTGATTGAGCTTCAACTACACGAGCTTCCATCTCTTGAGTATATGCTTTCATTTCCTGTTCTTTAGCTACAGCCATAGCACGTCTTTCTTCAGCTTTTGCTTGAGCTATACGTTTATCAGCTTCTGCTTGGTCTGTTTGAAGTTCTGCACCGATATTTCTACCTACATCAACATCAGCTATATCAATGGATAAAATTTCAAAAGCAGTTCCTGCATCCAAACCTTTGCCAAGTACAGTTTTAGATATATCATCTGGATTAGCAAGCACATCTGTATGAGCTTCTGAAGAACCAACCGATGTTACTATCCCTTCACCAACACGAGCAATAATTGTAGGCTCACCAGCACCACCGACTAATCTATCAATATTAGCTCGAACTGTAACCCTTGCCTTAATTTTTAATTCAATACCATTTCTAGCCACAGCGGATACAACAGGTGTTTCAATGACTTTTGGATTTACGCTCATCTGTACGGCTTCTAATACATCACGACCTGCAAGGTCAATAGCTGCACTGCGTTCAAATGGAAGTGGTATTTGTGCTCTATGAGCAGCAATGAGTGCATCGACTACTTTATCCACATTACCGCCAGCCAAATAATGTGCTTCAAGTTGATTTACATTGACATTCAATCCTGCTTTATTTGCCTTGATAAGTGGCAATACAATTTTTTGTGGCGGAACTCTACGCATTCTCATACCAACTAATGTAAATATACCTACATGAACATTTGATGCTAATGCTGAAATCCACAATCCTATAGGTACAAAATGCAAAAATAACATAACCGCCACAATGACAATTACTACGATAAAACCAGAACCGATAATCGCTTCCATGATTAATCCTCCTTAATTTTAATTTAAAAATTTCAATTTAAATTTTACGTACAATAATACGCATACCTTCAATTTTTACCACGCAAACTTTTTCGCCTTTATTAATATAATTACCCTCTGATACAACATCTAATACATCATCATCGATTTTCACACTTCCAGAAGGTCTCAGTTCTGTCAATACAATTCCTTCTTTATGCAAATATCTCGAATAATCTACGCTACTTACATAACCTTCTTCACTAGAAGATGTCTTTGTCAAAATTATCTTACTCCAGAGCTTACTTGTAGGTAGTTTTTTTATTATCAACGCAAAAATTATTATCGCGATAACAAAAGAAATCGCCATCATCAACATTGCATCAATATCGCCACCCATAGCTAAAATCAAACTATATAATATGGCTACTACTCCAAGTCCTGCAAGTAATCCTATCGTTGGGGTTAATATTTCAATTATGATAAAAATAATCCCCACAATAAATATTGCAATCTGATATAAGCTCACTAAACCTTTCACATAACTACTGCCAAAAAATACACCAGCTGCTATGATACCTAATAATGCCCCTATACCTGTACCTCCTGTTTTTATCTCTACTAAAATTGCTAGAAATATCACACTCAAAAGCAATGATTGCAATATACTTGAATCTATAATAAAGTCCATATTATCACTTCCCTTTATTCTTAATTATTTTGCTTTTATCATCAACAACAAAATATACTTATAAATTTTATTAATATAATTCTACAATAAATATCTATTTACCTTTATAAAAATTACAAACTTATTTCAATATAATAAAATTCTTAAAATCTCTACAAAATTAATCATATCAATCTTAAAAAATCCTAATCCTTTATTATTTCTTATTTACAAAAATACAAAAACCTTAATCAATCAATTATAAAAATTTATATAAACAATATTTATTAAAAATAAAAAGAGATGGAAAATCTTATATTCCATCTCTTTCTTCTTTTCTTTTTAAACGTCTCCAGACGACCATCATCATAGTAGAAAAACATGCTATACCGCCTACAAAATTTGAAATCATTTCGGCATAAAAAACTCCATATACACCTAAATCCCATAAATTAGGTAAAAAAATCGTCAACGGAATAACTAAAATGACTTTACGAAATAGCGAAAAAAATGTTGCATATTTTCCCATACCTAGTGAAATAAATGTTGTTTGTCCGGCAGACTGAAATGCCATCATAAAAAATCCTAAGAAATATATATGTAATGCTGGCACACCAAGTAATAACATTTCTTCTTCACTATTAAATAGATGAATAAAAAACTCTGGAAAAAAATCTAATATACACCAAGCTATACTTGTATATAATAATGCTATTTTTGTCAAAAATTTTATTCCCTGTCTTACACGCAAATATTGCCCTGCACCATAATTGTAGCTGATAACAGGCTGAGCACCTGAGCGAATGCCTTCTATTGTCATTTGTAAAACATCACGTATTGAATTTAATACGGTCATTATACCTACATAAATATTTCCGCCCCAAAACAGCAATACATTATTACAGACAATCTGTACTAAACTTCCTGTAGTAGCAAAAACAAAACCTGAAAAACCTAAAGAAACAATCTCTTTTATTAATTTAAAATCTAATTTCATACAAGATTTCTTAATGCGATAAATAGCTTTATCACTACGCAAAAAATGTATTACCCATGAAGCTGAAATAAATTGTGCAATAACAGTGGCAATAGCAGCACCTTTTATACCTAAATCTAAACCAAAAATAAAAATAGGATCTAAGATAATATTAATTACTGCACCAATCAATATAGTGAGCATTCCCTTTTTCGCAAAACCTTGAGCATTGATAAAAGTATTCATACCTAGTCCAGACATCAGAAAAATACTCCCCCAAATATAAATGGAGAAATATTCATTAGCATAAGGATATGTTTCATCACTCGCTCCAAATAAATATAATAGAGGTCTTTTTGCTAATAATCCAATAGTTATTAAGATACAACTACAGATAATCAACATTGCAAAAGAATTACCTATTATTTTTTCTGCCCTTTTGTCATCGCCTCTACCTCTAGCGATAGAACAAAGTGGTGCTCCACCCATACCAAATAAATTAGTACATGCTGTGATCAGCATAATAATAGGAAAAGTAATTCCTAATCCCGTCAATGCTAAAGTGGAATTTTGTGCCAAATGTCCTATGTACATTCTATCTACAAGACTATATAAAACATTTATTAATTGTGCTAAAGTCATTGGAATTGCTAAACTCATGATATTATGAGCCATACTATTTTGGGTAAAATCATTTGTTTTATTTTGCATATAATATCACCTAATAACCCTATTTTTAGATAAAAAAACAGATAAGACTACTTTCAGTAATCTTATCTGTTTTCATAATTAACCTAGTAATTCTTTGACAATGGTATTTACCATTTTTCCGTCAGCACGTCCTTTAACTTTAGGCATGAGCTGTCCCATGACTTTACCCATATCTTTAGGAGTTGTTGCATTAGTAGCAGCAATTGCTTCTTTAACCAATGCTCTAACTTCTTCTTCTGATAACTGTTCTGGTAAATATGGCATTAAAACGGCAATTTCAGCTTCAGTCTGTGCGACTAAATCTTCACGACCGCCTTTTTTAAATTCATCTATAGAATCTTTACGCATTTTTACTTCTTTGCTAATAAGTGCAATTATATCGTTATCATCAAGTTCTTTTTGACCATCAATTTCAGTCTGACGAATAGCTGAACGAACCATGCGGATAACAGCGAGTTTCTGTTTTCCGTCTTCTTTAGCTTTCATAGCAGCTTTCATATCGTCCATTAACTGGGCTTTAAGTGACATATGAATTACCTCCGTTTTTGAGCTAATTAAGCTCTGTATCTGCGTTTTCTAGCAGCTTCTGATTTCTTTTTGCGTTTTACGCTTGGTTTTTCATAATGCTCACGTTTTCTAACTTCAGCTAAAGTACCAGCTTTCTGGCAAGTACGTTTAAATCTACGGAGAGCGCTATCAATTGTTTCGTTTTTACCAACTTTGATTTCAGATGACATTTATATT
This sequence comes from uncultured Megamonas sp., assembly GCF_958438645.1. Lineage (NCBI taxonomy): Bacteria > Bacillati > Bacillota > Negativicutes > Selenomonadales > Selenomonadaceae > Megamonas > uncultured Megamonas sp. The sequence goes on from NZ_CAUBSM010000004.1 coordinate 169,195, forward strand.
TCCCTCCCCTCCACCTAACACGGGAGTGTTGTACTTAATAATCATACCCAAATATTATACCTTGCTTATAAGTGCATTGTCAACTATAACCTGCAATTATATACAAATTTGATATGATTTTTTTATCAGCCTGGTGGCCATTGCATAGAGCGACCGCCAAGTAGGTGGAAATGAAGGTGCTGAACTGTTTGGCCACCCTCTTCCCCTGTGTTTACTACAGTACGGAAGCCGTTTTCTGCAATATTCAATTTTTTAGCAAGCATAGGAATTACTTCACAAGTGATATGTGCTAAAAGTTCTTTATCTTCAGCAGTTGTTGCAAGAAGACTAGCAATGTGTTTTTTAGGGATAACTAATACATGAACAGGAGCTTGTGGCTCTAAATCATTAAAAGCAATGACCATATCATCTTCATATACAGCTTGAGTTGGAATTTCTTTATTTGCTATTTTACAAAAAATACAATCTGACATATAAGGCACCTCCTTTTATAGCTTAATTAGTATAGAATTGACATATATCAAATAAATATTTAACATACACCTCAATTTAGATAAAATCTAAAATAATTCATTTAAATTTTACCTAAACTTTAATACTAACTCTATAACTTTATATATATTCGCTATTGAATTAATAAAATCCTTTTTTATTTAGATATTTTTTAAATTAATTCACCTAAAATACCATCTTTAAATAATTTAACTAATTTTACAAGGCGAATATCACCAGAAGTTATATCTCCATCATTTTTAATATACACTCTTATATAATTTGAAGTTAAACCTTCCATATATCCATCTTGTTCTTGTTCAAATAAAACTTCTAATTCGCGTCCTAAAAATCTTTGATAAAACTCAACTGCTGATTGTTCTGCCATCTTTTGCATCAAATGAACTCTTTGTTTTTTTACTGCTTCATCAACTTGATTTGTCATTTTGGCAGCTGGAGTACCTGCTCGTTTAGAATAAGGAAATACATGTATCTTCATGAATTTCATAGATTTAGCAAATTCCAAAGATTTTTGGAATAATTCATCTGTTTCTCCAGGGAAACCAACGATAATATCTGTAGATATAGCAATATCTGGCACTTCACGGCGAATATTTTCTATCAATCTAGCAAATTCTGCTGTAGTGTAATGGCGGTTCATAGCTTTTAAAATCTCATCACTACCAGCTTGTAGTGGCAAATGTAAATGCTTAGTAAAACGTTTATGAGTCTTCACCAATTCCAATAATCTAGGAGATATTTCAATGGACTCTAAAGAACCTAGTCGCAATCTTTTTAAATTTTCATTAGCTAAGCAAACTTCTACAGCATCGCTTAAAGAAATATTTTCACCTTTAAAATCTCTACCATAAGCACCTAAATGAATACCAGTAAATACTATTTCATGGAAATTTTCTTCTACTAATTGGTCTACTGCTGTTTTTATACTTTCCAATTTACGTGAACGAATAGGCCCTCTAGTATATGGAATAATACAATATGAACAGAAATTACAACAACCATCTTGAATTTTTAAGAAAGCTCTTGTGCGATGTGGTGTGCCATAAAGAGGAATGTCTTCAAATTCATGCATATGCATAACATCATTTACTTCATTAAATAAACCATCTTCACGAGCTGCTTTTTCTACCAAATCAACTATCTTATCACGCTGTTTAGTACCGATTACTACGCGAACACCTTCAATTTTACTGATTTCATCAGAAGCAATCTGTGCATAGCACCCTGTTACAGCTATGATAGCATTATCATTTAAACGATTTGCTCTGCGAATTAATTGACGAGATTTTCGCTCACCTAAATGAGTAACAGAACAAGTATTTATAATATAAAAATCAGCAGGCTCAGAAAAATCCACTATTTCATAGCCACGATTGCGAAATAGACCTTCCATTATTTCTGTTTCTACTTGATTAACTTTACAACCAAGTGTTGTTAATGCAACTTTTGGCAAAATTTCACTTCCTCAATTAAAATAAAATAAAAAAACTACTAATATAAAATTAGTATAACTAAATTATAGTTTCCCATAAAATAGTTATACTAAACAAAAATCTTTAATATTTAATCTAAATCAAAAATTAATAAATGCCACCTAAATCGCCTTTTTCATACATGACGATAGTAAGTGCTGCAATTGATGCAGTTTCAGCTCGTAAAATACGTTTTCCCATAGATATACTTTTAAATCCAGCATCTTTGCATAATTGCACTTCTTCTGGAGCGAATCCACCTTCAGGGCCAATCAAGATAAGATATTTTTTACTATCTGCTGATTGCAACATTTCTTTAAAACTTTGCTCATCTTCTGCTTCATAGCAAATAAAACGAGCATAATCTGTATAATCTTTTGCTAATTGCTCTAAACTCACAATAGCTTCTACTGTCGGTTTTATTGTTCTACCGCACTGTTTTACTGCTTCATCAGCAATTTTTTGCCATTTTTGTTGACGAGCTAATTTTTTCTTCTCATCATATTTCACTACACAATGACGACTGACTACAGGAACAACACTTGCTGCTCCTAATTCCACCGCTTTTTGTACGATGAATTCCATTTTATCGCCTTTTGGCAAACATTGTGCAACGACTACTTCTATAGGTGCTTCTGTATCAGCATCTTCTATATACTGCAATAATTTTAATTGCACTGTATCACTTGTACAAGAGATAACTTTTGCCTGTGCTACTTTACTTTCTTTATCAACAATAGTAAAAACTTGCTCAGGTCTTACCCTCATAGCATAAAGAAGATGCTTGGCATCATCGCCTTTAATCGTGATATCTTCGCTTAGACATTCATCTATAAATAAACGCCTCATTGCATATCTTCCTTGCGACGGAAAATAATTGCAGCCCAGCCAGCTTTTTCATTCATTTTTTCTACCATAAAACCATGTTCTTCAGCAGCTTTAGTAACATCTGCTATACGATCTGCAATTATACCACTTGTTAAAATAGCACCATGTGGATTTAAATAATTATCTACATCATTAAACATACGAATGATAATATCTGCTATAATATTAGCTATGATTAAATCAGCTTTACCATTCATATTCTTTAATAAATCACTTTGAAAAATCTTGATATTTTTACATTCATGATTTTTTTCGATATTTTCTTTAGCAACATCAACTGCTACATTATCATAATCAGCAGCTTCGATATCTTTTGCTCCTAATTTTGAAGCAGCAATTGCTAAAATACCACTACCTGTACCAACATCGAAAACTTTCATTTCTGGTTTTACATATTCTTCCAAAAATTGAATACACATAGATGTTGTAGCATGTGTACCAGTACCAAATGCCATACCAGGATCTAATTCAATAACTATATCATTATCTAATGGAGTATATTCTTCCCAAGATGGCTTTACTACAATTTTTTCACCAATGCGTTCTGGATGGAAAAATTGCTTCCAATTATTAGCCCAATCTTCATCTTGGATTTCACTGCAATTAATCAATCCTGAACCCTTATCCAAAAATTGGCTCATTTCATCGATGTGCAAACGCAACTGTTCTAATTTACTTGGTAAATCCTCATCAGTAGGAAGCCACGCTTTTACTGTAACAACTTCTGTTTCTTCAGCAAGCGGTATATCTGTATAATCCCAAGCTCCAGAATGAATATACGTATTCACAAGTTCTGGGTCTTCAATCAATACACCAGATGCTCCAAGTTCATGAAAAATCTCTGCTACAGCTTCAGTAGCCTCATGTGAAGTTTGAATGCTAATTTCAGCCCATTTCACAGGTAAATTCCTCCTTAAATAAATACTAAATCAAAACACATAAAGATTATTATACGTTTTGCTTTGACAAATGTAAACCATTCATTATAAAAAATATATTTAATTTACATTCTCATTTATTATAAACCTTGCTCTATTAATTTATCAAATTGTTTTATCTCTTTTGCTTGGTCTTTAATGATATTTTTAGCAATTTTTCTTATTTGCGGATTTTTAGTATATGCCAAAATCTGTTTACTAGCTTTTATAGCTCCCTCATGATGATATTTCATAGCTAAAATAAATGTATAATCAGCCGTTTTTTTATCACGTGTTCTAGTCACAGCAATCATTTTATTCATCATTTCCGCCATATTTTCTTTTTCTTTGGCTACAAATTCAGCATAAGCTTTTTCACTTAAATTACTATTGCTAAAATCTTCATTGGCTAAAAGCTCATTGAAATCTTCAATTTCTTTTGTCTGTGTCTTTATGATATTACGAGCTATTGCTTTTACTTCTTCATTACTGCCATATTCTAAAATCAATTTTGCAGAATCTATTGCTCCTTGATGATGTGGTATCATATTAGTGACAAAATCTTTATCCACATTGCCACTTTGCACAAATTCTTCATTCATCATCGGCATATGCATACTATCTACAATTTCATTATTGATTAATGGATCGAAATTAAATTTATCTACCTGCATTTGCGTATTTATATTATGATGCCTATAGTTATCATGATAATGTGCATTCGCTATATTGAAATTACCCACATTACTTATAATAGTCACACAGGTCAATGTTAATATTATTTTTTTCATAATAATTTCCTCGTATTATTTAAATTCATATTATTTCATAGCAAAATTATATGATTTGCTTTCATAAATGTCAATAAAAATAAACTTACATATATATTATAAAAACTATATTATAAAAACAAATCAGGAGGCTTTTTCATGCTCAATATTTTACAATTACAAACAAAAGTCTTATCTTCAAAAGAACAAACTTTAAACTACATTGAAACTTATCTAAAAAAATCACTTCATCTTTATCCAGATATTGTAACTTTACCAGAAATGTTTAACTGCCCTTATAATAATGCTTCATTTCCCCTATATGCAGAATATGAAGGCGATATCACTTATAAATTTTGTCAAAATCTAGCTAAAAAATACAATATCTATTTGAGTGCTGGCTCTATTCCTGAAAAAGATGAGCAAAATCATATCTTCAACACAGCTTATGTCTTTGACAATAGGGGCAATTGCATCGCTAAACATCGCAAAATGCATTTATTCGATATAGATGTAAAAAATGGTCAACAGTTTAAAGAATCAGATACTTTATCTGCTGGAAATAATATCACTGTTTTTAACACTAAATGGGGAAAAATGGGATTATGTATCTGTTATGATTTTCGTTTTCCTGAACTCGCTCGATTAATGACGGATTTAGGAGCAAAAATTATCTTTGTTCCTGCTGCTTTCAATATGACAACAGGCCCACTTCATTGGGAATTATTATTCCAAAGTCGTGCTGTAGATAATCAAGTATTCACCATTGGTACCGCTCCTGCTAGAGATTTAAGTGCTTCTTACCATTCTTATGGTCATAGCATCATCGTTTCTCCTTGGGGAAAAGTTTTAAATCAAGCAGATTTTGAAGAAAACTTTTTATTTACAACTATAGATTTAAATGAAATTAATCTCGTTCGTGAACAAATACCACTCTTGAGACATCGTCGTTTAGATATCTATGAATTAAGACAAAAATAAAATCAATAACCTTGCACAAATCAAAAAAATAAGTTAAAATATCTCCTTGTTATAAAAATTACCGATTAAATATAAACATTTGATAGGTAATTAAATATAGGAGGTATTATTATATGTTATTAATTAAAGACCGCATTCAAGGACTTCTTCTTTGTTTTGTCCTAGCATTACCTGCTTATTTTTTAGGTAAAGAATTTGAAATCATTGGCGGTCCTGTATTTGCTATCTTAATTGGTATGTTATTATCTAAATTCGTTCGTGAAAAAGATATCTTAAAAAGTGGAATTACTTTTACATCAAAAAAAGTCTTACAATATGCTGTTATTTTATTAGGTTTTGGTTTAAATTTAAGCACTGTCATCGCTGTAGGTGCTACATCTTTGCCAATCATTATTTCTACAATTGCCACTTCATTAATTACAGCCTACATAATTTTTAAATTAATCAATATACCTGCTAAATCTTCTATTTTAATTGGTGTAGGTTCTTCTATTTGCGGTGGTTCTGCAATCGCTGCAACAGCACCTGTTATTGATGCTAATCATAAGGAAATCGCTCAAGCTATTTCTGTTATTTTCTTATTCAATATCATCGCTGCTTTAATCTTTCCTACTTTAGGTAATCTTTTAGGTTTATCCAACCATGGATTTGCACTTTTTGCAGGTACTGCTGTCAATGATACTTCTTCGGTTACAGCAGCAGCTTCTTCTTGGGATAGCATGCACAATACTGGTACACAAGTTTTAGATAGTGCCACTATTGTAAAACTCACAAGAACACTTGCTATCATTCCTATCACATTAATCTTAGGTTTTTATCAGGCCAAAAAAGCCTCTGGTCAAAATAAAGCTAGTGTAAAATCTGCTTTTCCAATGTTTATTTTATATTTTATTATTGCCTCTATCATTACAACTATCTTAAATTATTTTATGGATGTAAATATTTTTTCTGCTGAATTATCTTCGGCTATTTTAACGTTTTTTGCTTTAATGAAATTCTGTAGTAAATACTTTATCATCATGGCCATGGGAGCTATTGGTCTACACACTGATATCATCGATTTAATAAAAAATGGTGGTCGTCCTATAATCATGGGTTTTTGCTGTTGGGTAGCTATTGCCTGCGTAAGTTTATTTGTTCAACACCTTTTAGGTTTATGGTAATAAATACAAATAATTTCTAAATTTTAGAAGCTAGAATATAATTTTTTATATATTCTAGCTTTTTTATTTTTAATTTATAAATTTTGTTGTTTTTACAACATACTTTTAAATTAAGCCTAATTATAATAAATATATCAATTAAATTACAAATAAAATTATTGGAGAGATAATTATGGAAAATAAAATGTTTTGCTTTCAATGTCAAGAAACTGCACAATGCAAAGGTTGTACACGTGTAGGTGTTTGCGGAAAATCTGCCACTACTGCTACACTTCAAGATTTGTTGATTTATGCAACTAAAGGTCTTTGCGAAATCACTACTAAACTTCGTCAAGAAAAACAAACTATCAGTCGTAAATTAAATCAATTCATTTGTGAAAGTTTATTTATCACTATCACTAATGCCAATTTTGATGATGATATTATCAAAAGACGCATCACAGAGACTTTAACTTATAAACAAGAACTACTTGCAAAATTACAAAATAAAGATAATTTATCCCCTGTAGCTCTTTGGACTACTAATGATGAAAATTCCTACCTAGAAAAAGGTGCTACTATCGGTGTATTATCTACTGAAAATGAAGATATTCGCAGTCTTCGTGAATTAATCACTTATGGTTTAAAAGGTATGGCAGCATACAATAAACATGCCAATGCCCTCGGTAAATACAACGATGAAATTGACGCATTTTTACAAGCTACTTTAGCTAAAACAGTTGATGATAATTTATCCGGAGAAGAATTAACATCTCTTGCTTTAGAAACTGGTGCTTTTGGTGTAAAAGTCATGGCACTTTTAGATGAAGCAAATACTTCTCGCTATGGTAATCCAGAAATCACATCTGTAGATATCGGTGTTCGCAATAATCCAGCAATCTTGATTTCTGGTCATGATTTACGCGATTTAGAAATGCTTCTTGAACAAACTCAAGGAACTGGTGTTGATGTATATACACATAGCGAAATGCTTCCTGCACATTACTATCCATTCTTTAAAAAGTATAAAAACTTCGCAGGCAACTATGGTAATGCTTGGTGGAAACAAAAAGAAGAATTTTTATCCTTCAACGGCCCAATCTTATTGACTACTAACTGCCTCGTACCACCAAAAGCTGAATATAAAGATAGAATTTATACTACAGGTGTTGTTGGCTTTGCAGGCTGTAAACATATCCCTGGAGAAATCGGCGAAACTAAAGATTTCTCTGCTATTATTGAACATGCCAAAAAATGCCCACCACCAACACAGATTGAAACTGGTTCTATCGTAGGTGGTTTTGCTCATAATCAAGTTTTAGCACTTGCTGACAAAGTAGTTGAAGCTGTAAAATCTGGTGCTATCAAAAAATTTGTAGTTATGGCTGGCTGTGATGGTCGTCAATTAGCTAGAAATTATTATACTGACTTTGCTAAAGCACTTCCTCAAGATACAGTTATCTTGACTGCTGGCTGTGCAAAATATAAATACAATAAATTAAATCTAGGCGATATCGGTGGTATACCTCGCGTTTTAGATGCTGGTCAATGTAATGACAGCTATTCACTCGCTTTGATTGCCTTAAAACTTAAAGAAGTATTTGGCTTAGATGATATCAATGAATTACCAATCGCTTATAATATCGCATGGTATGAACAAAAAGCTGTTATCGTTCTTTTAGCACTTCTTTATCTTGGTGTAAAAAATATAAAACTTGGTCCTACACTTCCAGCTTTCTTATCTCCAAATGTAGCTAAAGTTCTTGTAGACAACTTCGGTATATCCGGCATTAACAGCGTAGAAGAAGATATTAAATCTCTTATCTAAAACTTAAAACACAATAAAAAAGACGGTATAAAAACCGTCTTTTTTATTTTCTTTATTTTATTTTTTCATATTTAAATATTTTTCTCTTAATGATATTTTACGTTTCATTGCTTCAACGAAAGCTCTCGCTCGTGAAAAATCCTCTTCATTAGGATGCATAGACGCTTTTTGCCAACGTTCAAGATTACGAGGTGTTGCTGCATGAGGATCATTTTTATCAGCATTTTTGCGTCTTTCAAGCATTACTGGATTTATTTTTCCTTGGCTGGCAAAAGTTCCTAATACTTTGCAATTGTCCCCTAAATAACTAGCAGCTCTAGCAAAAGCAGTTATTGAATGTTCACTATTTAATTCCGCACCTTGAGTTTGAAATAATATCACTGTCTTATTATTCAATTTAGCTAATAACTCTTGAACCTTTTTATCTGGTTCACCGCGAGTGAGCCAATATCCTACAGCTATATTATCATAATCTGCTAAATTAAAATTATCTTTCACTGCATAAATATCAGCTTCACCCTCATTAAATCCATTATAAATAGCCTCTGCTATTTGTTTTGTATTTCCAGTTACACTAGAATAAACTATCAACCATTTTTTCATTGTACATACTCCAATCTTATTGAATTATATAATATTATAATAAAAAAATTTATAAATTCAGTTGTTTTTACAACTAAATAAAAAAGGATTAACCTTAAAGGCTAATCCTTCTATTGATATAATTCCACTATTAATATTAAAATTCAATCTGTAATTTAAATTCAGTTTCTTGATTTTCTTCTTTTGCCCAAGTATTTAACATATTAATCATTGCAATAAAAGATGATGCAGAAATATCTTCAATGATATTTTGATTTTCTTTAGAACGTCCGCCCACATATTCAAGAGTAATACTACTGGATAATCTTTCATCTGCATCTTTAAATAAAGTATTAATTACACTATTTAATGTAGCTTCATTAATTACTTCATAATCACTCAAATCATTATTACAAAAAATAGTAGTTAAATTGAAAAATCCTTTTTCTCTATCGCTAATAGGTATTGCAAAATATCTATTTTCATACTTTTTATTATAAGGCACATCATAACTATGTTCATAATCCCTTACTTCATATTTACCTACTAAATAAGAAGTAGGTTTACTTTGTTCATTTCGTACTACTTTTACTAATTCTTTGAAAGATACTCTAAAAGTATTTTCTTTAAATCCTTGCTTGTTAATATAAAGATAAACTTTCATTTGGTGCCATGCCTCTTTTCTCCTCAAATTCTATTACTAATAATACCATTATATTTGCAAAACGTCTATTAAAATGAAAATTCAATAAAAATATAATTTTTAAAAAATACAAATGAAATAACATAAAAAAAGGACATTCCCATAAAAGAATGTCCTTTTTAAGATTATTTCATTTTAAGAAGATGTTCTTTATATTTATTATTTATTATCTTTGCCCCAAGTACGTTCGAGTTCTCTAACGATTTCGGCATGTTTTTCTTCAGTTAATTTAACTTTAGCTTTGTAAATGAATGTTGCAATAATAAGTAAAACAAATGGAATTGCAAACATAATCAATTGGAAGTTAAGTAAATTTTCAGGAGTAATGCTTGCTGCTGTAACTTTATTACCAGACATACCAACCCAAACAGCTGTGAAACCTACGATAGCAGATGTGATAGCACCGCCTAATTTATCGATTAAAGGACGTACGCAAAGTACAAGTGCTTCATCGCGATGACCAAGTTTTAACTGACCATATTCAACAGTATCTGTAATTGTCATTAATACAACAAGGAAGATAAGAGGCTGTGGTAAAGCAAATAAACCAGCACCAAGTAATGTTAAATATACATTTTGACCAGCGAAATAGTAAATTACAACAGCAATCAACATGATTGCGATAGAGTAGAAGAATAATTTACGTCTACTGAATTTTTTAGTTAAGGAAGGGAATAAAGCAACTGCCATTAAACCAATGATAACGTTGATTACACCTAAGAAGGAGAACTGAGAAGAATCACCTAATACATAGATGAAGTAATAAAGGTTGAAGTTATTGATAAGGTTCTGACCTAAACCAAAGATAAGATATGCAAATGCAATCCATAAGAGCTGGTCATTTTTCATTAATACGGAGAAAACCTGACCAAAAGATGTATCAGTTTTATTTTCACGAAGTGCAGAAGCATGTTCTTTTGTACCAATACCGAGGATAATTGCACCAGCAGTTGCGATTAAACCACCGATTGCAGCAAATGCAAACCAACCTGTAGCATCACCTGCACCACCGTTACTGTTTTTAGAAAAAGCTAAAACAATTGGAATAACGATGATAGTTACAAGCTGACCACCAAATACAGAACCGATACGAGCATAAGTAGCTGTGATTTCACGTTCACGAGAATCGAAAGAAAGTGCTGGTATCATAGACCAAATAGCAACGTCTTTAGCTGAATAGAAAATATCCATGATTATATATAAGATAGCAAAAACAACTAAGTACATTATAGGACTTGTTTCAGCTAAACCACCAATATCAGTGAATAAAATAGCTAATGTAACTGCAGCAATAACTGCACCAGAAAGAACCCATGGTTTAAATTTGCCCCATCTTGTTTTTGTTTTATCGATAGTGTTACCGATGAATGGGTCAATGAAAAGTTCTGCGACACGAATAACAAGAATAACTGTTGTTACAAGACCGATCATATATTCATTGTAACTTGTGTCATCTGTGTTAAATAAGTTACTTGTTACGAAAATCATAAAATAAGTACCAATCATTGCATAGAAGAAGTCATGCCCAAAGGTACCACACGCATATGCTACACGTGATAAAAATTTTGACATATAAATGCCTCCCATTATGTTATTAAATTTTTAATGATTACATTAAATAATTATCTAACTGTATTTATATATTCAATGATAGCATCTGCTATTTTATCCAAAGATCCACTGCTAGTATTTACTACTAAATCATAATTTACTGGATTTCCCCATTTTTTACCAGTATAGTAGTTATAATATCTAGCTCTCTTATCATCTTCTTGATTTAATTCTTTTAATGTTTTACCATCATAAACATCTTTACCTCTTTGTGCTCTATATTCATCATTAGCACAAACAAAGATAGAAAAATGATTTGGTATATCTTCAAGTACATAATCAGCGGAACGACCTAAAATAACACAAGGGCCATCTTCAGCAAGTTTTCTAATTACGCTAGCTTCTGCAATAAACATACCACGGCTAGATTCACCTGCATGATTACCAAAAGAATGGAATGGTACATAAGTAAGTGTCATTGGTTGAACAGTATTTTCTAATTCTTTCAAATCTTCTTCACTTAAATCATCAATGCCAAGTTTTGCAGCTGCAAGATGGATAATCTGTTTATCGTATAATTTAACATTCAATTTTTTAGCTAAAATTGTTGCTAATTCACGACCACCACAGCCATACTGACGACTTATTGTAATTACTGTATTTGAGTTCATATTCGATCCCTCTCTTTAAATATTAAATATAATTAAATAAGAAAATGCTCAACTTATCAAATATATAATAATAAATAAAAGTATATGATTTTTTTGAAAATTCCTATCAAACTTATAGTTTGAAAACGTTTACAATAAATAATTTCGAAATGCACATTTCTAATAAAAGCTTTGTTATTATTATATTTTATATCGTTACCGATAGCAATGTTTAATGTTGCTAAAAATTGTACATATGTTGTATATTATATTAATATACCTATATAAAATAAAGTTATAACAAGTTACATTTATCAAATAAAATACCATAATAAAAGAATTTACTAATCATATCACATGTAATAAAATCTTTTTTTGTTGCCAATTATATATAAATTCTTTATCACTCTAAAGAAAAAATTAGAATCCATTTATATTTTTAATATAAAATTATATGTATCTAATAACAAAAATAATAATTTAAATTTAAAACATAATTATATTAGAAGGAAATCTATCAAAATATAATCAAAAATTAAAATAAAAAAGGACATTCTCTAAAGAATGCCCCTTTTTTAAGTACTAATTTATAAAGATATAAAATTATTTATCTTTACCCCAAGTACGTTCAAGTTCTTTAACAATTTCAGCATGTTTTTCTTCTGTCAATTTTACTTTTGTTCTATAAATTAAAGTTGCAATGATTAAGAATACAATTGGAGTAGCAAACATGATCATTTCAAAAGTTAATTTATTAGAAGCAGTAATTGTTTCTGCTGTAGCACCGCCGGACATGCCAACCCAAACAGCTGTGAAACCTACGATAGCACTTGTAACAGCACCAGATAATTTATTAATTAATGGTCTGATAGAAAGAATAAGGGATTCATCACGATGACCAATTTTTAACTGACCATATTCAACAGTATCTGTAATAGTCATTAACACAACGAGGAATACAAGTGGTTGAGGAAGATTGAATAAACCAGCAGCAATTAAGCACATAACTGTGTTTTGACCTGCAAAAGCATAAATGATAAGTGCGATTACCATGATTGCAACAGATGCAACAAATAATTTACGTCTTTTGAAGTTTTTAGTCAATGTTGGGAATAAAGCAACAGCAAGTAAACCAATAACAACATTGATAACACCTAAGGAAGATAATACTGTAGAATCACCTAAGATATAAGTGAAATAATACATTTGGAAAGCATTTACTAAATCTTGACCAAAGCAGAAAATAAGGAATGTAATAGCAATCCACATTAACTGGTCATTTTTACCTAAGATAGAGAATACTTCTTTGAAAGATGTTTCTTTTTTATTTTGACGAAGTGCAGAAGCATGTTCTTTTGTACCAAGACCAAGGATAATAGCACCAAGAATAGAAATACCACCGCCGATTACAGCAAATGCAAGCCAACCTTGTGCATCACCAACACCGCCATTTTTATTAACGGAGAAGAATAATACAATTGGAATAACCATTACTGTAACAAGTTGAGCACCAAATACAGAACCAATACGAGCAAAAGTAGCTGTGATTTCACGTTCACGAGAATCAAAGGACATTGCAGGAACCATAGACCAAATAGCAACGTCTTTTGCTGAGTAGAATACGTCCATAACGATATATAAAATAGCAAATACTACTAAATATAACATTGGGCTAGAAGTTAATCCACCCATATCAGTGAATAAAATAACCAAGGAAATAGCAGCAATTAAACCACCAACGATAACCCATGGTTTAAATCTTCCCCATCTAGTATTTGTTTTATCAATTGTATTACCAATAAATGGGTCAATGAAAAGTTCTGCAATACGAATTACTAAAATAACTGTCATTATTGTAGCAATCATATATTCATCATGAGCCTGATTTCCAGAATTAAATAAATTACTAGTTATGAACATGATAAAATATGTGTTTACCATCATGAAGAATATATCATGTCCAAAAGTACCGCAAGCATATGATATGCGTTGCATTAGTTTACTACCACCATTATTACCTGACATTTATAAGTCCTCCTAATAAAATTATAAATAATATTTAATAAAAATAATAAAAAATTATTAACAAACTTATGTAGATAACAGCTTTTTGCTGTTACCTTTATATTTATTTTAGTTCTTTATTCTTTAACCCTGAACTTTATTAATATATTCAATAATAGCATCTGCTACTTTGTCTAAAGGCACTTTACTAGTATTAACAATTAAATCATAGTTAGAAGCTTCGCCCCATTTTTTACCTGTATAGTAATTGTAATATCTAGCTCTCTTTTCATTTTCGATATTTAATTCTTTTAATGTTTTACCTTCGTAAACATCTTTACCTCTTTTTTCTCTATATTCATCATCAGCACAAACGAAAATAGAGAAATGATTTGGTAAATCTTCTAATACATAATCTGCACAACGACCTAAGATAACACAAGGGCCATCATCAGCAAGTTTTCTAACAACACTAGCTTCAGATAAGAACATACCTCTGCTAGATTCACCCATACGAGTACCAAAAGAATGGAATGGCATAAAAGTTAAAGTCATTGGATGAACAGTATTTTCTAATTCTAATAAATCCTGTTCAGATAAATCATTAATACCTAATTTAGCTGCTGCTATATGAACAATTTGTCTGTCATATAATTTTACATTTAACTTTTTAGCTAAAATTTCAGCTAATTCACGACCACCACAGCCATATTGTCTACTTACTGTGATTACTGTGTTTTCTTTCATTAAAATCACCTACTCATTTATTTTATTATCAGCATGGAACCGATAACAATTTAAGATTTAATTAAACTATCATATCATTATTTATATTTATAAATGCAATATTATATCAATAAATAAAACCATATGATTTTTTAGAAAATTCAATTTCATATAAATGAAAACGTTTACACATATGACAAAAATTATAGTTTTAAATTACTATATATCTTTTTAAAATTATAATAATTTAAAATTTATCAATAATACTATTATTTTTCGCCGATTTAAGTCTATTATATCGTTTCAATCAATCAAAATTAAGATACAATTTCCTTAAAAATCTTCTTATGTAATAACTTAAGTAATGAAAATCTACAACATAAGTACAAAAAAACAAACGTTTACATCATCAAATTTACAATTTTCTTATGCTTTAATTATACTCACCTACCTATATAAAGTCAATATACAATTTTCAAAAAATTATATATAAAATTAAAATTAATTGCAAAAAAGATGGCTCCAGCAATTTTACTAGAGCCATCTTTTTTATATTTTTTTCTGCCATTTGCAAAAATGATTTTCTGCTAAATCTAAAATACCAAATAAACACAAACCGATCAAACTTAAAACAATAATACCTGCATACATATCTAAATAATTTACACGAAGCCATGCATCCATGATAAAATAACCCATGCCATATTTTGTACCAAATGTCTCAGTAAAAAACAATACTGATATAGCTGTTCCCATTGCTACACGTAAAGCTGTAATGAAATTTGGCAATACAGCTGGCCATAATATATTTAAAAAGATCTGTTTAAAAGATGCACCTAAACTATATAAAGGAAAAAACATTTCTTTTGGTATAGTCTTTATACTATCGCGAATAGCCACCAACACTTGAAAAATCACAATTAAAAATATCATTATGATTTTGGGTAATTCTCCAATGCCTGCTAAAAGCATTAAAATAGGTAATAATGCAATCTTAGGAATAGGATATGTTAAATAAACAATCGGTGCTAAAATTTTATCGCATTTTTGATAATATCCCATCATCACTGCTATCGGAATACCGATTATCACTGCTAAAAATACACCTGCTACAATTCTCCAAATACTATATATAGCATGAATAGCTATGGTCTGTGTAAAAATATTAATCAATCTTTCCATAACTAAAACAGGAGATGGTATAATCGGTAGATGTACTATCATAGATACTACATACCACAAAATCAATAAAAATACTATTGCAGGTAGATAAAAATGCCATGATCTATCTTTCATTCTTTTTACCTGCTTTCTTTAAATAATCCCTTATTTCTTTGCTTAATGAGTAAAATATCTCTTTATCTCGGAAATTTTTATCACCAAATAAAGGATTATCAATTATTTTATAGATAGTGCCTGGATTGGTAGTCATGACTATTATTTTTTGTCCTAAATAAAGTGCTTCTTCTACATAATGTGTTACTAATACTGTAGAAACCTTTTGCTTTTGCCATAAATCAATAAATACATCTTGCATTTCTTCTCGTGTAATAGCATCTAATGCTGAAAAAGGTTCATCCATTAATAATAAATCAGCCTTCAATGCAAATGCTCTAGCTAAACTAACACGTTGTTGTTGTCCACCACTTAAATTATTAGGATAGCGATTTAGTAAATTAGTTAAACCTAAGGTGTCTATTAAATTCTGTGGCAACTCTTGTTTTATTTCCTTTTTTATTTTTAAACCCAATAAAATATTATCTTTAACTGTAAGCCATGGCAATAATCCATAGTTTTGAGGAATAAAACCTATAGTTTGCTTTTTAGGTGAAGGCTTTTCACCATTTATCTGTACTAAACCCTGATAATTTTTATTTAATCCCGCTAAAATATTTAATAAAGTGGATTTACCACAACCTGAAGGTCCAATCACTGCACAAGTTATTCCTGTTGGCAGATTTAAATTAATATCTTCTAATATATTATTTGTATCGTCATATCTTACATAAAGTCTATCTACTGTAATCATTTTGTTAAAATATCACTTACTATATCTTCATAATTATATTTTTCAGTTACTAATTCTTTTTTATTAAGCCAATTTATAGATTTATCCCAATCAGATTTTTCTGGCAATGCAGCTTTCATGTATTTAGGCATAACCATAGCATCTTTTGTAGCTGGTGGTAATCCTGCTGTTTCAATAACTAAATCCATATATTCTTCTTGCGGTGTAGAATTTAAATAATCAACCGCTTTGTCATAAGCTCTATACATAGCTTTTATAGCTTCTTTTTTATTTTCTACACTATCGTTTGTAAATACCATTACACCTGGATTTATTTTCATAGCTTCAGAAGAATTTACTAAATGACTGCCATTTTTTACAGCTATACTGCCCATAGGTTCAGGAAGAACTGCACCATCTAATTTACCATTTTGTAACATTTCTAATCTTGTAGGGATCTGTGGTATTACTGTTTTATTGATATCTGCTTCTGTCATATTATTTTGAGCAAGCATTTCATCTAATACAAATTCAATAATAGTATTTTTAGAAACAGATATATTCTGTCCTTTCATTTCTGCTAAAGATTTAGCAGTATTACCAGTACCTGCAATCAAACAATAATTTCCATTAGTAGAAGAAGTTATTTTTACATCAAAGCCCCCAGCTTTAGCAAATCCAGCTGCTAACATATCAGATACGCCACCATCTAAATTGCCACTTTGAAGGGCACTATCTCTATCCATCGCACTTTTAAAATATTGCAATTCTACATTTACACCTTCATCTTTAAAATAGCCTTTTTCTTGGGCTATGATAAAAGGTATAGAATCAATATCTGGCATTAATCCAATTTTTAAAGTTTCTTCTGTTGAATTATTATTATCTGTTGCTACATTTTCATCTGTAGTTGATCCACAAGCTGTACATAGCATAGATAAAATACACATCGCTAATATTAGTAATTTTTTCAAATCACTCAATCCCTTCATATATAATATAGTTAAAATATGATTAACTATTTAATTAATCCTTTTATATCATATCAAAAAAAACTTAATTCATGCAATAAAAAACTGACGCTAATAAATAGCGTCAGTTTTATTTCATCAGCACGAAAAATTATTTACCTGCTAATTTTTTATATCCTTCAAGACGTTCTTTTGCATCTCTTTCTGTTTTTGCAAATAATTCATCTGCAATTTCAGGGAATGCACGTTTTAAGGATGTATAACGAACTTCACCTTGAATGAATTCTTGGAAGTTTCCTGTTGGTTCTTTAGAGTCTAAGCTGAATGGATTTTTATCTGTGCCACGTAATTCAGGATTATAACGATAAGTAGCCCAGTAACCAGCTTCAACAGCACGTTTAGTTTCGTTTTGGCTCTTGCCCATACCTGCACGTAAACCATGGTTGATACATGGAGCATATGCAATGATAAGAGATGGTCCTTTATAAGCTTCTGCTTCAGCAATAGCTTTTAAAGTCTGATTTTTATCGTAACCCATAGCAATTTGTGCTACATACACATAGCCATAGCTCATTGCCATCATGCCGATATCTTTTTTCTTAGTGCGTTTACCGGCTGCAGCGAACTGAGCGATAGCAGCAGCTGGAGTAGCTTTAGAGGACTGTCCACCAGTATTTGAGTAAACTTCTGTATCAAGAATTAATACGTTAACATCTTCACCAGAAGCGAGTACATGGTCAAGACCGCCATAACCGATATCATAGCCCCAACCGTCACCACCGATGATCCATTGAGAACGTTTTACAAAGAAATCTTTTTTATCGTAAATTTCATTTAAGAGTGCATTATCGCCTTTTTCAGCTTCAAGAAGTTCAGTCATTTTTTCTGCACGTTCACGGCTACCTTCACCTTCGTTGATGTTAGCTTGCCAATCTGTAAATGCAG
Source organism: uncultured Megamonas sp. (assembly GCF_958438645.1). Lineage (NCBI taxonomy): Bacteria > Bacillati > Bacillota > Negativicutes > Selenomonadales > Selenomonadaceae > Megamonas > uncultured Megamonas sp. Next base: position 187,846 of record NZ_CAUBSM010000004.1, read on the forward strand.
CTTTAAGTTCATCACTGCCAAGACCTTCTTCTAAAGCCTGAGTGATTTTAGAAGATAATGCTTCACGAACAGCTTTTGTTCCAAGGAACATACCTAAACCATATTCTGCATTGTCTTCAAATAAGGAGTTAGCCCAAGCAGGACCTTGACCTTTATGATTTTTAGTGTATGGCATAGATGGTGCAGAACCGCCCCAAATAGAAGAACAGCCTGTAGCATTAGCTACCATCATGCGATCACCAAAGAGCTGAGTAATGAGTTTTACATATGGAGTTTCACCACAACCAGCACAAGCACCAGAGAATTCTAAAAGTGGTTGTTCGAACTGACTACCTTTGAGAGTAGTTTTCTTCATAGGGTTTTTCTTAGGTGCAACTTTTGTAGCATCAACAGCATAATCAAATTCAGCTTGTTTTTCAATTTGTGTTGCAATAGGTTTCATAGTGAGAGCAGAACCTTTTGGAGCTGGACAAATATCAGCACAGTTACCGCAACCTGCACAATCTTTTGCAGAAATAGTGATTGCAAAATTCAAACCTTTAGCACCAAGAGCTGGTTTAGATTTCATTGTTGCTGGAGCATTAGCTACTTCTTCATCTGTCATAAGCACTGGACGAATTGCAGCGTGTGGACATACGAAGGAGCACTGGTTACATTGAATACATTTGTCGATATCCCATTCTGGAACATTGATAGCGATACCACGTTTTTCATAAGCAGCAGTACCTACTGGGAATGTACCATCTTCAATACCTTTGAAAGCACTTACAGGAAGTTTATCGCCTTCTTGACGGTTCATTGGATTTTGAATGTTTTTAATGAAATCAGGGATATTTGCATCTGTATCATCAGCATCTTTAGCATCTTTCCAAGAAGCTGGAACTTCTACTTTGTGAAGAGCTTCAATACCTTTATCGATAGCACCATTATTCATATCAACGATATGTTGACCTTTTTTACCATAAGAAGTAACAACAGCATCTTTAAGATATTTAACAGCTTCATCAATAGGAATGATATTTGCAAGTTTAAAGAATGCAGACTGCATAACCATGTTAAAGCGACCGCCAAGACCGAGTTCTTGAGCAATTTTAACAGCGTTTACAGTATAGAAGTTAATATTATTTTCTGCAATATAACGTTTCATATATGCAGGAAGTTTTTCTGTTAATTCTTCATCAGTCCAAAGTGTATTTAATAAGAATGTACCATTTGGTTTTAAACCAGCAAGTAAATCATATTTATCTACATAAGACTGTTGAGAACAAGAAATGAAGTTTGCTTTATTGATGAGATATGGAGACATAATTGGTTTTTTACCAAAACGCAAGTGAGACATTGTTACCCCACCAGATTTTTTGGAATCATATGCAAAATATGCCTGTGCATACATATCTGTTTTATCACCGATGATTTTAACAGCACTTTTATTTGCACCTACAGTACCATCAGAACCGAGGCCCCAGAATTTGCAAGCTGTTGTTCCTTCTGGAGTAAGGTCGATATCTTCATGATATTCAGGTAAAGAAGTGAAAGAAACATCATCTTTGATACCGATAGTAAATCCATTTTTAGGAGCATCTTTTTTGAGTTCATCATAAACTGCAAAGATTTGATCTGGAGTAACATCTTTACCACCAAGACCATAACGACCACCAACAATTGTTGGACGTAAATCGCTATTATAAAGAGCAGACTGAATTTCAAGATATAAAGGTTCACCGATAGAACCAGCTTCTTTTGTACGGTCCATAACAGCAATTTTCTTAACAGTTTTTGGAAGTGCATTCAAGAAATGTTTTACGGAGAATGGTCTGTAAAGGTGAATGGATACTACACCTACTTTTTCTCCTTTAGCATTTAAATAGTCAACAACTTCCATAGCTGTATCACATAAAGAGCCCATAGCAATAATTACACGATCAGCATTTGGGTCACCATAATAGTTGAATAATTGATAATTACGGCCTGTTAATTTGTTGATTTCAGCCATAGCATCTTCAACCATTTGAGGAACAGCTTCATAGTAAGGATTTGCAGATTCTTGACCTTGGAAATAAATATCAGGGTTTTGGCTAGTACCACGAATTACTGGATGATCTGGATTTAATGCATTATGACGGAATTTATTTACAGCTTCCCAATCAAGCATTTTGCCTAAATCTTCATAATCTAAAACTTCAATTTTTTGGATTTCATGAGAAGTTCTGAAACCATCAAAGAAGTTTACAAATGGTACACGGCTTTTAATAGCTACAAGATGAGCTACAGCACTTAAGTCCATAACTTCTTGAACACTAGCTTCTGCAAGCATAGCACAACCAGTTTGGCGAACTGCCATAACATCACGTTGATCACCAAAAATATTAAGAGAAGATGTTGCAAGAGCACGAGCACTTACATGGAATACACCTGGGAGCAATTCACCAGCAATCTTATACATATTAGGGATCATTAATAAAAGACCCTGAGAAGCAGTATAAGTAGTAGTTAATGCACCAGCCTGTAAGGAACCATGTACTGTACCAGCAGCACCTGCTTCAGATTGCATTTCTACAACACGTACTTTTTGGCCAAAAAGGTTTTTCTTGCCTTTTGCTGCCATTTCATCTACAGCTTCTGCCATTGGAGATGATGGGGTAATTGGGTAAATAGCTGCTACATCTGTAAATGCATATGATATATATGCTGCAGCAGTATTACCATCCATAGTTTTCATATGTTTGCTCATATTTTCAAATAAGCTCCCTTCTATATATATATACCCTTTTATAGGCATTTTAAACTATAACACACATTTATGATACAACTTTTTATAATATTTTTCAACTATGAATATACCTTTTATATCTATAAATTATCATTAGTAATTATATATCTATATCAATAATTTTAAATACTATTATTATCTATTAGTTTTAATTCTTCTGCTGAAAAATCTGTATTATCCATTGCTTTTAAATTCATTAAAATCTGTTCAGGTTTTGATGCACCTATCAAAACGCTTGTAACTATGTTATCTTTTAAAATCCAAGCCAATGCCATCTGTGCTAAACTTTGACCACGCTGTTTTGCTATTTCATTTAAATTTGCAATCTGTATTAATTTTTTTTCTGTCAAAATTTCAGCTTTTAAAAATCTTCCATCAGTCTTTATGCGACTATCTTCAGGAATACCTTTTAAATATCTATCTGTCAATAGTCCTTGTGCTAATGGGCTAAAAGCTATAATACCTTTATTTAATTTATATGCCATTTCCTTCAAGCCATTATTTTCAATAGTTCTATCGAAAATGGAATAACGATTTTGATTGATGATAAATGGACAATGCATTTGAGTTAAAATCTCACCAGCTTTTGCTAAAGTTTCACCATCATAATTTGATAAACCTACATATAAAGCTTTTCCACTTTGTACTATTTGATTTAATGCTCCCATAGTTTCTTCAAGCGGAGTATCTTTATCCATGCGATGATGATAAAAAATATCCACATATTCAATACCCATACGTTTCAAACTTTGATCTAAACTAGCAATCAAATATTTTCTACTGCCCCAGTTGCCATAAGGGCCTTCCCACATATCATAGCCAGCCTTCGTACTGATCAATAATTCATCACGATATTTTTTCAAATCTTGCTTTAAAATTCTACCAAAATTTATTTCTGCACTACCATAAGGAGGGCCATAATTATTTGCCAAATCAAAATGAGTTATGCCATTATCAAAAGCAGTGAAACAAAGTTTTTGCATAGTTTTAAAATCATTGTTATCACCAAAATTATGCCAAAGTCCCAAAGACACTCTTGGCAATTTCAAACCGCTTTTACCACATCTAGCATATTCTAACTTATTATATCTGTCTTTATCTGCTATATACATAAAAAACGCCCCTTTACTTTTAGTCAATATCTTCCTTATAATTATCATAATACTAATTCAAGTACGCTTTAAGTCAAGATACTACTATACTAAAGGGGCTTTACTATGGATAAACAATATTCAATTCGTGAAGTGTCAGCTAAATTCAATCTGCCAGCTTCTACACTTCGCTATTATGAAGAAGTTGGCATTTTAACTGATATTCCTCGCAATTCATCAGGCAAACGCATTTATTTAGAAAAACATATCAATCGTTTAAAAACTATTTGTTGTTTTAAAAATACTGGCATGAGCATCTCTCAATTGCAAGAATTTTTTCAATATGAACAGCAAGAACCGTCGCACATTGATGATATTTTAAAATTATTAACTAACCAAAAAAATCATATTCTAGAACAATTAGCCAAAATGCAACATGATTATACACATATTCAAAGAAAATTAGCTTATTATCAAGCTATGAAAACAGCTGTGGATAATCATACTGCATTACCTAATTGGCAAGATTATAAATGCGATAATTAAAATATAAGCTATAATAATTTAATTAGAAATTTTTCCTTAAATTATTATAGCTTTTTTATTTATTTTTTAACTAAAAATTTTTGTACAGCACTGCCATTTAAATAATTGCATAAACGACCTTGATAAAGATTTTTTTCTTCCATTTCTTTTACGATTTCATCGCGAATTTTCCACCAGCCTGTCTGCCAATTACTAAATAAAGTATTTTCAGCTGGTGCTCTACCAATTAATCGCTGTAAAACAATATTTGGAGATAAATGTTCTAAGAAATCAATTACTCTTTGTTTATAATGCTCACAAGAAATAATTTCAAATTCTTTATTTTCATATTGCTGAGCCATTTTTGTATTTTTTACGATATAAAGTGCATGTAATTTCACCTGATCAACACCAAGTGCAGAAATCACTCTAGCAGTTTCAATCATATCTTTATCATCATCCCATGGTAAATCTAAAATTACATGAGTACAACACAATAGACCATAACGCTTTATACGTAATACTGCATCAATATATTCCGCCAAACCATGACCACGATTTATTTTTTCTAAAGTTTTATAATTTATCGTTTGTAAACCTAGTTCTACGCAAATATCAATATTTTTTTCTTTGGCAATTCTAGCTAAAATTTCTAAATAAACATCATTTATACAGTCTGGTCTTGTCGCTATATAAATAGCCACTATATCATCACTAGCACATGCTTCTAATACATATTTTTCTAATTGCTCTGGTGGCATATACGTATTACTGAAATTTTGAAAATACGGTATGAATTTTTTCGCCTTATATTTAGGCACTATATGAGCTTTATTCATGCGAATTTGTTCTGTTACGGATAATTCTGGTGGCAAATTTTCATAACCTGCACCGATACTACCACAAAAAGTACAACCGAATTTTCCACATGAACCATCACGATTAGGGCAAGTGAGCGGTAATCCTATAGGTAATTTATAAACTTTCTCACCATAACGCTGTTTTAAATAATCGGAAAAGGCATAATATATCATTATAAATTTATATCTCCTTGTTTTATTTCTTGATAAAATACTTCATCATCTTCATAGGCAAAAATTATAGCATTTTCTTTTGCTTTTATTTGACATGATTTTGCTTCATTCATATCATAGGCAAAAACTTCTATTGAGAATTTCTTTTTCAAATCACGCCATGATTTAAATTGATAATTATTAATATATGGCAATGCTTTTTCACTCATATAAAAATCATCTGTTACTTTTTTATCTACTTCTTTCCATGGCAACATATCTATTTTTATCTTACCTTTATCTGTCAATAAAGCGTCGAATTTCAATACATTATAAATATATTCTTTATCTTTTATTTTAGAATTTTGCCCAATAAAATCATATAAAAATACGTATAAATTCTTAGGAGCATGCGGTGCTAAATGCAATTTATTTGCTTGCCAATATTGAGAAAAATCAGCAAAAAATGTATAAGCGTCTTGATTATATTGTTTGATTAAATTAATAATCGTATATTTAAAACGACCAGCATTATAATACAATTCCAATACATCTACAAAAATCTGTAATTTTCGCATAGTGGCATAATCCATATATTTGTTGCTGATTACTTGATATGGTGCTTGTGGCATATATACATAATCATGTTCTTGTATCAAATCATTCATTGCTGCACCTTTTAATAATTTCAAAAAGCCCACTTGAAGCATATCCGCTTGCAATAAATATACATCATTAAAAGATTTTGCAAAAGAAGTAATATCTTCATAAGGAAGACCAATGATTAAATCCACATGCAGATGAATATTTCCATAAGCCATGATAGATTTTATATTATTTGTCATTTCTTCCCATGGATTTGCTCTACTTATCTGACCTAGAGTTTTTAAGTTCGTAGATTGAATACCTATTTCAAATTGTACTCTTCCCTTTGGCATTTTCTTAAGTACAGCCTTAATTTCATCATCAATATGATGAGCCACTATTTCAAAGTGGAAATTAGTTCTGCAATCTTGTTTAGCAATAAATTCCAAAATCGGTAAATAATGCTTTTTATTTGCATTAAAAGTTCTATCTACAAATTTTACCTGACGAACATTATGTTTGATAAAATAACTTAGTTCAGCAAAAACTTTATCTAAAGAGCGATATCTTACGCCTTTAGTCGCACAAGATAAGCAATATTTGCAAGAATAAGGACAACCTCTTGAACTTTCATAATAAATTATCTTATCTTTTAAATTTTCGATATCGTCATCATCATAAGGGAAAATTATTTCATCTAAATCACTTACAGTAACTGCAATATTTTCATCAATAGTATCATCATTATTTCTCTTTGCTATGCCAGCAATTTTAATTTCTTCATTATTTTTTTTATCTAATAAAGCTTGCAATAAATCATGAAAAGCTTTTTCACCTTCGCCACGCACTACAAAATCCACCATAGGAAAATCTTGCATGAATTCTTTTGTAGCATACGAAACTTCTGGCCCGCCACAGATAATCTTACAATTTGGCAATAATCTATGCACAAGTGGCAATAATTGTTTCACTAATTCAATATTCCAGATATAACAAGAAATTCCTAATATATCTGGTCTAGCATCAAATATCTGATTTGCAATATCAATCAAATGATTATTAATAGATACTTCTAGCATCTCTATGTCACAAGATAAATCTTGGCAATTTTTGTATATATAACGAATTGCCAATGATGAATGTATATATTTTGCATTTATCGCGGTCAATAAAACTTTCATAAAAACTCCTCTTAACTTAATCTCTTATTTTTATCATCTTATTATTAAAATCTCATATCATAAAATAATACCTATATTATTATATATGTACAATGTATTTTTAGCAAAAACTAATGCAAGCCACTATTATTAATGATATAATAGCACTGTTACAATAAATTTAGTAACTCTATAAAATTAATAAGGGGAAGTATAAATGAAACTCGTTATAACTGTTATCGGAAAAGACCGTGTAGGTATTATCGCTACTGTAAGTAATGTTCTTGCTGAAAATAAAGTAAATATTATCAGCATCAATCAAAATATTATGAATGGCTTTTTCAACATGGTTTTAATTGCTGAAATGACTGACAAAAACATTAAATTACAGGATTTACAAAAACTCCTCAAAGAAAAAGGTGCTCAGCTCAACGTAGATATCAAAGCTCAACACGAAGATATCTTCAATGCTATGCATACAATCGGCTAATTTTAGGTATTCTTTATTAATTAACTAAAGAATTTAGGAGGAACTTTTGTGATTACTATTAATGATATTTTAGAAACTAATCGTATGATTACAGAAAATAAATTAGATGTTCGTACGATTACATTAGGACTTAGTCTTCGTGATTGTGCTCACCCTAATTTAAAACAATTTTGTGATAATGTTTATGATAAAATCACAAAATCTGGTGAATTTCTAGTAAAAACCGGTGAAGATATTTCCAGTGAATATGGTATTCCCATTATTAATAAACGTGTTTCTGTAACTCCTATTGCTATTGCTGCTGAAGCTTGCAAAACAGATACTTATGTTCCCGTTGCTGAAGCTATGGATAGAGCTGCTAAAGAAATTGGCATTGATTTCATCGGTGGTTTTTCTGCTCTTGTTGAAAAAGGTTACACAAATGGAGATAGAATTCTCATCAATTCCATTCCTCAAGCTTTAGCTACTACAGATTTAGTTTGCTCTTCTGTAAATTTAGGCTCTACAAAAGCAGGTATCAATATGGACTGCGTTCGTGAAATGGGTGAAGTAGTAAAACGCACTGCTGAACTTACTCGCGACCGTGAAGCTATTGGTTGTGCAAAACTCGTTATCTTTGCTAATGCTCCTGGAGACAATCCATTCATGGCTGGTGCTTTCCATGGTGTCAGTGAAGCTGAAAAAGTAGTAAGCGTTGGTGTAAGTGGCCCAGGTGTTGTAAAACATGCCCTAGAAGATTTAAAAGGTGCAGATTTTACTCAAGTTGCTGAAACAATCAAAAAGACTGCATTCAAAATCACTCGTGTTGGTCAGTTAGTAGCTAAAGAAGCGTCTCGTCGTCTTGGCGTGCAATTCGGTATTATCGATTTATCCTTAGCACCAACTCCAGCTGTCGGTGATAGTGTTGCTCATATCTTAGAAGAAATGGGACTTGAATCTTGTGGTGCTCCAGGTACAACAGCAGCTCTTGCTTTATTAAATGATGCTGTTAAAAAAGGTGGCTTAATGGCTTCTTCTCATGTTGGTGGTTTAAGCGGTGCTTTCATTCCTGTAAGTGAAGACGCTGGTATGATCGATGCTGTAAGCTGTGGAAGTCTTTCCATTGAAAAATTAGAAGCTATGACTTGTGTTTGCTCCGTAGGTCTTGATATGATCGCTATTGCCGGAGATACTCCAGCTTCTACAATTTCTGGTATTATCGCAGATGAGGCTGCTATCGGTATGATCAATAATAAAACTACTGCTGTTCGTGTTATTCCTGTTCCTGGCAAAAAAGTCGGTGAAACTGTTAACTTCGGCGGTTTACTTGGTCATTGTCCAATTATTAAAGTTCGCAGTGACTACAGTTCTGAAGCATTTATCGCTCGCGGTGGCCGTATTCCTGCACCTATTCGCAGCTTAACAAATTAATTTAAAAAAAAATAAAAAAAGTTGTTGACAAACGTTTAATATATAGATATAATATTAACTGTTCTTAAGGAACGCGCCCATAGCTCAGCTGGATAGAGCACACGCCTTCTAAGCGTGCGGTCGCAGGTTCGAATCCTGCTGGACGCACCATTTTGAAATTAAAGCCTTAGCTATTTGCTAAGGCTTTTTTGTTATCTAATTATAAAAATTTTAATTCATAAATAAAAAGAGACTCTATAAATTTTTTATCATTTATAAAGTCTCTTATTTTTTATTTAACTTCAATCATCATAGCACGAACTACATTTGGTATATCATATTTTCTTTTACCTGCACCTATACCAATTTTCTTTATGATAAATTCTTCTGGCAATCTCTCTTCTGTTTGTATACCCGCAATGATAGCAGCCCCTGTTGGTGTAATTAATTCCCCTTTTGTCTGTGTATAATGTAATCTTAAACCATGTTCTATAGCAATATTCACTACAGCTGGTACAGGAATAGGAATTTGACCATGTTGACAACGAACAAAGCCTTGACCTTCATATATCTTTGGACAAACAACTCTATCTATATTCAATTTATCTATACCTACAGCAGCAGCTACTATATCCACTATTGAATCCACTGCTCCTACTTCATGAAAATGAACTTCATCAATACTTACACCATGAGCTTTTGCTTCTGCATTAGCGATAATATTAAAAATTCTTATTGCTATTTCTTTTGCTCTATCCGTTATTTGAGAATTATTAATTATTTCTACGATTTCTTTTAAACCACGATGTTCATGGTGATGATGATGTTCATGACTATGATTATGGTGATGAGCCTCATGATGTTCACTATGTAAATAATCCATATCATGGTCATGATTATCTATATCCAAAATCACATTAAAATCACAAGCATCAAGTGCCATTTTTTTCACACGGCTAATTTCTATTTTATATCCATCTAGTGGTAAAGTCTGTAAATTTTCCATTAAATAATCTTTATCTACGCCTAAATCTAATAACGAAGCTACAAACATATCTCCACTAATCCCAGCATAACATTCCAAATATAATATATTATTCATAATCTAACTCCTTTATAGTTCATCTATATTATATATTAACTGTTAAACTTAACTTCATGTCAATAAAAAAAATGAAAAAACCTACTATAATAATTTAAATAAATTTTAAATCATCATAATAGGCTTTTTTATTATTTCATGTAATTTTGTGCTTGCTCATTTAATTTTTCTATTACTTCTTTAGATAATAAACGTTCACCATAAGGATAAGCCACTCTATTCTCCTTATCTATATGTCTACGAAGTAAATAAACATAAGACATTGTATTTGTAACTATCGCTAATTTTAATTTTACTGTAGGCTCTTTTTGATATGCTTTTAAAGCATTTTCTAATTCCCAGACATATAATCTAGCTAAATTATGTTCTACAATCATGCCATGATTTACTAAATTATTTGCCATCTCATCTTTTGTTTCAAGCATAGCTTTGAATAAAAGTTCTTCTTCTTTTTGATGATGAGTTTTATCTGCATAAACGCGAATAAATTCTATAGCCTTTGTATATTCTTCAATAGATATTTCATTTTTTTCCATCAAATCTATTGCCATACCTTCAAATTTATCTACAAATTTACTGATATTATCATGTTCTTCTCTTAAAATTTCAAATATATTCATCAAATAGCCTCTCCTAAATCACAAAAAATTTTATACTCAATTAATAATCATCTAAATTTCGTATATTATTATATAATAAATCATATTAGGTATATGTTGTTTTTCCAACATATTTTTAAAAACTTATAAAAAATTTCCATAGTATATACTAAATGATTATAATAAAATAAAGATTAGAGGTGATTTCATGTACAAACGTAAATATAAAGAAAAATTTCCTGTTATTGCCATTTGTTATGATTTTGATAAGACTTTATCACCTAAAGATATGCAAGCTCAAGGCTTTATTCAAGATATAGGCTATGATGTAAATAATTTCTGGGAAGAATCAAATGCTTTAGCCACAGCTAATGATATGGATACAAATTTAGCTTATATGTATAAAATGGTAGAAAAATCTCAAGGAAATTTTCGTTTAGATAAAAAAATACTTGCTGATTATGGAGCCAAAGTTGAACTTTTTCCTGGCGTCAAAACATGGTTCAAACGCATTCGCGATTATGGCAAAAAACATAATATCATCATTGAACATTATATTATCTCAAGTGGTTTAAAAGAGATGATTGAAGGTACTGTCATGGCTCAAGCTGGTGAATTTGAAAAAATCTATGCAAGCTCATTTTATTTTGATGATAATGGCATAGCCAAATGGCCTGCTCAAGCTGTCAATTATACAAATAAAACTCAATTTCTCTTTCGCATTGAAAAAGGATTTCTAGATATTAATGATCCCGCGGTAAATGATTCTATACCTGAGGAAAAAATTCGCGTGCCTTTTAGAAATATAGTCTACATTGGCGATAGTGAAACAGATATACCTTGTATGAAACTAGTAAATAGCTATGGTGGTCATTCTATCTGTGTATATAATCCTCAATTATCCAATATGGATAAAGTCATTAAACTATTTACTGAAAATCGCATCAAATATTTTGCTCCTGCCGATTATAATGAAAATAGTAAACTCGATTTACTAATGAAAAATATTATTGATAAAACCTCAGCTTTTGAAAAATTAAACCAATGTTATCTCAATGATAAAAAATTATTAACTAAAAAATAAAAGAGGCATATCGCCTCTTTTTTTATATTGCTACATCTACTTTATTTACTCTTTTCGCTTTTATTATCATTCCTATATAAAATAAAAATGCAAATAATGCCGCCACTGCTGAACACATATAAACCGCTCTAAAACCATATACTGGAACCACCATACCTAAGATATATGGTCCAATGCCATTTCCTAAGTCTAAGGCTATATATAATGTTGAGGTCGCTAAACTAAATTTATTTAATTTAACTTTTTGCACTGCAATAGTCTGCCCTGCTGATGGGATAGAGCCATATCCTATTCCTACTAAAACAGCTCCTAATAACAACATCAAATTAGATTGTGCCACCGCTATAGCAATAAATCCTAAAATCATAGTAAATAAAATCGGTACCATCACTACATGATTACCATATCTATCAATCATCACACCAGATATAGGTCTAAAAATTAAACAAGCAATAGAATATGCTATATAAAATAAACTTCCACCTAATAATAAACCAATAGTTTCACTATATGTACCAATATAACTCATTACGGCAGAATAACCAATCGCACCTAACAATGCTACGATAGAAATTGGAATAGCCGTAGGTTCAAAGAAAGTTCTTAAACGAAAAGATTTAACTTCTACACGTTGACGGAAACCTACTTTTATCTCTGTTATATTCAAAATAAAAGCCAATACAATTATACTAATAGATAAAATATCACAAAGAGCAAGTGCATATAATGGATTTATTTGAGGTAAAGTAATTCCTAAAAAAGGGCCAATGGCAGATCCTAAAGTAATACTCAAAGTAAAATAACCAATCCCCTCACCACGTCTACTTTCTGGAACAATAGATGCTACTGTAGTAGCAATAACTGTGGATGCCATACCATATGTAATACCTTGTACAAAACGCAATGTACATAAAAATAACATACCATCAATAAAATGATATCCAAATGTGCAAATAGCATGTATTATAGATGCTATTATCAACATTCTTTTTCTGCCAATAAAATCCATATATCGACTAATAAATAAACGTGCTACTAATGCACCTACAATATAAATACCAGAAGCTAATCCCGCTTCACTAACTGAAACGCTAAATTCCATAATAGCCAACTTGGTAGTATAAACCATTAACAAATAAAATACTACAAATAATAATAAACTATCCAAAATATTTAATACATAATCCTTCGTCCAAAGTTTCTCCATCAAAAACTTCCTTTCATTCTTATTTTAATTTATTTTTACATGAATACTAAGCTTATCATCTTTTATATCCATTTACAATAGTTTAACTAATATATAAAAAAAAAGAATAGATATTTATATATCCATATAAAATATCTATTCCTTATATATTTTTGTGTTAAAACATCTTATTGCTGTGTTGCTTCTTCATTTGTTGTTGTCTGATTTTCTTGCATTGGAAGCAAAGCAAATTCAACCACTTTATTATTTTTATCAAAGATAAATACCACAGCAACAATTTTTTCATTGCTAAAAGAAGTAATATATGTTACTTTATCTTGATTATCATAGCGTTCAAAAGAATAAAATTTTGTTTCTTTTAAATCACCAAATTTAGTTTTTACATCATTTTTTAATGCTTCATATGCTTTATTATTTATTTTAGCTTTTAAACCTTCATCAAAATTTGCTACAAATTTATCATAAGTTACATTATTTGTAGTAATACCACTAATAAATGTTTCAGCAACCTTTTGATCTTTATTTAAATCTCCACCATCAGCTGCCATACACACACTAGAAAATGCCATCATCATTACAGCTGCAAAAATTAATACTACTTTTTTCATTATAAAACCTCCTAAAGTTTTATTTATTTCTCACTAGTATAGCATTTAGATAATACTATTACAATATAATAATTAGCAAAAATACCTATTAATAATATTTATTATTAATAGGTATTTTATAAACTTACCAATATTATTTTTTCATGAAACTAAATAATTTTTTCATTACAGCCATTTTTCTTTCAGCTGCTATTTCATGCGATATATTTATATCCTTAGCACTATAAAGTGGATTTAATACATCTTTGAATGCTAACCATTCATCAGAAAATAGTGGGTATTCCATGGCAATATCCACAGCTTGTTGTCTTATATCTTCAATTACTGCCATATCATCTATATTTTTTAATACTTTTGCCATCATTTTGCCAATATTTTCCATTTGTGCTTCTTTAAGTCCTCTAGTTGTTAAAATCAAACTAGATAATCTCAAGATTTCAAAATTAAGATTTTCATCACAAGTAGATAATACTGTCGGTTTTACAATCAGACCTGCACTTTTTAATGCTTTATAAGCATTTTCACAACTAACACCTAATTTTGTAAGATTTACCAATACTAAATTAGTATCCGTTCCCTTACATAATATTTCTACTCCTTCTTCTTGTAATCCCTTTTGAAGAGCTTTAGCATTCAATACTACTTGTTTTGTATATTCTTTAAATTTTTCTGTAGTAACTTCTTTAAATATAACAGCTAAACTTGCTAAAATATTTTTTTTCAAAGAAAAATGACCTGTAGTAATAACTGTTTTATCAATGATATCTGCTAATTCTTTTTTACATAAAATAACAGAACTTTGCGGTCCCCTCAAAGAATCATGTGTTGAAAAAGTTACTACATCTGCATAAGGTACAGGTGAAGGTATTTGTCCTGTAGCTACAAGGCCTACATTTTGACAAATATCAAACCACATATAAGCACCTATATCATGTGCAATTTTAGCCAATCTTTCATAATCTATAACTCTTGGATAATTAACAGGAGAAAAAATTATCACTTTAGGTTTATTTTCTTTGGCTATTTGTTCAACTCTATCCAAATTTAAAATTTGAGTTTTAGGGTCAATACTAAATCTCACAAAATTGAATTCTAAATTTTTACTATTACAGTGATCACTTTTTCTATTATCTAAAGATAATATCGTATCGCCTTTTTTAGCTAAACTATAAAAAACAACGCGAGAAGCAGCTGCTATACTTTCTAAACGAATAACTGCATGTTCACTACCAAATAATTCGTTAATACGATTAATAGTGATTTTTTCTAAACCCGTTGGTTTAGCTTCGTCATGATGAGTTGTCAATGTATTTGATAAAATACTTCCTTCAAGATATGTGCTTAAAGGTGACGAATAATTTTCCTCTGGCATAAAAGATAAGGTATATTTTTGTCTTTGTAATTCTTCTTGAAAGAATGTATATAATTCTGTGTCAAATGAAGCAATCGTACTAAGAGCATTTTCTCTATCCATAAAATCATTCCTTTAACTATAAATAAAATCTAAATTAAAATTTGCTTACACATCACGGAAAAAATGGCCAGAAGAACGGTATTACAAGCATACAAACAACTAAAGAAACGATAACAAGAGGCATGCCGACTTTTACATAATCCATAAATTTAAAATGGCCTGGTATCAGTACCAAAGTATTCGGTGGCGTTGCAACTGGTGTTGTAAATGCACAAGAAGCAGCAATACCTATTGCCATGAGTACAGGATAAGGTGATGCACCTATAGATTGTGCTATAGATATACCAATTGGTGCTAATAATGCTGCAGCAGCTGTATTTGACATAAACTGTGTAAGACCACAAGATAAAATAAACATAGCTACAACAATAATCATTGGAGATGGATTATCTCCAATAATTCCTACTACACCATCTGCTATCATTTTACCTGCTCCACTTTTATCCATAGCAGAAGCAAGTGGTAACATACCCGCAAATAAGAAAATAGTAACCCAGTCAATACCTAAATAAGCTTGTTTTTCAGATAAACAACCTGTCAATACACAAGCTAATGCACCCATTATAGCAGTAGTTTGCATTGGTATGCCAATATTTTTTTCAAAAGCCATACCTAATACTACTAAGATTAAAATAATTGTACAGATTATCATCTTCTTTGGATCTTTTACTTCTTCGGAAGCTTCATCATTTTCTACTGTTTCTACATAATGTCTAGGACAAAATTTTCTACCTATACTCAGCATATAAACCATACCTGCTATAGATAATGGTATCCCAA
Source organism: uncultured Megamonas sp. (assembly GCF_958438645.1). Taxonomy (NCBI): domain Bacteria; kingdom Bacillati; phylum Bacillota; class Negativicutes; order Selenomonadales; family Selenomonadaceae; genus Megamonas; species uncultured Megamonas sp. The sequence continues at coordinate 203,723 of NZ_CAUBSM010000004.1, forward strand.
TATATGCAAATTCAAAAAATCCAAATGGTTCTAATCCTGTTGCTTGAAGTGTTGCACTCATTAAAATATTCGGCGGTGTACCAACCATAGTAATTGTTCCGCCAACATTTGCAGCTATTGCCAATGCCATCAATTGTGGAGATACTGGTATCTTAGCTACTGCACAGATTTGAATTACCACTGGCATCAAACAAGCTACTGTTGCCGTATTTGATGATACAGCTGATAGCAAAATAGTTATACACATTAAAGCTGCCATTAATCTATTTTCACTGGAACCAGCACTTTTTACTACTTTTATACCAATTTTTTGTGCAAGTCCAGTCTGAAACATCGCCGCTCCAATAACAAACATACCAGCAAATAAAACTACTGTGGAATCAGAAAGACCAGAAAATACTTGTTGAGGAGTAAGCACTCCCAAAAGACCTAATGCAATAGATGCACCTATAGCCGTAACCGCCAATGGAATAAGTTCTGTTACAAAGAAAAATGCTGCTACAGCTAAAACGCATAAAGTTATCACTGCAGGACTCATAAAATCCCTCCTATCAAATATTTTTTTAATTTATGCAACAACAATGTTTATTATATCATAAATACTCATAAATTCTAATATATTACGAAAAAAGATTACAAATTTTTAAAAATTCATAATAAAAATTATTTTTATCGAATTTATTGTCATTATCTTTAATAATAAAAAAATTATAAAAAAACTATTGCAAAATATATGAATGAGCAGTATAATAAATTTTGTTATTAATGACTCACTAGCTCAATTGGTAGAGCATCTGACTCTTAATCAGCAGGTTCCGGGTTCGAGTCCCGGGTGGGTCACCATTAACAATAATTAATTATGTAATCAAAGCAACTATCAATAATAGTTGCTTTTTTATTTTATTAAAAACTCTATAAAAAATTCTTATTCATCATTAAATTTTACCAGCTAAAATTATGAAAAAATCCTCTAAAGCTTGAAAATTAAGTATTTTTACAAAATCTATCAAAATAATATTATAGCTGGTAAAAAACAACTAAAATCCTTGTATATCAATACTCTTACTAGTATAATAAAAATCATAAAGATTGATTTTTCTAGCATTTAACTTTAACAAGTGTTGTATTTGAATTGGTTGCTAATGTTCTAACACCACCAGTAAAAGCACTATTTAACTTTAACAAGTGTTGTATTTGAATTACTTCAAAATTTTTATTTCCATCAACAATTTCTTATTTAACTTTAACAAGTGTTGTATTTGAATACGTTTGTATGATACTTGTTAGATTGTCTGTTATATATTTAACTTTAACAAGTGTTGTATTTGAATTAGTCAAGTTTACCGAACATCTCCATAAATTTATTAATTTAACTTTAACAAGTGTTGTATTTGAATTCCCAGCAAAAACCACCGATTGTTAAAGTTGTATTATTTAACTTTAACAAGTGTTGTATTTGAATTCAAAAAAATTCCTTTCTTGAAATAGCTTAACTGTAATTTAACTTTAACAAGTGTTGTATTTGAATTCTACATTGTATTTTTGCGGTGCAGGGGGAATATTATTTAACTTTAACAAGTGTTGTATTTGAATGAAAACGACATAATAAAAACACCTCTATTTTGTTGTATTTAACTTTAACAAGTATTGTATCTAAATCTTATCATTAAAAAATTATAAAAGGCTTTTAATAGATTTTATCTTCTATTAAAAGCCTTTTTCTATTTAGAATTATTTTTCAATTCCTCTAAAAATTTCTTATCATCTTTGCTTAATTCTACTTTTTCCAATAAATCAGGTCTATTTGTATACGTAACACGCAAAGATTCTTGTCGACGCCATTTTGCTATTTTAGCATGGTCTCCTGAAAGTAATACATCAGGTACGCTAAGACCTCTATACTCACGCGGTTTTGTATATTGTGGATATTCTAAAAGCCCATTATAAAAAGAATCTGTTGGAGCAGACTCTCCAGAGCCTAATACGCCTGGAAGCATTCTTGATACAGCATCGATTACCACCATAGCAGGAAGCTCTCCACCTGTTAGTACATAATCGCCAATAGAAATTACTTCATCAGCTAAATTTTGTACCACACGATTATCAAAACCTTCATAATGACCACAAATAAATATCAATTGATCAAAATTAGCAAGTTCTTTCGCTTTTTCTTGAGTGAATACTTTTCCAGTAGGGCACATCAATATAACCTTGCTATTTTCAATTTGCATTTTAGATTTAACGTCTTCTACAGCTCTAAATAATGGCTCTGGTTTCATCACCATGCCAGCACCACCACCATAAGCTGTATCATCAACTTGATTATGCTTATTAAAAGCAAAATCACGAGGATTTGTTATTTGTATATCTAAAATATTTTTTTCAATCGCTCTTTTAGTAATACTACAACCAAAAACTCCGCCAAACATCTCAGGAAATAAGGATAATATATCTATTCTCATAATTACACTTCCTGATTTTCATCCCAAATTACTTTCATAAATCCATCTTCAATATTTATTTCAGTAACTACTTTCTTTAACGCTGGAATTAAAATTTGTCTGCCATCTTTTGCTTTTGTAATATATACATCATTGCTACCAGTTTTCAAAATTTCTGTTATTTCACCTAAAACAACATCATCTTGATTGATTACTTGAAGTCCGATTATATCAAAAGCATAATATTCTCCATCTTCAAGCGGTGGTACATCACTGCGATTTATTTTCAATAATTTATTCGTAAAACGTGCTACTTCTTCACGAGAATTAACACCTTCTACTTTCATAACTACAAAATTTCCTTGATAGCGAGTAGAAATAATATTTATTTCTTTATCGTCTACATATGCTTTTTTTATAGTATTAAATCTATCAGGAAAATCTGTTAAAGGATATACTTTCATATCTCCTCTAACACCATGAGCTGCACCGATTTTACCAATAATAATCTTTTTATTAGTTGCGGATTTCAATGATTTTTTCATCCTCTACGATAATTTCAGTATTCATTACAGCTGGCATTTTATCGCCAACTTTTACATTAAATACATGTTGCATAGTACCTTGGATAATTTCAGCACCTAAACCTAAATGTTTCATATCAGCAATATCTTGTTCAATTTTAGCTTTTAATTTTAAACCTTTAGCTTTGTCTATTTCCATTTTTTGAACAACTGCACCAACTTGTTGAATATTATCTTCAGCATGTTCTTCTAAAAATTTTTTCTTTTGAATGTCGATTTTAGATAATTTTAAATCTACTTCAGCTAATTGTTTTTGCATTTTGTCTAACATTTTAGCTCTAAATTTTTCAGTAACTTTTACTTTAATTGTTACTGGACATTGTAAAGAAATGCTTTCCATAATTATAACCTCACTTTAATTGTTTCATTAATCTCATGATATATACTATCATATATATATTATAATGAAAAGATTTTAGATAAAGAGAAAGCCGAAAGTCGTAATCGACCTCCGGCTATTTTTATTGCAATTATTCGATGATATCAACTGTAACTTTTTTATTTTCACAGGAAGCTGCAGCTTTCACTACAGTTCTCATGGCTTTGGCTATACGGCCTTGTTTGCCAATGACTTTTCCCATGTCAGCTGAAGCTACACGCAATTTTAGCAAAACATGATTACCATCAACGATTTCATCAACAGTAACTTGTTCTGGATAATCAACGAGTGATTTTGCTATTACTTCAACAAGTTCCTTCATCTATTTGCCTCTTTCTTATTTCTTAGCATGTTTAGCTGCATCAAATTTAGTCATGATACCTTTTTTGCTAAGTAAAGATTTAACTGTATCTGTAGGCTGAGCACCTTTGAGCATCCAGTCTAAAGTTTTTTCTTCATCAATGTTGATAATAGCAGGTTCTTTTGTGGAATCATAGTTACCTAAGATTTCGATGAAACGACCATCACGTGGAGCACGAGAATCTGCTACAACGATACGATAAAATGGACGTTTTTTAGCACCCATACGATTTAAACGAATTTTAACTGCCAATGTTTTCACCTCCTTAAAGTGATTAAGTTATATTATAGAAGGTTTTATCTAAAGAAAGGAAGTTTGAAACCGCCTTTTCCTTTTTTACCTTTCTTATTTAACTGTTTCATATTAGACATTTTTTTCATCATTTTTTTCATTTCATCAAATTGCTTTAAGAGCTTATTGACTTCCTGAACTTTTGTTCCACTACCCATAGCGATACGCTTACGGCGAGAACCATTGATGATTTTTGTATTTCTTTTTTCCTCTGGTGTCATGGCTCTAATGATAGCTTCGATATGTTTGATTTCTTTACCATTCATATCGATATCCACATCACCAAGTTTTTTCTTAAGTCCACCCATGCCAGGTATCATACCTAAGATATTTTCAAAAGAGCCAAGCTTTCTCACTTGATTTAATTGAGATAAGAAATCATCTAAAGTGAATTCATTTTTGCGGAAAGCTTTTTCCATTTTTTTTGCTTCTTCTGCATCAAAAGCAGTCTGTGCTTTTTCAATTAAAGTAAGCACATCACCCATACCTAAGATACGAGAAGCCATTCTATCTGGATAAAATGGTTCTAAGGCTTCCAATTTTTCACCAGCACCCACAAATTTAATAGGGCAACCTGTAACAGCCTTAACGGAAAGTGCCGCACCACCGCGAGCATCCCCGTCCATTTTAGTTAGGATAACACCATCTAAACCTAAATCATTATTGAAGCTTTCTGCTACATTAACTGCATCTTGACCAGTCATAGCATCAACTACCAATAAGATTTCATGAGGTTTTACATCTTCTTTTATAGATTTCAACTCTTGCATGAGGTTTTCATCTATATGAAGTCGTCCTGCTGTATCGATGATTACAATATCATTAGCATGAGATTTTGCATAATCTATTGCTTCATTGGCGATACGCACAGCATCTTTACAATCTTCTTTAGCAAATACTGGAATATCAATTTGATTACCGAGTACTTGTAACTGTTTGATAGCTGCTGGACGATAGATATCTGCTGCAACCATCAATGGGTGTTTGCCTTGCTTTTTAAACATCAAACCAAGTTTACCAGCAGATGTTGTTTTACCTGCCCCTTGAAGACCTACCATCATAATAATTGTAGGAGCTTTTGGTGAAATGTTTATATGACTTTGAGTCTGCCCCATCAATGCTGTTAACTCTTCGTTAACAATTTTAATAACAGCCTGTGCAGGTGTCAAGGACTCTAAAACTTCTTGTCCTACTGCACGTTCTTTTATTTTTTTAATAAAATCTTTAACTACTTTAAAGTTTACATCGGCTTCTAATAAAGCTATGCGAATTTCTCGCATGGTAGCATTAACATCATCAGCTGTTAATTTACCATGACCACGCAATTTTTTAAAAGTCTCTTGCAAACGATCAGCTAAATTTTCAAAAATCAAATTTATGCCTCCTTGCTATCATTTGTTAACACAGAAATACGTCTTATTATATTATTAAGCCTGTTATCTTCTGATTCCTGCTTTAATGCTAATAAATCAGATAAAATTGACAAAAGCTCTGTTTTTTCTTTTGTCGAACGGGCTGCCAAACCTAATTTATCTTCATATTGCTGCATGATTTGCTCACTGCGACGCAACATGTCATAAACAGCTTGACGTGAAATTCCTAACTCTGCACTTATTTCTGATAGTGAAAAATCCTCAAATAAATGCATTTGTAGACAACGTTTCTGTTTGTCAGTTAGCAAAGCCCCATAAATATCAAATAAAGTGCTCATGTGCAAAAACTTTTCTAACATTTAAACCACCTGAGCTTTCATTATCTATATCTTTAATTCAATCTTGTCCTTACGACTTTGATTATTATATATGACAAAAAACAACCTGTCAAGTATTTTTACTTGTCAGGTTGTAAAAATTTTTAACGGCTCAAAACTTCTTGTTTTACTAGCACTTTTTCTTCATATCTATTTTTTTCTACAATTTTAATTGGTTGTTTATCCACTACACTGATAATTAAAAAGCTGATTATGCAGATAATCCATTCAAAATAAATTACATGTGGCAATACATGTATCTGAGGTACAAATTGCCATAAAACCAATCCTCTGAACCTCCCACAACTAAAGTCGCGGGGTTCTCGGTCAAGTATTCTAACGAATACAGTATCTCCGAGC
>NZ_CAUBSM010000005.1:0-138508 GCF_958438645.1 uncultured Megamonas sp.
ACAAATATGACAAATAACAACATTGTATTTTTAGGAAATAAAATAAAACTACCTAAAATAGGTAAGATAAAAATAAGAGATAAATATTGCCAAATAGAAGGTAGAATTTTAAGTGCGACAGTATCACAGACTCCTAGTGGAAAATATTACGTTGCACTATGTTGTACAGACCTGCCTCAACCTGAATTCATAAAAACGAATAAATATGTCGGTTTAGATTTAGGAATAAAGGATTTTGTCATAACCTCAGATGCAGTAAAATATAGCAATCCTAAATACTTGCAAAAATCACTGACTAGATTAGCTAAACTCCAAAGAGAGCTTTCTCGAAAAACAAAAGGAAGCTCAAATTGGGAAAAGGCTAGAGTAAAAGTGGCTAAATTGCATGATAGAATTGCCAATCAAAGACGCAATTTACTACATCAAGTAACATGTCAACTTATCAGAAACTACGATGTAATCTGTCTTGAAGATTTGCAAGTTGAAAACATGATGAAAAATCATAAATTAGCAAGAAATATAGCTGATGTCAGTTGGTCAGAGTTTATGAGACAACTAACATATAAAGCCAAATGGTTTGGAAAAGTTATTGTCAAAATAGATAAATTTTATCCTTCAAGCCAATTATGTCATGTTTGTGGGTATAAAAATACTGAAGTAAAAAACTTAGATGTTAGAAAATGGAACTGTCCTAAATGTAAAACACATCACGATAGAGATGTAAATGCAGCTATAAATATTAGAAATGAAGGATTAAGAATATTAAACATAGCATAAATAATATATACAAGAACCGTAGGAACTATGGGGATAGCTCGGAGATACTGTATTCGTTAGAATATTTGACCGAGAACCCCGCGACTTTAGTCGTGGGAGGTTCAGGATAATAATAATTTAGATTTTTATATAGGTTATTATGATGAAAAATCAAAGAAAATAACAGATTATTCTTCTATGGGAATGGGCAAAAGTTCTACAAATTATGATAAGACAAATCAAGATTATAGTATAGCTTATAATGGAAAAGGCGATAATAGTAATTATATGATTAGAGCTTATTATAATCGATATGATAAGGAAGAATATAAGGGCAGTAAAAATAATAGTTATAAGCAAAACACATTTGATACTTTAGGTATTGAAGCTAAAAATACAGTACAAGCAGGAGATGAGCATTTATTAACTTATGGTGTTGAATATAAAAATATAGGTGTAGAAGGCCCAATCTTAGCTTTAGGTGAAGGTAATAGTAAAGATAATTCTGCCTATGCGGGATATATTCAAGATGAATGGTTTATAAATGATAAAATTTTATTTATTCCAGCGGTGAGATATGACCATGATGAACAATTTGGCGGAAAAACGACACCTAAATTAGGTGCAACTTATTTTCTAAGTGATAATAGTCGTATAAAAGCGAATTGGGGTAAATCATGGAGAGCTCCGAATTTAGTGGAATTATATGCTGGGCAAGATCATGGTTTTACTACGATATATGGAAATCCAGATTTAAAACCAGAAGAAGCTACTACATGGGAACTCGGTTTTGAATCTGAAAAAGATAATAATTGGTTGAAATTAAATTATTTTAATAGTAAATACGATAATTTAATAACATATGATAAAGTAAATGGAAAAAATACATTTATCAATGCTCAAGATGCCAAAACTGATGGCGTAGAATTTGAAATAGGTCGCCAATTCAATGACAATTGGTCTATTCGAGCGACTAGTAATTGGCTTAATGCTAAAGACAGTGATGGGGAAAAAGTATCTGCGACAGCCGATAATATTTCCACTTTAGAATTGAATTATGATGATAATGATATTAATGGATATAGTGCTAAGCTTTGGAATTCTTGGGTAAGTAATTATCATTATGCTAATGAAAATTATGATTATAATACTTTAAATTTTGTAGTAAATAAAAAATTCGCTTTTGATGATGGTCGAAGTGGACGAGTTTATGCAGGTGTAGATAATATTGGAGATAAAAAAATAGGAGATATTTATTTAGAAGGTAGAATTTGGCGTGTAGGAGCAGAGATTACTTTTTAAATAAAAAATATTCATAGCTAAAGAAAAGCAAATAATACGTTTAATCTGTTTATATTAATGATAATGATTATTGTTAATATAAACAATTACATACAAAGGAGTTAATATAATGAGATTATCTACAAAAAAACAGCAAACTTTATTGACTTTATCAGTGTTATTAGGTTTATCAAGTCCAGTATATGCACAAGATATACAAAATAATGACGTGGTAGTTACACCAGATGTAGTAGTTACAGCAACACGAACTCAAGAGGAAGTAAAAGCTGTACCGCAAACTGTAGAAGTAATTACTAAAGAAGATATTGAACAATTAGGAGCAACAGATGTTTATTCTGCACTTCGTTTGGCAGCTAATGTAGATGTAACTTCAGCAGGTATGGCAGGTCATAATGTGATGATTCGTGGAATGAGCACAAATCATACTTTAATTTTAATAGATGGTAAAAGAGTTGCTGGAGAAGATACAAGTGCTACACAAAACGTTTATGCCTTAGGTCGATTGAGTCTGTCAAATATTGAACGTATTGAAATTGTGCGTGGCAGTGCTTCAGCACAATATGGTTCAGATGCTTTAGGTGGAGTAATTAATATCATCACTAAAAAATCAAAAGAGCCATCAGTTATGGTAGGCTTTTCTACAGGATCAGAAGCTATAAATAATTATTATCATATAGATTTTGGTAAACAGGGAAATTTCAGTTCTACTTTTGATATGCGTTTTAGTGATATACGCAAAAATATGCAAGCTGGAGATGAAGGCAGTAATTATTATGGCCCTATCCAAGATTTTAATTTTGCTGGAACATGGGATTTAGGCAATGATAAAGAAATTGATTTGACGCTTGGTTATTATAATGAGCATACAAAGGCAGATTATGCTGATAAATATACATCAACAGGCGTTTTGCAAACTAGTAAGGATAAAAAAGAATGGTATGATTATAGAAGATATGATTATAGTTTAGGTTATAGTGGCAAAACTGATAATAGTGATTATATGATTAGGACTTTTTATAGTAGATTGGATAAAGAGAATAATTTATATAATTATCGCAATAATTTCCCAGGACCAATGGAAAATATTTTGGGTTCAATGTATCCAAAATATGATTGGGATAAATCCACTTATACGCTTTGGGGCATAGAAGGTAAGAATACTGTGCAATTAAATGATAATCATCTTTTGACGTTTGGAGGCGAATATCGTCAAAATAAAGTCGAAGGTACTCGTTTGAGTGATGGAGGTGATAATGTACATCAAGTAAGTCAATCAGGAAATGGAATGGTGAGTAATAAATATTATTCAGATAAAGAAATAAATACTTGGGCAGGATATATCCAAGATGAATGGCAAGTGAATGATAATTTATTAGTAATTCCATCTGTGCGTTATGACCATGATAGTTCTTTTGGTGGAGAAGTTACACCAAAAATAGGTGCGACATATTTTATCAGTGATAATAGTCGCATTAAGGCTAATTGGGGTAAAGGCTTTAAAGCTCCAACTATTAGTGAATTATATATGGCAATGCATCGTGCAATGGGCGGGCAAACTGTCAATGTTTATGGCAATCCAGATTTAAAACCAGAAAAATCTACTTCATGGGATATCAGTTTTGAAGCTGAAAAAGATAATAATTTTGGTAAATTAACATATTTCAATAATGATATTAAAAATTTAATTACTACAAAACAAATAGGTAGTAGTTATTATGATCAGAGTTATGTAAATGTAGATGAAGCTGAAATTGATGGTGTGGAAATGGAAATTGGTCGTAATTTAGACGATAAATGGACAATAAAAGCAACAAGTAATTGGCTTGATGCAACAGATAAAGTAAGTGGTGATCGCTTAGATAATCGAGCAAAAAATATGACTACATTGCAATTATTATATGATGATCATGATGATTGGGGATATAGTGCGATTTTATGGCAACAATGGGCTAATAAATACCATTATGATGATAATGATTATAATTTCACTACAACTAATTTTGTACTCAATAAAAAATTTGGTGAAGGAAATAGAGTTTATGCAGGTGTAGATAATATTTTTGATAAAAAAATTAGTAATATTGGTTTAGATGGTATGATTTGGCGTTTGGGTGCAGAATGGACTTTCTAAGATAATAAGATAAATTAAATAAAGTAGCAGGATAAAATCTTGCTACTTTGTTTTAATTAATAAATAAATTTTTACTAAAAGGAGATGGTGTTTTGAAAAAGTTTTGGCAGATAATTGCTTGTAGTGGGCTAGTATTGACTAGTTGTTTGGGAGGTATGGCTCAAGCACAAGATGAAAAATCTGACGTAGAGTATTATTATCAAGGAGAAAAAATTGATTTAGATAAAGCGGTGAGCATTTCTCAAAATTATGATGTAGTATTTTTTAATGAATATCACGACCAAAAATCTATTCATGAAGCAGAATTATCATTTTTCCAAGAGATGTATAAACAAAATAAAGATATGATATTATCTATGGAAATGTTTGAGAGAGATGTTCAGCCAGTAATGGATAAATATTTGAATGATGAAATAACAGAAACAGAATTTATAAATAATTCTCGTCCATGGGAAAATTATCAAACAGATTATAAACCATTGGTAGAATTTGCTAAAGAAAAAGATATGTATGTTTTAGCATCAAATATTCCACGAAGAATAGCTAATAAATATACAAAAGTAGGCGATTTAGCTTTAATTGAAGATAAAGATAAAATTTATTTGCCAAAAAAACATTTAGTAGAGTATGAAAGATATTATGATAAATTCAAAAATTATATGTCTATGAGCGATGGTCAAAGTCATATGATGATGACACCAGAAAGAATAGAAGCTTTCTATAAAGCTCAATGTTTGAAAGATGATACTATGGCGGAAAGTATTGTTGAATTTTTAAAGGAACATAAAGATACAAAAGTCCTCCATGTACAAGGAAGTTTTCATGGTGATGAACATTTAGGTGTAGTAGAAAAAGTAAATAAACTAAATCCTAGCTTAAAGACTATAGTTATAACACCTATTGAGGTTAAAGAATATGAGAAAATGAAGCATAATTATAGTGAGGATACTATAATTATGACTTTTGTGAGAAAATAATAATGTGATAAATTTAAATTTTTACTTTATAAAAATTTGTAAATTCAAATATAACACTTGTTAAAGTTAAATAATGTGTTATACTAAGTATAGGCAAAACATAACAAAAGAGTCATATAGACAGCAAAACCCCATGAAGTTCGCACCTTCATGGGGTTTCTTGCGTTATATAGCTGTAGAAAAATTAGATAAGCTTTTAGCTGATATAGAAGAATTAAAGATATAAGTCTATTTTTCTAATTTGCACGATAATAATAAGCTCTGTATTGCAAAATCTATGTAATATATTATACTAAGTATAGACGAAATCAAACTCATGATGACGCACAAAAGCCTTAGGAAAGGTCAGTTCCTAAGGCTTTTTTCATTGTTACGTTAATGCTAGAGAGTTAATTAAAATACAACACTTGTTAAAGTTAAATACATAATAACACGCATTGCATACAAAAACAATAAAATTCAAATACAACACTTGTTAAAGTTAAATTCTTTTTCCTCTTTTTCTATTTCATCTATAAGTTTTATTCAAATACAACACTTGTTAAAGTTAAATATTTTAAATAAAAATAGTACTATTTAAATAAGATGCATTCAAATACAACTCTTGTTAAAGTTAAATACAAATAGAAATAATAACGGCAAAACTACACAGACATTCAAATACAACTCTTGTTAAAGTTAAATAATCTATCATCTCGACCAGTAAGATATGTATTTTTATTCAAATACAACTCTTGTTAAAGTTAAATTAAAAGTTCGCACCTTAACTCATGCGGTTCACCATAATTCAAATACAACTCTTGTTAAAGTTAAATATGGTTTAACAGAATATCCGCAATTCCCAGGGCAAATTCAAATACAACTCTTGTTAAAGTTAAATGCACGTTTAAATTTATCAATTTCTTCTGTTCCAACTATTCAAATACAACTCTTGTTAAAGTTAAATAAATATTCCCCCTGCACCGCAAAAATGCAATGCAAGATTCAAATACAACTCTTGTTAAAGTTAAATTCCCTACAGCTCCAATAGTATTATGTATAGCTGTAGATTCAAATACAACACTTGTTAAAGTTAAATTCAATTATTTTTTCATTGCCACAATCACATAGACAAATTCAAATACAACACTTGTTAAAGTTAAATTTCCAGTAAATATGTTTTAGTGGCTTCTAAGTCGATATTCAAATACAACACTTGTTAAAGTTAAATGATATCTCAATTACTGATACAGAATACTAAATATGGATTCAAATACAACACTTGTTAAAGTTAAATGCTAGAAAAATTAATCTTTATGATTTTATTGTACTATTAAAAGTATTGATAAACAAGGATTTTAGTTATTTTTTACCAGCGATAACGAGATTTGAAGGGATTTAGTGAAAAAGTTTATTTATCAAGGATTAGCGAGATTTTTCTTGATTTTATCTAGTAAAGTTTTATTTTAAAAGTATTATTTTAATTCTTAATTACATTCCCAAAGAGATTTTTGTCTAAATTTTAGAGTGTAGTTCATTATAAAGTAAGATATTTTTTATTTATAAGTTTATTTTTTTATTTGCATGACAATAATAAGCTTTATATTGCAAAATCTATGTAATATGCTATACTAAGTATAGACGAAATCAAACTCATGATGACGCACAAAAGCCTTAGGAAGGGTCAGTTCCTAAGGCTTTTTTACATTATTACGCTAATGCTAGAGCGACAGGATAGTTACTCAACAAAATACTTGTATATCCATTTGTAAGTATAGTAAATAACTATACTTGTCATGACAATTTCTAAAATATAGTGAAATAAAACATATTATTTATTATGGAATATTTATATTTTATTCATTAATTTAGATTTTTTTCTTCAAATTCTTCATTAGATATTATTTTTAAGTCTCTCAATTCACCAAGTTGTTTTAGTGCTTGCAATGTTTCGTTTAAGTTATTAGTAGTGTTTATTGATGATAATGAATTTTTATTTTCACTATTACATATAGATTTTGGAATATAATTATCTAAATTATTTTTAGCAAAAGATATCAATTTTAAATATTCATCATTATTTACTTCTAATAAACATTTATAACCATTTGTTAATTCACAAGCAATAACTTTTCGATTTTTTTTACCACCTAAAATAGAACCAATAACAGTTCCTACAGGACCCGCAATTACAGTACCAATAAAACCCCATCCAACAACAGCTGATAATTTTAATTTGTTTTTATCAGTAACTTCTTGTATAGTATTTAATTGTGTTTTTAAATCTATTTTATCTTGAGAGAATAATCCAGTTGACCATACTAACCAAAAATTCCCAAATGGTTTTTGTACACTTATTCCTTTTTGTGTGGAATATCTCCACCTAAATATTTAGCAAAAAAAACATCTCCTTATGTAATTATTAAATAGATTATTAGATTAATAAGGTAATTAATAATATTAGATTATACTATTAAAAATAAATATAAACAAGTATATTAGTTGTATAAAATTTTAGATAAAAAAGTATCATCTTAATTTTAGTTTTAAACTATTTTAATCAAGATGATACTTTTTATTTATTATTTTGTTTTGCCGTATTTGCTAAAAGGGTCATCAATAATAGGTGTTTTATTAATCATAGGATGTTCTTCCCAATATTTAGTTAAAGTATCTGCAGCTTGCTTTTTTAAGTTTTCAAATATTGTTCCGTCATCATCTTTTTGTAAATAAATTCCTTTTGCAGAATAAAGAATACTATTATCTTTTTCTATATAAGTATACGATATTGAAGCAATATCATTTCCACTTATTAATTTACCATCTTTTAAAGTAGCACTTTCAGTTTTTTCTTCGCCTTCTTGCCATTCTAATTGTCTATCTGGATTAAATTCATTATAATTACTAACTTTTCTTTTTATAATAAAATTATCTCCATTCTTTTCTATTGAAATTTGATAAATATAAGATTGGGGGTTATCAGGATTTTCTAAGCCAGTCCATTTTCCTATGTACTTATCACCTTCATTGTTACTACAGCCACTAATTAATGTCATTAATAACATTAAAATTACAAATAATAAGTATTTATTTTTCATTTTACATACCTCACTTTTATTATTTATATAAAATTCTAATTATTTGCTAAATTTTCAATAAATTAAAATACAACATTTGTTAAAGTTAAATGATAGAAAAATTAATCCTTATGGTTTTTATTATACTATTAAAAGTATTAATAAACAAGAATTTTAGTTTTCAACTATTTGAGTCAGGATGATAGTTTTTATTTATTGAGAATGTTAGAGAATTTGGAATTTGATAGTTTAAAACTAGGGAAACACATTATAGATTATAAAAAATTAGCAGACAGTATAAAGAAAATAGTATAAATACTTTATATTATAAAAAATAGTTTAGAAAATAAATATTGATGGAAATAAAATAAGTGCATAAATGGAGAATGTTATAAAACCTGATGGTAAAAGTTTAATTAATCCTAATAAAGTTTTTAAAGATAAAGACTTTTATAAGTCTTGGAAAATTGAAGAAGCATTAAATGACCAAGAGTATAATCTTAAACTTGCTGAAGAACAAATTTATACAAAAAAGAAGCAACGGATATTATACAAGAAACAATTAATAATGAAAATGATAGAATAAACCTGCAATCTGAAATATTAAGTACACAAACAGATAACATTTTGGGCGAAAAGCAACGTGCAAATGCTATGAATATAGTAAATACATTAAATTCTATTGATAAAACAAAAACAAACGGAGCACGTTTTATTAATAATGTAGTTGACCAAGAAACAAAAGCTGTTGCTGATAGATTAGATAAAGAAAAGATAAAAGCTGGTCAATTTTATGGTTATGATCCATATAATCCTAGTACTTTTGATGAAGAAAATAGACTTCTTCAAGAGCCAACATTAGGCTTTATGAGATTTGGAAATTAAAAAAAGCAGAGTTTAAACCCTGCTTTTTATTACCACTTTGTTTTTCCGTATCTTTCAAAAGGAGATGTATTTAATTCTTTTTCTTGAGCTTTATATTTTTCAAAACGTTCTATAGCTAATGGTTCAGCTTGTTTTTTTAAATTAGTATACTCGCTATCATCATCATCTTTTTTTAAATAATATTTACCATTACCATTATACAATAGAGTATTATCTTTTTCGATATAAGTAAATGAAGTTCCACCTATTACTAATTTCCCATCTTTTAATGTAGCAATATCGGTACTTGTATTTTCTTTCCATTCACATTTTTTGCCATAAGCATTATAAGAACCTATTTTTTCATTGATAATAAAATTGTTTTCACTATTTTTTTCTATTGTTACTTGTCTTAAATCTGATAAAGGATTGTTAGGATTTGATAAACCAGTCCATTTGCCTATGTACTTATCACCTTCATTGCTACAGCCACTAATTAATGTTATTAATAACATTAAAATTACAAATAATAAGCATTTAGTTTTCATTTTACATACCTCACTTTTTGTTATTTATATAAAATTCTAATCATTTGCTAAATTTTCAATAAATTAAAATACAACATTTGTTAAAGTTAAATGATAGAAAAATTAATCCTTATGGTTTTTATTATACTATTAAAAGTATTAATAAACAAGAATTTTAGTTTTCAACTATTTGAGTCAGGATGATAGTTTTTATTTATTGAGAATGTTAGAGAATTTGGAATTTGATAGTTTAAAACTAGGGAAACACATTATAGATTATAAAAAATTAGCAGACAGTATAAAGAAAATAGTATAAATACTTTATATTATAAAAAATAGTTTAGAAAATAAATATTGATGGAAATAAAATAAGTGCATAAATGGAGAATGTTATAAAACCTGATGGTAAAAGTTTAATTAATCCTAATAAAGTTTTTAAAGATAAAGACTTTTATAAGTCTTGGAAAATTGAAGAAGCATTAAATGACCAAGAGTATAATCTTAAACTTGCTGAAGAACAAATTTATACAAAAAAGAAGCAACGGATATTATACAAGAAACAATTAATAATGAAAATGATAGAATAAACCTGCAATCTGAAATATTAAGTACACAAACAGATAACATTTTGGGCGAAAAGCAACGTGCAAATGCTATGAATATAGTAAATACATTAAATTCTATTGATAAAATAAAAACAAACGGAGCACGTTTTATCAATAATATAGTTGACCAAGAAACAAAAACTGCTATTGATAGATTAGATAAAGAAAAAATAGAAGATGGTCAGTTTTATGGATATGATCCATATAATCCTAGTACTTTTGATGAAGAAAATAGACCTCTTCAAGAGCCAGCGTTAGGCTTTATGAGATTTGGAAATTAAAAAAAGCAGGGTTTAAACCCTGCTTTTTATTACCACTTTGTTTTTCCGTATTTTTCAAATGGATTATCATTTATAGAACTTGTCTTTTTTAAAGGATGTTCTTCCCAATATTTAGTTAATGCGTCTGCTGCTTGTTTTTTTAAATCTTCTAATATTTTACCATCGTTATCTTTTTGTAGATAAACCCCACCATTTCCAGAATATAGAAGCGTATTATCTTTTTCTATATAAGTGTATGTTGTGGTTGTTAAATTTCCACCAACGACTAATTTATTGTCTTTTAAAGTAGCACTATCGGTATCTTCTGTGCTATCATGCCATTCTAATTGTCTGTCTAGATTAAATTCATTATATTGGCCAATTTTTCTTTTTATAATGAAATTATCACCATTTTTTTCTATTGTCATTTGGTGAATGTACGAGCGTGGGCTATCAGGATTTTCTAAACCAGTCCATTTTCCTATGTACTTATCACCTTCATTGCTACAGCCACTAATTAATGTCATTAATAACATTAAAATTACAAATAATAAGCATTTAGTTTTCATTTTACATACCTCATTTCTTCTTATTTATATAAAATTCTAATTATTTGATAAATTTTTAATAAATTCAAATACAACACTTGCTAAAGTTAAATTTGTCTTTCTACCTCGATTAATATTCTACTGAGTAAATTCAAATACAACATTTGTTAAAGTTAAATTGCTACAGAATGGGAAAATTGGATATTAACTAAAATATTCAAATACAACTCTTGTTAAAGTTAAATAAGCTGTAGATAGTTTAATGGCTCTTATGGAAGGGATTCAAATACAACTCTTGTTAAAGTTAAATGCTAGAAAAATTAATCCTTATGGTTTTTATTATACTATTAAAAGTATTAATGAACAAGGATTTTAGTTATTTTTTATCAGCAATAATGAGATTTGAAGGGATTTAGTGAAAATGTTTATTTATCAAGGATTAGCGGGATTTTTTTTGATTTTGGCTGGTAATTTTTAGATAAAATAAAAAAGTATCATCTTAATTTTAGTTTTGAACTATTTAAATCAAGATGATACTTTTTATTTATTGAGAGTTTTGGAGGGCTTTGTCTAGGATTGTTTCCATAGTATGCCAGCTGAGTACGGCACATTTTACACGAGCTGGCATTTTGGATATATTTTTAAAGGTAAGAGCTTCATCTAAAGGGGCAAGCTCTTTTTCATCAGTGATTGTACCTTGAACCATGCCAATGAATAAACGACATAATTCTTTGGCTTTGTCGATTGGTTGATCAAGCATTAAATCAATCATGATATCTGTGGAAGCTTGAGAAATAGCACAACCTGAACCTTGGAAACTAGCATCTTCAATAATATTGTTATTGAGTTTTAAGGAGAGCGTGATTTCATCACCGCAATTAGGATTGATACCATGTTGGTGATGTGTAGCATCTGCTAGTGAACATTTATTATTAGGGTGAAGGTTGTGTTCAGTTAAGATTTCATTGTAGAGATTAAACATCGTATCCTAAATAACTCCTTACTTTTTTTATTTGTTCAATGAATTGATAAACATCTTCTTTTGTATTATAGAAATAAAAGCTTATGCGATTGGTTGATTGTGCATTTAGATATTTTAATAATGGATGAGCACAATGATTGCCTGCACGAAGGGCTATATTTCCATGATAATCGACAAGTGAAGATACGTCATGAGGGTGAATATCTTGTATATTAAAGCTCAATACGCCTTTATGCTTTTTATAATCTGGTGAGCCATAAATGGTGATATAAGGCAATTTAGATAATTCTTCCATGGCGATTTTCATTAATTTTTCTTCTTGTTGTTCAATATAGGAAAATCCTACTTGATTTATATATTCGATAGCGGCTTTTAATGCTATTGCTCCAGATACATTAGGTGTACCAGCTTCAAATTTTTCTGGAAGTGGGGCAAATGTAGCATCTTGTTCGGATACTGTTTCGATCATTTCGCCACCACGTAAGAATGGAGGCATTTGTTCAAGTATGGATTTTTTTCCATATAAAACGCCAATTCCCATAGGTGCTAACATTTTATGACCGGAGAATGCGTAAAAATCGCAATCTAAATCTTGGACGTCTGTTGCCATATGAGGAGCACCTTGAGCACCATCAACAATGGCAATAGCACCTACTTCATGAGCTTTTTTTATTATAGCTTTTAAAGGAGTGGCAACGCCTAAGACATTTGAAATTTGAGTGATAGAAACTATCTTTGTTTTAGGTGTGATTTTTGTTTGAATTTCTTCATCAGAAATAATGCCTTCATCATTTATATACATATATTTTAATGTAGCTTTTTTTAATTTTGCTATCATTTGCCATGGTAGTATATTGCTATGATGTTCAAGAATGGAGATTACGATTTCATCGCCTTCTTGGATATTTTCCATGCCGTAAGTGTAGGCGATGAGATTTAAGGATTCAGTAGTATTTCTAGTGAAAATAATCTCACAATCTTCATTAGCATTGATGAATTGTGCTACGCTATGGCGAGCTTGTTCGTATTCACTTGTAGCAGTAGCACTCAATTTATAAAGACCACGAAGGGGATTTGCGTTTTGAGATGCGTAATAATTTTCTAGGGATTTTATCACACTTAGTGGTTTTTGTGTAGTAGCAGCACTATCTAAATAAACGACAGGGTTTGCTTTATCATTTAATATAGGGAAATCTTGGCGAAAATTAGTTTTCATGATAGAAAGCCTCCTGTTGATAAGTGGAAATATAAGCGTGAAGTTCTTCAGGTAAATTTGTTGTGATTAATTGAAGTTTGGAGTCAATTTGCATTTGGCGAATTTGTCTTTCATTTAAGCCACGAGTTTGCAGGTAAAATAATTGTTCCTTATCCATTTCACCGATAGAAGCGGAGTGATTGCCTTCGATATCATCTTCACCGCAGAGAATTAGAGGAATTGATTTATTGTGGATATCTTCATCAAGTAATAATACATTTTCTGCTTCTGTACCTATAGAACCTTTGCAACCTTGTTTAAAATCTAAAGTTGCACGATGTGTTTTTTGAGCGTTATGCATTAAGATACCATTTGTCGTTAAATTAGTTTTGGTCTTTTGACCTTGAATATTGACAATATAGTTCATATCGAGCATTTGATTTTTAGTAGTTAAATAATCTGTTTGGAAATCTAGTTGTGCATTATTTTGTAATAAATCTATATTTGCACCTAGATAATTTTTATTTGCACCTAAAGCAATTTGTTGAATGGATATACGAGCATTTTCTTGAGCAAGCGTGCCGATATCATCAAAGTTAAAATAGTCTTTGCCGAGTGTTTGCAGTTGAATTATTTTAATTTGAGCATTTTTTTCAGCGAAAATCTTTGTACTGCTCGCATGAAAACCTTGATTATGATAAGGGGAATTGTAAACGATAATTATAGTAGCTTGGCTATTTTCTTGAGCGTAAATATAATTATCATCAATTAAATCAAGATTATCGGTTAAATCATAAATGAAGATTAAAGGTTTTTGGGTAATCGTATTTGTTTTGATAGTGAAATAGTTTTTGTTACTAGCATTATTTACTACAAAATTATCAGCATCTGAGCCGATACCAGTAGTGATGTGAGGAAAGTTGGCAAAAGCTATATCTTTTTGTGAAGATAGGGAAATATTTTCCGTGGAATTGATGATTTGAGGTTTGAGGGGAGTTAATTTATCTATATTATCATAAGATATAGTTGTATCATTTAATTTTAACCAACGCCATGTTGGCATTGGTAAACTATTTGCATGTTCAAATTTTATATTCATAGTCATATCTCCTTTTAGCCAATGGCACCTTCCATTTCTAATTGAATTAAATGATTCATTTCTACAGCATATTCTACTGGTAATTCTTTGGATATTGGATTAGCAAATCCGTTTACAATCATAGCACGAGCAGCGGCTTCACTTAGGCCTCTACTCATGAGATAAAATACAGCTTGATCACTAATACGACCGATTTTGGCTTCGTGTCCGACACTGGCTTTATTTGTACGCACGTCCATTGCTGGAATTGTATCTGAACGAGAAATATTATCGAGCATTAAAGATTGGCAAGAAACTAGGGCTTTACTGTGCTGTGCTTGTTTGGCTACAACGACAGAACTTCTAAATGTACTAGCACCACCATCTTTAGAAATGGATTTTGTATTGATTAAAGAAGATGTATGAGGGGCATTATGCACCATCTTAGCTCCTGTATCGAGGTTTTGTCCTTTACCTGCAAATGTAATTCCTGTAAATTCTGCTTTGGCATTTTCACCTGCAAGAATTGTCATTGGATAAAGGTAAGAGATATGAGAGCCAAATGAGCCAGAAATCCATTCCATAGTAGCATTTTTACCTACTTTTGCTCTTTTTGTATTGAGATTGTACATATTTTTTGACCAATTTTCGATTGTGGAGTAACGCAATTTTGCATCATCAGCGACGAATAATTCTACACAGCCAGCATGCAGATTAGCTACATTATATTTAGGAGCGGAACAGCCTTCAATGAAGTGAAGGTCAGCTCCTTTATCTACAATAATCAATGTATGTTCAAATTGCCCTGCACCTGCTGCATTTAGACGGAAATAAGATTGAAGTGGAATGTCCACTTTTACTCCAGGTGGTACATATACGAAAGAGCCACCAGACCAAACTGCACCATGTAAGGCTGCAAATTTATGATCGCGAGGTGTTACAAGTTTCATAAAATGTTCACGTATCATAGGTTCATAAGGGCCCTTGAGAGCAGTTTCGATATCTGTATAAATTACGCCTAGTTTGGCAACTTCTTCTTTAAGATTGTGATAAACGACTTCAGAGTCGTATTGGGCACCGACACCAGCTAAGGATTTTTGTTCAGCTTGAGGAATGCCTAGTTTATCGAAAGTATCTTTGATATCTTCAGGTATATTATTCCATGAACCTTGCATATCAGTATTTGGTTTTACATAAGTTACGATATTGTCGATATTTAAATCATCAATAGATGGCCCCCATGGTGGTACATCTAAGCTGTGGTAGATTTCTAAAGAACGCAAGCGAAATTCACGCATCCATTCAGGATCATTTTTTTTAGCGGATAATTCTTCTACGATTTCAGGAGTGAGACCTTTTTTGAGACGATAAGCATCTTTTTCTGCTTTTTTAAAATCATAACGATTTTCTACACGTTCAGCAGTTTGATTTATATATTCATTTTGTCTTTTTTCTGCTTCATTCATGATTTTATTCTCCTTGTCCAGTGATAAAAGGCTCATAGCCTTGTTCGTTAATGATTTTTATTAAAGAAGCATCTCCTGTTTTGATGATTTTTCCATTGATTAAGATATGAACATAATCAATATGGAGATATTCAAGGATTTTGCTGTTGTGAGTGATGATTAATAAAGATTTTTGGTCATCTTGTTGGAATGTCTGTATACCGCGAGAAACAGTTTTTACAGCGTCAACATCAAGACCAGAGTCTGTTTCATCTAGGATAGCTAATTTAGGATTTAGCATTAATAATTGAAGCATTTCAATTTTTTTGCGTTCGCCACCAGAAAATCCTACGTTTAACTCACGATTGATCCATTGTTCATTGATACCGAGTGTCTTAGTAACAGTTTTTAATTTATCGCGAAAAGCTTTTAGGCGGATTTTTTCTTTTGTTTCCATAGCAGTACGGATAAATTGAGAGATAGAAACACCAGGGATTTCTATAGGGCTTTGGAAAGATAAGAATAATCCTTTTTGAGCACGTTCATCAGTTCTAGCAGAAGTAATATCTTCATTTTCAAAAAGTATACTCCCACGGTCTACTTTATATTGAGAATTACCCATAATAACATTGCCTAATGTAGATTTTCCTGCACCATTAGGGCCCATTAAAATATGAGTTTCACCTTTATTTATATTTAAATTTAAATTTTGTAAAATTGTTTTATCTTCAGCACTAGCGTATAAGTCCGTAATATTTAAAAGAGATTTAGTCATGAAATATATCCTCCTATCCTACTTTTATAGTAGGTTTAAAGTTCGTAAAAAAATAATAGATATAGTTATTAATAAGTTTGTTTATATAGTATTATAAAATTTATCTTTGTTTAATTTACTATTATTTTAGTATGAATAATATGCAATGTCAAGCAAAATAATCTTTTAATCATATATTTTGGTAGGATAATTTGGAAGTTGTAATTGTTTATAGATTGAATTAGCTTGGGTTTATATTTGATTATTGTATTGTTATCATTTTAAATCTAGTTTATATATAGGAATATGATTTTGAAGGATTTTAGATAAAAAATGTATAATATATATTTTAATTAGTAAGTAAGGAAAGGAATGAAGGCTAATGAAGTTTGTAAATTTTAAAATAGAAAATAAGAAATTGATAGGTGTTTTAGCAAATGATGAAGATAAGATAATAGCACTTAATGATTTATATGCAGATAAAACTTTTTGCTGTATGCAAGATGTGATTGAACATTTAAATGAAGATGATATAAAAGATATACAGATAAAATTAGATGATGAAAATAATGATTTTAAGAGCTATAAATTGAGTGAAGTTAAATTATTATCACCAATAGAAAGACCAATACATGATATTTTATGTGTGGGTGTAAATTATCAAGCTCATTTAGAAGAAGCTAGTGAACGTGCAAAAAATTTCAGGAAAACAGGCAATGATGCAGTTTATTTTGGTAAGCGTGCTATTAAAATAATCGGTACAAATGAAGATGTACAAGCTTGTTTAGATATAGATAATGCTTTAGATTATGAAGTGGAATTGGCGGTAATCATAGGCAAAACTGGTAAAAATATACCTGTGGATAAAGTAGAAGATTATATTTTTGGTTATAGCATTTTTAATGATTTTTCTTCACGTAGATTGCAATTAAAACATATGCAATGGTTTAAGGGAAAATCTCTAGATACTTATAGTGCTATGGGCCCTGTTATTTTGCATAAATCAGCTTTGCCATTTCCTGTAGAAGTGGATATAAGATGCAGTGTAAATGGGGAACTTCGCCAAAATTCAAATACAAAATTATTTTTAAATGATATACCAAAAGTAGTATCAGAATTATCGCAAGGAATGACTTTAGAAGCAGGTGATATCATTGCTACAGGTACACCATCAGGTGTGGGCATGGGATATAAACCAGGAAAATGGTTAAAATCTGGAGATGAAGTAGTATGTGAAATTCCTCCAATCGGTAAATTAGTGAATAAAATTAAATGATATTTTTAAGAGGAAGATAAAGAGTAGATTATAAAAAATCTACTCTTTTAATTTTAAGTGAGAAAATTGAACATTTTATTCATTTAGGGAGAAAAAGAAAAGACATTTAGCAATGTTTTTAATCTATGAAAGCATAGTATTTATAAAAAAATATATATATAATAGTAAACGTTTAACGAGTTAAATTACTTATTATTACTAATAATAAGTACAGGGAATATAAATAAAAAAATAGTAAAGGAGATCATAACATTATGTTTAATATCAGAGTAATCATGTTGATTATGCTTAGTTTTGTATTGGGTACTTGTGAATATGTGGTTATTGGTATTTTGCCGAATATTGCAGAAGATTTGAATGTATCAATTACGCAAACGGGTTTATTGATTTCTGCATTTGCCATAGTTTATTCAGTAGGAGCACCTTTGATCACGGCATATTTATCAAGATTTCCTAGATATCGTACGGTTTTAAGCTTAATGTTTTTGTTTACACTAGGTAATGTAGCTTGTATGTTAGCACCTAATTATCCTGTAATGTTGGCTTCACGAATATTTTTGGCAGCTATATCTAGTGCTTTGATTTCAATGTCAATGACATTTGCACCTGATGTTGCACCGAGAAAATACACTTCTTCAGTAATATCTTGGATTTTTGCTGGTTTTAATATAGCTTCAGTATTTGGTGTGCCTTTTAGTATGTTCATTATACAATTTGCTAGTTGGCGAGTGGCTTTTGCTTTTATCGTCGTTGTTAGTATATTATTATTATTATTGATGGTTAAATTTTTACCAACGAAAAACTTACCACCAACTAATAATATTATGGAACAATTAGTATTATTAAAAGATAAACGTATTATTATGGCAGTAAGTGCAATGATTTTAAGTGGTTCTTCTGCATATTGTTTCTATACTTATTTATCCCCAATTTTATTAGATAAAATGGGCTTATCTGCTAATTTATTGACTTTGGCATTTGTTATTTTTGGCGTAGCAGCTATGATCAGTAATTTATTATCTCCTATGCTCAATAATTTAGGTGGTATGCGTATTTTATGGATGATTTTTGCAGGACAGGCAATATTTTCTATTTTATTGACTTTTACTATGGAATCATTCATTTTAGGCAGTGTGGTTATTTGCTGTTTAGGCATATTAATGTATTTATTAAACACACCAACTCAGATGTATTATTTACAAGTGTCCAAGAAATTTTATCCAGGGACTTTGGCATTAGCGGGTTCACTTACATCATCTTCATATAATGTTGGTATCGCTGTAGGTTCTTTTGCTGGTTCATTATCTGTAGATTTAGCAGGATTAAATAGCGTAGGTATCACAGGTGGGGTATTTGCTATTTTGGCTACAATCGTAAGTTATTTATTGGCAAGTAGAATAAAAAGAGAGTATAAAGAAGTAATTGCAAGAGCAAAACGTATGTTAAATAAATAAAAATAAAGGCTTTTCTTAGTGAAAAAAATAATACTAAGAAAAGCCTTTTTATTTATATTTGTTTATTTTATAGCAGTAACTTCATAGCCTGCTTCAACAATGGCATTAGTTATTTGCTCATCTGTAACATTTTGATTTACATGGATAACAGCATTTTTATCTTCAAGACTTACTTTTACATCACTGACACCATCTATTTTTTCCAGTGCTTCTGTGGCATGTCTTACACAGTGTTGGCACATCATACCTTCAATAGATATGATTTTTTCAGTTTGTTTTTCACTATTTTGGTGGAATAAATTATTTAATAATCCCATATTATCGTCTCCTTTTGATGTATTTAAATCTATTGCTTGAATATTTATGGCAGTAGATGAATTATCTTTATTTATGGATGAAGTTTGGTAATTATTTTGGAAAAAACGCAAGCGAAGGGCATTAGTTACGACAAAAACGGAGCTAAAACTCATGGCTAGGGCACCAATCATAGGATTTAATTTTAAACCAAAGGTTGTATAAAATAAGCCCATGGCAATAGGAATACCTATGATATTATAAATAAATGCCCAGAAGAGATTTTCACGGATATTTTTGATAACGGCTTTACTTAATTTTATAGCAGTTACTACATCTAGTAAATTGTTTTTCATCAAAATAATATCAGCGGAGTCAATAGCGATATCTGTACCAGCTCCAATAGCGATACCAACATCAGCACGAGCAAGTGCAGGTGCGTCATTTATGCCATCACCTACCATAGCTACTTTTTGCCCTTGATTTTGAAGTTGACGAATTTTGGCTTCTTTATCTTGAGGTAATACATCAGAAATTATATTATTTTCTTCAAGATTTATTTGCTTAGCTATCTGTTTTGCTGTGAGTTGATTATCACCAGTTAACATATAGATATTGATACCGAGATTTTTTAATTTTTGAATAGCTTGAGGACTTGTTGCTTTAATTGTATCAGCGATAGCTATTAAGCCAAGGATTTTATCATCTTTAGTGAAGTATAAAGGTGTTTTTCCTTGCTGGGCTAATTTATTACCTAGGGAAAATAGCGGTTCATTTTCAATATTATGAGCGATTAATAATTTTTGATTACCTGCAAGACAAATGGAATTGTCAATAATACCAGATAATCCTTGCCCTGCTATTTGTTTAAAATTTTCTACAGCTAAAGTTGATATATTGTGTTTATCGGCTACTTGAAGAATGGCTTCACCTAAAGGGTGTTCAGATAATTTTTCTAATGAAGAGGCAACGGTCAATAATTGTTGAAGTGTTACTTCTTTTGAAGTATAAATATCTGTTACTTGAGGTTTGCCTTGAGTTATTGTGCCTGTCTTATCAAGAACAACTGTATTAATATTGTGAAGAGTTTCTAATGCTTGGGCTGATTTAGATAAGATACCTAGACTAGCACCTTTGCCTGTACCTACCATGATAGCCGTAGGTGTAGCAAGTCCTAAAGCACAAGGGCAAGAAATAACTAATACACAGATGCCGATAGATAAAGCGAATTCTAAACTTTCGCCCTTAAATAGCCAGATGATAGTGGCAATAATAGCGAGTGTTATTACAATAGGAACAAAGATAGCACTGATTTTATCAGCGATTTTGGCAATAGGTGCTTTGGAACTAGTAGCATCATCGACTAGATTTATGATTTGAGCTAAAGTAGTATTTTCGCCAATTTTAGTAACACGCATTTTAAAATAGCCTGATTTATTGATTGTACCACCAATTACAGTTTGGTCAATGGTTTTATCACAAGGAATAGGTTCACCAGTGAGTGAAGATTCATCAATAACGCCATGACCTTCAATAATAATACCATCTGTAGGAATACTTGCACCTGCTTTGACTATTAGAATGTCATTTAGCTTTACATCATCAATAGAAATTTCTTGTTCTTGATTATTTTCTAAGCGAAGAGCTGTTTTCGGTGCTAAATTCATCAATTTGGTGATAGCATCAGATGTTTTGTTTTTAGCTCTACTTTCGAGAAATTTTCCTAAGGTGATCAAGGTCAAAATCATACTTGCAGATTCAAAGTATAAATCCATGCTGAAATGATGAGCGGTGGATAAATCTCCATGACCTAAGGCAAAGCTTATTTTATAAATGGCATAAATACCATAGACAATGGCAGCACTTGAGCCAAGGGCAATCAAAGAGTCCATATTAGGCGAAAGTTGAAATAATGTTTTGAAGCCTACGCTATAATATTTGAAATTGACGAATACTATAGGAATTAACAATAAAAATTGAGTAAAAGCAAACGAAAGGGCATTTTCTGTGCCTAGAAGTAAAGAGGGCATAGGTAAGGAAAACATATGTCCCATAGAAATATAAAATAGAGGTAACATGAAAATAATAGAGATAAATAAACGCTGTTTCATTTGTGCATGAATATCTTCTACTTTATTTTCAATTTTTGTAGGACTTTGTTTGCCCACAGATTGATTATAATGCAATGAAGCACCATAACCGGCTTTTTCTACAGCTTGAATGATTTCATTTGTGGATAATAATTTTTCATCAAATTCCACAACCATAGAATTTTTTAGTAAATTCACCGAGTGATTGATTATACCAGGTAATTTACCGACGGCTTTTTCTACTCTACTAGAGCAAGCGGAACATGTCATACCTGTGATATCAAAATGTTCTTTTTGCAAGAATATCACTTCTTTTCTTTAGGATATATAAATTATATATCAAGTATAATAAAAATGATAATTAATTTCAATATTTAAAGAAATTTTTGTGCTAAATGTATTTTCATTTAGATTATTTCACCATCTTCTGGTATGAAAATATAATCAGATAATTTATGTTGAGTGATAAAATCGCTTAATTGTTGACGGTTTAAAGTGGCATGACCTACAGTATCCAAATGACTGGCTATTATTTTTAAATCAGGAGCATATTGATGAAGTTTTAAAATATCATCAGTTCCCATGATGATAGAGCCACTGTGTTCAAATTGGGCATCTGCACAGTTGATGATAATTTTAGTAGGTGCATATTGAGCAATAGCATTTTTAACAAAATCACAAAATATAGTGTCACCAGCTAGATATAAAGTTTCTTCATCTTTATGTTGGAAAATAACGCCCATAGCTTCATAGCGTACACTCATGTTAAAATAATTACTTGTAAATTCAAAATACGGTACTGTTAGAGCTTTTATGCCATGTTGACAATCAATTTTATAGAGCTTGATATCATCAAATGAATTGCCTTCTTTTGTTAAAATTTCGATATTGGTAAAGCCGGGATTTATCAATAATTGTTTATCAATATCATCTTGGACATAGATTTTTAAATCTTTAGGTAGTGCTTGGACTGCAAATTCATCAAAATGGTCGATATGATAATGTGTTAGAATTACAGCATCAATATTAGCAATGATTTTTGAAGTGGCAAAGGGTAAATCTACGAGAGGCCATTTAGTGTTGGGATTAAAACATTTTGGTATTGGTGGATAAAAATCTTTAGGTGCAAACATCGGATCAATTAGAAATCTTTTATTTGCATACGTTATGATTAAAGTAGCGTTGCGTATTTGTTGAATTTTCATCATAAAAATCCTTTCTGATATAGATTTATAAATTTGTTATAATAATATCATGGATAAAAATGTTTATGAAGAAGGCACTTTAAAGTACTATAGTTTCTTCAAAGATAGTAAAGAAATGGAAGAAGAGCAATATGGAAAAAGAGTTATTACCTTGTGATGTAGCTGTGTCTTTACAAATTTTCGGGACAAGAACAAAAATATTAGTAGTTAAAGAATTATTAAAAGGAACAAAAAGATTTTCAGAATTAAATAGGGCTATTCCTTGTACACAAAAAGTATTAACATCTAATTTACGTGAATTGGAAAAAGATAAAATTATATCTCGCAAAGTATATGCTGTAGTTCCACCTAAAGTGGAATATTCTTTGACGGAGATAGGCAAAACAATAGAGCCTATAATAAACTTAATGAATAAATGGGGAGCGTATTATAGGAATTTATAAAATTTATTTAAGGGATAAAAGAAATGGAGAATTTAATAAGTAATGATATATTATTTTTCAGGAACTGGAAATTCGTATCAAGTAGCGAAATTATTGGCATATTTAACACAAGATAAAATGCAAGATATCAGCACTGTAAAAGATTGTAAACATGATGATAGTGTAATGGGATTTGTTTTTCCTGTACATTGTTATGATGTTTTGGATTTAATGCAAGATTTTATAAAAAAATTAGAGATAAAAAGTAATAAGAAAATATATTGTTATGCTGTAGTTACTTGTGGCGGTAAAGTAGGAAATACTTTTATAACAATGCAAGATTTATTAAAAGCTAAAAATATAGATTTAGCATATAGAAATGAAGTATTTTTACCGGATAATATTTTAAGTTTTTGGGGTAAGAAGTATGATTATAATTTATTAAATACTTATAAAGATAAGGTCTTAAAAATAGGGAAGGAAATAAATCAACATAAATTTAACAATAATGCTTTAATGAAAAAGTTACGAATTTATGTAATAAAAAAGAAATTTTCATGGTATTTTATAAAAAAATTCTTAGGTAAAAAGAAGATAAAGGGAAATTGTATTCATTGTAAACAGTGCATAAAGCTTTGTCCGACAAATAATATTGTGGAAAAAGAAGGAATAATTAAATTTAAGTCAAATAATAAATGTATATACTGTTTGGCTTGTATTCAATGGTGTCCAGTTCAAGCAATTAGTTTTGGTAATTATAATTTAAAAGATAAACAATATCATCATCCAGAAGTAATAGGAAATGAGTTGTTTAAACGTTGGTGAGGTGTAATTATGTTTAAATATGTTAAATATATGTTAATGGTTATGATTTTAGGCATTAGTTTTGTAACTTTTCAGCAAATAGCACAAGCTGATGATGAAGTTGTAAATGCAACGCAAGTAGCTAGTTTTCAAAAAATTAGTCCAGAATATGCTAAACAATTAATGGATACAGAAAAAAATTATATAATTATTGATGTTAGAACGACAGAAGAATATAATGAAGGTCATGTAAAAAATGCAATATCTTTGCCTAATGAAGAGATTGTCGTTGATAGTGAAAAAGTAGCAACAATATTACCAAATAAAGATCAAATGCTTTTAGTGTATTGTAGAAGTGGTAAAAGAGCTGCAGAAGCTTCAATTAAGTTAGTAAATATGGGATATACAAATGTTTATAGTTTTGGTGGTATTATAGACTGGCCATATGAAATAGTAAAATAAAAAATATTATATTTTAGTGAGGTAATATATATGAATAATAGAGCTGAGCAGTTTAAAAAATTTTTAGATGAAAAAGAGATAAAGTGTTTTACTTTTGAAAAAATTGAAAATAGTGAACTTAATACAGTAGTTTTTCGTTCAAATCTTGATATTAAAGGGCAAAAATTACCAGTATTAGTTATTTTAGATGATAGTATTTATGGAATGATAAGAGTTTTTGTAGCCGCTAAAGCTTTAAATAAAGATAATGAAACAGAGCTAAGAATAGGTATAAATGAGTTAAACAAAACGTATAAAGCATTTAAATATTATTTTGATAATGAAGATAATTTGATCTTAGATTGCTGCGTTCTTCTCAATGAAGTAGAAAAAGAAGGCAATTTGATTTATACTATGTTTGATGTAATCATAAGACATTTGAATAATGAGTATAAAAATTTAATGCAGTTGATTTGGAGATAAGAGAAGATACCTAGTATTAATTCTAATACTAGGTATTTTTTTTATTGACATGAAGTTTACTCCAAGGTTTATAGTATAAATAACAAAAGAAATGTATTATTTAGAGGAGAGATTACAATGAAAAAGAATGTTATTATATTATCAGCTAGTCCAAGAAGAAAAGGGAATTCTGATATTTTATGTGATGAATTTATGAAAGGTACAATTGAAGCTGGTCATGATGTAGAAAAAATTTTTTTGGCAGATAAAAATATAAATTATTGTACAGGTTGTGGTGTTTGTAATACTACACATGAATGTGTGCAAAAAGATGATATGAAAGCGATTTTAGTTAAATTACTCAAAGCTGATGTTATTGTTATGGCTAGTCCAGTATATTTTTATACAATTAATGCACAGATGAAAACTTTAATCGACAGAATTGTGCCTCAATATACAAATTTAAGTAATAAAGAGTTTTATTTTATAATCACAGCAGCAGATACTGATTTAAATATGATGGAAAGAAGTATTGAATGCTTTAGAGGTTTTTTAGATTGTTTAGAAAATCCAACTGAAAAAGGCATTATTTATGGTGTAGGTGCTTGGCAAAAAGGAGAAATAAAAGATACTAAAGCTATACAAGAAGCATATGAAATGGGGAAAAATGTTTGATAAAAGAATATGAGGTGATTTAATGAAAAAAAGAATAATTATTAGTGTATTGTTATTAATAATTATCTGTGCAATAGGAATAATGTCATATTCACCACTTAGAAATAAAGTAGAACAAATGTTTTTTGCAACAAAGGTATATAATTTACTGAATAGTGAAGAATATATGAATTTACATCAAGTTATTACAAAAGATAGTGCTAATAGTAGAACTATTATGTGGCAATCTTTGAACGATAGAGATGATTTTGTTTTAGAATATAAGCAGGAAAATGAAGATGATATTTCACAGGTAAAACCACAAAAAAGTGTTTTAGATATCGATAATAAAAAGATTTATATTTATGCTGTAACTTTAGAAAATTTAAAAGCTGATATGGTCTATGATTATAGATTGGGCTTTGAAAATAATCGCAGTGATTGGTATAAATTAAAAACAGCAAAAGAAAATAATAATAAATTTAAGGCTTTAATTTTCCCTGACTCTCAATCAAATGACTACACAGAATGGAAATCACTGGCGATGACTGCATGGCAAAATAATCAAGATAGTGATTTCTTTATAAATATGGGCGACTTAGTGGATAATGGATACGATTTAGTACAGTGGAATGGTTGGTTTGATGGCGTAGAACCAATGGTAAATAATATACCAGTATCTCCAGTACAGGGAAATCATGAAACTTATACTACTGATTGGCAAGTAGCTATGCCGAATATATATTTAACGATGTTTAATTTGCCGACAAATGGCAGTGATAAATATCAAAATCAGTATTATTCTTATGATTATGGTGATGTGCATTTTACAGTGATTAATACGCAAGATGATGAGATGGCAAATTTTGAACCAGATTTATTGAATGAACAGCTCAAATGGTTAGAAAATGATTTGGCAACTACGAATAAAAAATGGAAAGTTGTATTAATGCATAGAGATATTTTAAATTATGGTAGAGATGCAAGACCATTAGGTGATGAAATAAGTTTTTCTAGACATGGTGAAATCTATATGCCGATATTTGATAAATATGATGTTGATGCAGTATTGACAGCACATTTACACACATATAGACGTAGAGTATTAATCAGAGATTTTGCTCAAGATGATCAAGGAACTTTATATTTGCTTACGGGTGTAGCTGGAAATGTGCGTTATCCTAATTTATGGCATAGAAATCCACTTGATGAATATGTACCACCACAACCAGAGACAGATAATTATGTAGTATTAGAAGCTGATGAAAATAGCTTGACTTTTAGTTGCTATTTACCAGATAATACGCAGATTGATACAGTAACTTTAGAAAAATAATAATATATTAACAGTAGAATTTATGGTATAATTGAAAACATTGATATTTAGTATAATACATAAATAGCGAGGTTTTAAAATGTTACCATTAAATTCTCAAAAAGCTTTGTTTTCTGGAGAAGAAGCAAATGTAATAAGATTTGCTTTAAGTATTTTTTTGCAGACTGATTTTGCAGGATTGACTTCCAAAAAAGAAGAAGAAAAAGCAAAAGATTTAGCACATTTATCTTTAGATAAATTTACTAATCATGTAAATGATTTTACATTTAAAGAACTTTGTGTAATGGCTGGTGCTGTAGATAATTTAATCGCTTTGATTGAAGATGGTGAAACTTTTGGTATCAGTGAAACACAGATGAAAAATTGTAAATTCTTTTTACCAGCAGTAAAACAAAAATTAATAGAGCTTGTAAAATAAAAAAGGCTTTCTACTAGATTATATATCTATGTAGAAAGCTTTTTACTTATAAAGTATTTTTTATTTTTAGATAATATTGACTAATTGAAAAAATGATTGTATTATAATTATAGTTTTTAAAATTTAAGTAAAACGTTTTATTAAAATAGATAAAAATAAAGGAGAATTTTATTTATGAAGATTTTAAATTTCGGTTCGTTAAATATTGATAAGGTTTATGCTGTTGAAGAAATTGTAAAAGGTGGAGAAACTATCGACTCTGTAAGTTTTAGTGAAAGTGTAGGTGGTAAAGGTTTAAATCAGTCAATTGCCGTAGCTAAAGCTGGTGGAAATATCATGCATGCTGGTTGTGTTGGTAAAGATGGAGAGATTTTGCTACAGGCTTTAAAAGATAATAATGTAGATACATCTTTGATTAAAACAGTGGAAACAGCAAGTGGTCAGGCTATTATTCAAGTTGATAAACATGGACAAAATTGTATTATTTTATTTCATGGAGCTAATTATGAAGTAAATAAAGCTTATATTGATGAAGTGATGCAAGATTTTGCACAAGGTGATATTTTAATTTTACAAAATGAAATTTCCAATATTGATTATATTATTGAAGTAGCAAAAGCTAAACAAATGAAGATATATCTTAATCCTTCACCAATCAATGATAATCTTAATAAATATGATATGCAGGCAATAGATGGAATTTTTGTCAATGAACATGAAGGAGCATATTTGGCAGGTAAAGAAAAAATTGAGGATATTTTAGATAGTTTGGCTAATAAATATCCTGAATTAGAAATTATTTTAACTTTTGGTGATAAGGGTGCATATTATCGTCATAAAGATATAAATATTTTTCAACCTGCTTATAAAGTTGATGCTGTAGATACAACAGCTGCTGGAGACACTTTTACAGGATATTTTATTGCATTAAGACAACAGGGTAAATCTATTGAAGAAAGTTTGCAAAAGGCAAGTAAAGCGTCTTCGATTACAGTATCAAGAAAAGGAGCAAGTGTATCTATTCCTAAAATTGCAGAAGTGGATTGAACTGAAAAAGATATTTTTTTATAATATTTATAAATAAATAATAAAGGTTTGAATAAGAATGAAATCACGTGTTACTATCAAGGATATAGCAAAAAAAACAGGATTTTCAGTTACAACGATTTCTTTGGTGTTGAATGATAAAGCGAGTCATATTCCTCGAGAAACAAAATTAATCATAGCTAAAGCTGTAAAAGAAATGGGTTATCGACCAAATAAAATGGCGGTAGGTTTAGTGAAAAAACAAAGTAATATTATAGGTTTTATTTTACCTGATATTAGAAATCAATTTTTTTCTTATACAGCAAAGGTTTTAGAAGATGAATGTCATAAACATAATTGGAATTTGTTGATTTGTAATTCAGATAATAAACATAAGCAAGAATTAAAGCATTTAAAAATGCTCTGCGATTATATGGTTGATGGGATTTTTTTGAGTATGGCGGCTAATAGCACAGAAAGAGAAGTAGAAGAAACTATAAATTTTTTAGAGGATAATAATATACCATATTGTTTGATTGACCGTGATATGTTTGATATTGGAAAGTATAAAATCAGTGTTGATCATTTGCAAGGTGCATATTTAGCAACAGAACATTTAATAAAATTAGGGCATAAAAAAATAGGCTGTATAACGGGACCTTTAATTTTAGATGATGCACGACAAAGATTAGCAGGTTATAAACAAGCATTGAAGGATAATGATATAAAAATAGATGAAAATCTAATTTTTGAAGGAGATTATTCTTTTGAAAAAGGGAAAATGGGCTGTGATGACTTATTAGAGAAAAATATAACAGCAATATTTGCAGCAAATGATTTTTCAGCGATGGGAGCATTAGCTAGTATAAAAGAACATAATTTAGTCGTACCTAGAGATATTTCTATTGTGGGATATGATGATATAGCTTTTGCATCTTTATTAGAAGTACCATTGACTACCATTCGTCAGCCCATAGAAGAGATTGGACAAAAGGCTACAG
Source organism: uncultured Megamonas sp. (assembly GCF_958438645.1). Lineage (NCBI taxonomy): Bacteria > Bacillati > Bacillota > Negativicutes > Selenomonadales > Selenomonadaceae > Megamonas > uncultured Megamonas sp. Next base: position 29,364 of record NZ_CAUBSM010000005.1, read on the forward strand.
AAGTAATTGAGCTATTAGTTAATAATGAAAATGATATAAAAAATAAAATTGTCATTCTAGAACCTAAGTTAATTGTTAGAAATAGTACGAAAGCTATAAGTCAATGAAATAGAAATATTTTTTTAGATAATTAACTAGTGTATAGTTAAAAAGAATAAATAGATAGAGATTTTTTACCTATTTTGTGGTAGGAAATGTGATATAATATAAAGAAAGAATTCATATATATTTAAGGAGAGATTTTTATGGCAAATCCAGCTATGAAGATAATCAGTAAGTCATCTACAGAATATATAGATGCTCCTGCTACATTAAAAGGTACAATTACGAAGGCATTTGGTTTAACACTGGTTACTATTGCTTCAGCAATTGCTTCTGGTGTATTTTTAGCCAATAGCCCTGCTGCTTATGGTGTATTGATATTAGGTATGATTGTGGGTGTAGTTTTAACATTTGTTACTTGCTTTAAACCACATTTAGCACCGATGACAACACCTGGATATGCAGTTTTTGAAGGTGCAGTACTTGGTATCATTTCTGCACAATTTGAAAGAATGTATTTTGGTATCTCTGCAATTGCAGTAGGTATTACATTGGCTACAATGATTTTAATGCTTGTTTTATGGAAAACACGTGTCATAAAAGTTACTGAAACAGTGCGTTCTGTGATTATTTCCATGACAGGTGCTGTAGCGATTTTCTATTTCGTGAATATCATTGCAAGTTTATTCGGTTTCCATATGATGCCAACAAGTGGTATTTTTGGTATAGCGATTGGCTTTATTATCGCAGGTGTAGCAGCATTTAACTTGCTCTTAGACTTTGATAATATTGAAAAGGCTGTAGCTTATGGGGCTCCGAAGTACTATGAATACTTCTGTGCTTTTGGTTTACTCTTAACTCTTGTATGGCTCTATATCGAGATTTTAAGACTTTTACAGATGATCATGGCTATGTTTGGCAATGATGATTAATTTATAATAGTTGAATAAAATTTTTGATTTAATAAAACCCCTAGAAATATTTTCTAGGGGTTTTGTTATTTTAAGAATAAATGTTTATTTTTAAGGTTTACATACTTTGCAAGGTACATAGCCGTAGCTAAAAGCTTCTTCACGACTACCAAAATATATGGCATTTTCTGGATTAATTTTTTTAGCCCAGCGGCAATCTGTATAGTGGAATTTATTGCTTTGAGATGAACCAATATAAGTTGTAGCTGTTGCTATATTTAAGGTCATCAATAAAGTAACTAAAGTTAATAAAATAATGGCAGTTTTCTTTTTAGTTTGTTTAAACATAAAATACACATCCTTTATTATTTTAATATATTGTATGTAGTATATAAATATTATTAGAGAAAAAGATAGACAAATTAGCCTATCTTTTTCTTATTTTTTTATTATTGTACTCGTTTAAACATTTTTTCTAAATCGTAAGTACTGAATTTTATAATAGTTGGTCTGCCATGTGGGCAGGTGTATGGTAAAGTCGTTTGTGCGAGTTCATTTAAGATTATCTTCATCTGTGTGATATTTAAGATATCGCCAGCCTTGATAGCGGCTTTGCAGGCTGTCATAGCTAAGCAGGAATGACGAATTTCTTGAGGAGTAGGTGTGTGCAACTGAGAAAGTGAAATTAAAATTTCACGGAAAATATCTTCACTTTCTTGTGGTTTTATATCAGCGGGAACTTCTTTTAAACGGATCTGATTTTGTCCTGCTAATTCTACGTTAAAGCCTAAATCATATAAAATTTGTTGATTTTCTTCAATTAGAGTTAATTCACTATTATTTACATCTAAAAATAAATGCATCAATAATGGTTGAACAGGAATTCGCTCAGTTTGTTTAGCAAATTTATCGTATAAAATGCGTTCATGTGCTGCATGTTGGTCAATGATATACATTCCTCCATTAGGGCCTTGAGCGACAATGAAGCAAGCATCAATTTGTCCAATTGGAGTTAGGTTGACAGCTTCTTTTAACAATTGATTAGAATTTTGACAATCTGTCGAGTTTTCGCTAGATGAAATATTTATATCTGTTTGAGGTTTTGTAGTAGTATTTGTTTGGTAATCTTGAATAGCAGTTTCTTTAACAGTATTATTGTGATGATTAGATAAATTAGGATGAAGTGTTTCTCTTGCTTGGCGAAATTTATTTAAATCTGCTGTTAAAGGAGTTGTATTATTTTTTAATGATGGTATATGGTTGATTGAATTTTGTTTAAATGAATTTGATGGAGTAGATGAATTGTCTTCAGGTAAATCCATATTGATTTGTTTCGGCACTGTTTTTTCAATATGCAATGCTTTATCTGTTACAGGAATAGCAAAATCACTTAGAGCTTGATTATCACTAGGTTTTACAGCTTCTAAAACAGCATGGTATATAGTCTTGAATAATAAGGATTCATCTTCAAATTTTATTTCTGCTTTTTGAGGATGTACATTGATATCAATAGTTCGTTTGTTGATTTCGATATTTAAAATAACAAATGGATATCCAGATTTTGGCAGTAATGAATGGTAAGCATTGTCGATTGCTTTGGAAATAATTCTACTATTGACCACGCGACCATTGATGACGAATGTTTGCCAAGAGCGAGAACTGCGGATAATAGCAGGTTTAGAGATGAAGCCTGTTACTTTGATATCGTCAGTTATCGCTTCGATGGGCAATAATTCTTCACTGACTTTAGCACCATAGATACATTCAATAGCATCATATAGAGAGTCATTACCTGGAGTAGTGATAGCTATTTTATTATTATTGATCAATTTAAAAGCAATATTAGGCTTAGATAAAGCTAATTTTATGATGAAATCATTTATTTTATTTGCTTCTGTGGTAGTGGTTTTGAGAAATTTTTTACGAGCAGGTACATTGAAAAATAAATCTTCTACTTTGATAGTAGTACCGATATTACAGCCCATATCTTCAATTTCATCAATGCGACCACCTGTTAATTTTATAGTAGTGCCTAAATCATCTTGTGGGCGACGTGTAATCAAATTAAATCTTGATACAGCAGCGATAGATGGCAAGGCTTCACCACGGAAACCTAGAGTATCTATAGACATCAAATCATCTACTTGTTTGATTTTACTAGTAGCATGACGCAAGATAGCTAGTCTAGCATTTTGATTATCCATGCCATCGCCATTATCTGTAACTCGCATAAAAGATGTTCCACCAGCTAAGATTTCTACTTCAATTTTATCCGCATGAGCATCTATGGAATTTTCTACAAGTTCTTTAATTACAGAAGCTGGTCGCTCGACAACTTCACCAGCTGCTATTTTATCGACAGTGATATCATCTAAAATATGAATAGAAGTCATAATATCACTCCTCTTGTTTTGCCTGTTGTTGCAATTCGTATAATTTATTCATGGCGTCTAGTGGTGTCATACTCATTAAATCTAATTCTTTTAATTGAGTGCTTATACTTACGCCGAATAAAGTTGGCATTTCTGCTACTTGCATGAATTTCAACTTTTTAGTTGAGTTAGCAGTTAAAGTTGGTGTTTTTTCTTGATAATCAGCTGTTTCAGTATCTTCTTGATTATCTTGAAGATAATTTATTTCTTGGGATGTATCATTTGTGATAGCTGTATCTTGTTTTATTGTAGTATCTATATTGTCTTTGTCAGAATTATTTTTAGAAATAATAGTTTTTTCTTTAGTTGGAGCTGTATTTTCTAAATCAATGAGAATTGTTTCCGCACGTTTTACGACTTCTTGAGGTAATCCAGCTAATTTAGCAACATGAATACCATATGATTTATCAGCACTACCGCGAATAATGCGACGTAAGAAGGTTACATCAGAGCCTTTTTCTTTTACGGCAATACAATAATTTTTTACATGAACATCATCTTCTAGGTCAGTTAGTTCATGGTAATGTGTAGCAAATAAAGTTTTAGCTCCGATATGGTCGCGTATATGTTCAATAACAGCACGAGCAATACTCATACCATCGTACGTACTTGTACCGCGTCCAATTTCATCTAAAATGACAAGACTTTTATTTGTAGCATATTTTAGAATATGAGATACTTCGTTCATTTCTACCATAAAAGTACTTTGTCCGCTGACTAAATCGTCGCTAGCACCTATACGTGTGAAAATTTTATCCACAGGGGAAATTGAAGCTTCACGAGCAGGTATGAAAGAACCTACTTGCGTCATCAATGTGAGTAGAGCCGATTGTCGCATATATGTTGATTTACCAGCCATATTAGGGCCAGTGATAATCATGATTTCATTTTGAGCATTATCCAAATGAGTGTCATTTGGCACGAATAAATCTCGATTTAAAATGCGTTCAACAAGAGGATGTCTTCCATCTTTGATATGGATAGTGCCATCATCTAATAATTTTGGACGAATGTAATTATATTCATCACCTGCTTGAGCTAAGCTTACTAAAACGTCTAAAATAGCTATTTCATGAGCAGTATTTTGAATGGAGCTTATTTTTGTTTTTAAGATATCGCGAAGTTCTGTAAAGAGATTATATTCTAATTGAACAATTTTTTCTTGTGCACCGAGAATTTTAGTTTCAAATTCTTTGAGTTCTGGTGTGATATAGCGTTCAGCATTGGCTAAAGTCTGTTTACGAATATAGTTTTCAGGTACCATTTCTGTGGAGCTATGGCGAACTTCGATATAATAGCCAAATACTTTGTTATAGCCGATTTTTAAGGATTTGATACCAGTTTTATTTTTTTCGTCTTCTTCCATTTGCTGTAAAAGACGTTTACTATTTTTAGCGATATTGCGGTATTCATCTAATTCTTGATTATAGCCATCTTTGATGAAGCCGCCTTCACGAATGGAGAAGCTAGGATCTTCAACGATTGCTTTATCAATTAAAATTACTAAATCATCATAGGTAGAAATTTTTTGATGAATATTTGCCAATAATTTAGCAGTGGCTTTAGCTAAGGCTTTTTTTATAGTAGGCAATACATATAATGAAGATTTTAGGGCATTCATATCACGGGCATTAGCCGTACCTACTTCCATACGAGTCAATAATCTTTCAAAGTCATAGATTTCTTTTAATTGTTCACGAAGATTATTACGCAAGGAAAAATCAGATACAAGATTAGCTACAGCATCTAAGCGGTCATTTATCTTTTTAGGGTTAAGTAATGGATATTCTAACCATTTACGTAAAAGACGGCTCCCCATAGCTGTTTTGGTGAAGTCTAAAACATCATATAATGTATCTTTTTTGCCACCATCGCGAAGATTGCGAGTTATTTCTAAGTTACGCAAAGTATAGGTATCAATAAATAGAGATTTTGAAGAGTCTAAATAAGTTAATTTATTCAGATGAGTTAAATCTGTTTTTACTGTTTCATGTAAATATTCAAGTAAAGTAGCAATTGCCTTATGAGCAGTTTTATTATCTGGGCGATTATGCACATCAAAATGTTGAAGCATAAGGTCTTCAACTTGTGATGTGATTTCAGCCAATTCATTAACTAAGCAATTATTTAAACGAAGAGATAAGAAATTTTTTAATTCACGTTCATAAGAAAAAGGCTTAATTAATAATAATTCTGGCATCATCAAGCGATAAAGTTCGTCAAATAATAATTGGCAACGATCAGGGCCATCATAAATGCTATAAAAGCATTCTCCAGTGGAAATATCGGCACCAGCTAGATAAATAGCATGATTTTCTTCATAGATTAAAGCTATATAGTTGTTTTTACTGCTAGTCAAAGCTGATTCGTTCATCACTGTACCAGGAGTTACGATTTTGATGACTTCGCGTTTTGTGAGTCCTTTTGCTTTAGGGTCGCCGATTTGTTCACAGATAGCTACTTTATAGCCTTTATTTACTAATTTATTGATATAAGATTCAGCAGCATGATAAGGCACTCCACACATAGGAATGCCATCACCTGCTGTACTTCTTTTAGTTAATGTGAGTTCTAATTCTTTGGAAACGAGTATAGCATCGTCCAAGAACATTTCATAAAAGTCACCTAGACGAAAGAATAATATTTGGTCTGGGTGTGCATTTTTTACAGCTTGATACTGTTGCATCATTGGAGTGAGTTTCAAAATTTACGCCTCCAATTCACCTTTTAATACCCAAGTTTGTGGATGAGTTATTTTTACCTGTACTAAATCGCCGATTTGTTCATCTTTATGTTCCCAAAGTACAATTTTATTTGTACGAGTATGACCAGTATAAACATTAGGATCTGTTTTACTAGGGCCTTCAACCATTACTTCTACTGTTTTATTTAATAAAGATTGATTTATTTCTAAGCTGATTTCATTTTGAGCGTCCATTAATTTATGAAGACGTTCTTTTTTGAGTTCTTGAGGAACTTGATTTTCCATAGTAGCTGCTGGTGTGCCAGAACGTTTAGAATACAAGAATGTATAAGCTGCGTCATAGCGAATTTCTTTTAAGAATTCGAGCATTTGAGCAAAATCTTCATCTGTTTCTCCAGGGAAACCTACGATTAAATCAGTAGTGAAACTAGCTTCAGGGAATTGACTACGGATTTTAGCTACAAGTTCTTTATAGTAAGCTGTAGTATAACCACGGTTCATAGCTTTGAGCATTTTGTCTGTACCATATTGAACTGGCAAATGGAAATGTTCACAGATATGTTTGCTATTTTTTATAGTTTCGATAACTTTATCTGTTAAATCACGAGGGTGAGAAGTCATATAACGAATACGTTCAATGCCTTCGATTTTATCTACCATAGCAAGTAAATCGGCAAAATCAGCATCATCTCTATCTTTTCCGTAGGAATTAACATTTTGACCGAGTAAAGTAACTTCTTTTACACCATTTTGAGCGAGTTTTGTTATTTCAGCAACGATTTCCTGCGGTGCACGACTGCGTTCACGACCGCGAACATAAGGAACGATACAGTAAGTACAGAAATTATTGCAACCATACATAATAGGCACAAAAGCAAATAAAGAATTATTTTCTGCTGGTTCTACATTTGGTGGCATATCATAATCGCCAGCTAATTTGACAATATGACCACGAGAAGCAAAAATTTCTTCTAATACAGCAGGTAAATCATACATTTTATTTGTGCCAAGTACAAAATCTACATGAGGAGCTTTTTTAAATATAGCATCGCCATCTTTTTGTGCCATACAGCCTGTAATACCTAAAATTAAATCTGGTTTTTGCTGTTTTAAATGTTTGATTTCGCCAATTTTGCCGTAAATTTTCTTTTCAGCACTTTCACGAACACAGCAAGTATTGATGATGATGATATTGGCATCTTCTAATTTTTCAGCAGGTTTATAACCCATGCGTTCTAATTGACCTGCAAAGCGTTCGCCATCAGAGAAATTCATCTGACAGCCATAAGGTAAAATTTTATATAATAATTGTTTATTATCTAGCAAAAGATACATCCTTTCTAAAAATAAATTAAAATTAACAATTTAAATAATTAAGATAAGAATAGCCACCAGCTAATTAATACTGGTGGCTATATCCACAATAAAATAATTATATCATTTTCTAAAATGGACTTCAATACTTAGTAAAAATGAAGATTAGCAGTATAATTTTGCAAATAATATGTATTAGTATAATGTACTTTGCTTGTTGATTATTTTAAAATTGAAGATGATATTATTTATTTTAAAATAAATAATATGAGTACTTAGAAAAAAATGTTAATAAACACCAAAACAAAAATACAAATGTATAGTATAGAAAGAATAATAATATGTATATAATTGATTTAAATATATCATTGACAATATGTAGAGCTTTGGTATAATTATACGATAAAGATATAAGATAAATACAATCAATTGATAAATTTTAAAAGAGGAGTGGTAAATAGATGAAGAAAAATATGAAAAAAGATATTTTAGTTATGGGTTTTGCGATGTTCGCTATCTTTTTTGGTTCAGGTAATTTGATTTTTCCACCGATTATAGGTCTAGTATCAGGTGAACAAGTTGGCTGGGCAATTATTGGTTTAGCACTTACAGGAATTTTATTTCCTATGATGGCTTTAGCTTCTGTAGGTAATGTAGGATATAATTTGCAAGATATGATGAAACATATCAATAGTTGGTGGCATTATTTATATATGGGACTTGGTTTATTAGTTGTTATCTTTGGTACTATACCTAGATGTGGCGGTGTTGCTTTTGAGTCTGGTATGCAAGGAATTTTTGGTGAATTGCCATTTATGGCGAGAATTATTTTTCTAGCTATATTTTTTGCAATATCATATTATTTTGCTATGAACCGTTCCACTGTTATTGATAAAGTGGGCAATTATTTGACACCAGCTTTACTTATTACTTTATTGGCAATTGTTGTATTAGCCATTGTAAATCCTATCGATACATTACATAGTAGCTCTATTTCTACAGCCAAAGAGTCATTTTTGAATGGATTTTTTACAGGATATAATACAGGTGATGTAGGTACAGGTATTATTTGTGCAGGTATGTTTATCACTGCTTTTCGTGAAAAAGGTTATTGCAACAAACAAGAATATAATAAGATGATGCTCGGTATTATCTTAGTAGGTTTTACTTTATTATTTGTTGTTTATGCTGGCTTAGCATATTTAGGAGCTCAAGGTGTAAATTATTATAGTTTAGATGTAAATGCTACATTTTTACTCACTGATTTAGTGAAAAATTTAGCAGGTTATGAAGGTAGTTTTATTTTAGCTGTTGCTGTTATTTTGGCTTGCTTGACTACTGCTATAGGTATGATTGCTACTGCTGGTCAATGGGTGGAAGCATGGTTTAAAGGTAAAATTTCCTATAGACAAGCTTCTTTGATGATTACTATTGCTATTTTTATAATTTCTTGTCTTGGTGTTAGCAATGTACTTAAAATATCTGGCCCTATTTTTATGATTTTATTCCCAATGTCAGTAGTATTGACTTTCTTAGGTTTAGGTAAAAAATGGGTGCCAAATGATGGTGCATGGAAAGGTGCTGTTTGGGTAGCTTTTATTATGTCATTATTTGATGCTTTAAATTTAGCAGTGATGACAGGATTAGTGAATATAGACATTTCTGGTTTAATGAATATTATCAATCAAATTCCATTAGCTAAACAAGGTTTTGCATGGCTAATTCCTACAATTTTAGGTTATGTCATAGGTGCTGTTATCTATAAATTTAAGAAAAAAGAAAGTATTGCTTACGAAGTTTGGGACAATTAATTTTAATTAGTATTTGGAGTATATTTTATGGAAGAAAATAATTTTATTTATGAGAATGGAAAAATTTTCACATCAGATGAAGATAATCTTCATGCTGATAGTATGATTGTGGAAAATGGATATATAAAATGGATTGGGAAAAAAGAAGATAGACCAACTTGTGATTTTCCAATAATAGATTTAAATAATGCTTGCGTATTGCCAGGATTTGTAGATGCACATATGCACCCTGTAATGCTTGCTGATTTTAGCAAAGAAATATCAGCATTACCTCCAAAAGTGAATTCTATAAAAGACTTGATTGCAGAAATAAAAACAAAAGCTCAACAATTGAAAAAAGATAATAAGAATGAATGGATTTTGGGCTGGGGTTATGATGAAGGGAAATTCGCTGAAAAACGTTTTATAACTCGTTGGGATTTAGATGAAGGAACAGAAGATTTTCCTGTGGCAATCATTCGCACTTGTGGTCATATAAGATGTGTAAATAGTAAAGCGTTAGCTTTAGCAGGAATAGATAAGAATACGAAAGACCCAGAAGGTGGGCAAATTGAATGTGATGAATGCGGTGAGCCTACAGGTGTTTTAAAAGAAAATGCTAGAAATTTAGTTTTGCCTTATATACCTGAATTAAATGAAGCTGAAAAAGTACAGAATTTAGTAGATTTAGGCGATTTATTAACTTCACAAGGTATAGTGGCAGTCTGTGATATGGGCAATTTGGATAAATCCGATAATTATACTTATTATAAAAAAGCGATAGCAAAAGGTTTTAAGCAAGAAGTTTCTATGTATTATATGTGGGATTTCTTTATGCATGACAAAGATTTTGCTATCAGTGAGGAAAAGCAAAATAATGATAATCAAGTGTTTGTTGCTGGATTGAAATTAATAGGTGATGGCAGTGTATCTGGCAAAACTGCATGGATGGATAAGCCTTATTTAAACAGTGATAGTTGCGGTATAAGTGTATGTTCTGATGAACAATTGGAGACTGCAATTGATTTTTGTAAGCAAAATAAATGTCAATTATCTGTACATGCTATGGGAACAAATGCTATAAAACGCGTAGTAGATAGAGTTTATGCAGAAAAAGATTGGCTCAATCAAGATAGACCATATGTGAGAGTTGAACATATCACTTTGCCTAGTCAAGATAGCATTGATAAAGCTGTAGAAAAAAATATTGGTTTTGTGACTCAGCCTATTTTTCTATATGCAGAGATAGAAAGTTATCTACAAAATTTAGGTGAAGATACTATGCAAAAGTGTTATCCGATAAAATCTTTATTGGAACAAAAAATAAATTTATGTTTTTCTACAGATGCACCGGCAACATCATGGGCGGTGCCATCTGATCCATTTGTATGTATCAAAGGAGCTGTTACAAGAAAAGCTTATGATGGTACGGATTGTGGTGACAGTCAAATTATAGATATGCAGACTGCTATAATTTTATATACAAAAAAATCAGCTCAAATTGCAGGTTTTAAAAATCTCGGTCAATTAAAAATAGGATATAAGGCTAATTTTGTAGTGCTAGATAGAGATATTTTTGCGATAAATCCAGAAGATGTGGATAAAGTAAAAGTTAATAAAACTTATATTCAAGGTAATTGCGTTTTTGCTAAAATTTAACTGTATTGTTAAATAATATTTATGATGATTGTTAAGTAAAAAAGGGTTCTATATCATGTAGAATTCTTTTTTATTTATTTAGATGTATATGGGGATATCAGATTATTTTTGGTCAAAGTATAGAAAATAAATACAGCTTGCTATATAATAGTAGCAATACGATTTTTATTTTAAATAATAAATTGAGTATGTATCAAGACATGAATGGATTTATAATATTTTTTATTATAAATTTGAAAGGAAGTTCTTTATGAATTTAAAAAATGAAAATTTAGCCATGTTATGCGATTTTTATGAATTTACAATGGGAAATGGCTATCTAAAAAATAATTTACATAAAAAGAATGTGTATTTTGATGTATTTTTCCGCAATATTCCAGATGAAGGTGGATTTGCTATAGCAGCAGGTCTACAACAAGTAATTGATTATATACAAGATTTACATTTTGATGAAGATGATATAGCGTATTTTCGTTCTAAAAATATATTTAGTGAAGATTTCTTAGAGTATTTAGCTAATTTCAAGTTTACAGGAGATATTTATGCCGTTCCTGAAGGAACTTGTATTTTCCCTCGTGAACCAATCATGACAATAAAAGCTCCTGCTATTGAAGCTCAGATTTTAGAAACTTTTGTATTATTGACTTTAAATCATCAATCTCTTATCGCTACAAAAGCAAATCGCATAGTAAGAGCTGCTCAAGGTAGACCTGTATTAGAATTTGGTTCTCGCCGTGCTCAAGGTGCTGATGGTGCAGTAAAAGGTGCTAGGGCTGCTTATATTGGTGGTTGTGCAGGAACTGCTTGCACACTTACTGATGAACTTTATGGTGTTCCAGCTGGTGGTACTATGGCTCATGCATGGGTTCAAATGTTTGATAGTGAGTATGAAGCATTTAAAGCTTATTGTGAAATTTATCCAAATAATGCTGTTTTATTGGTAGATACTTATAATACTTTAAAAAGTGGTGTACCAAATGCTATCCGTATATTTAAGGAAATGCTTGTACCACAAGGAATAACTAATTTTGCTATTCGCTTAGATTCTGGGGATATTTCTTATTTATCTAAACAGGCTAGAAAAATGCTTGATGAAGCAGGTCTTACAACTTGTAAAATCGTAGCGTCTAATGCTTTAGATGAACATTTGATTCGTGATTTATTAATGCAAGGTGCTAAAATAGATGTGTTCGGTGTAGGGGAAAGAATGATTACTTCAAAATCTGCACCTGTATTTGGCGGTGTATATAAATTAGTAGCTATTGAAAATGAAAATGGTGAAATCGTACCAAAAATTAAACTCAGTGAAAATATCGCTAAAATAACAAATCCTCACTTCAAAAAAGTATATCGTTTATATGATAAAGAAACAGGCAAAGCTATTGCCGATGAGCTTTGTTTATATGATGAAACAATTGATACTACACAAGAACATACTATTTTTGATCCAAATGCTACATGGAAACAAAAAACCCTAACTGATTTTACAGCTAGAGAATTGCAAGTTCCTATTTTCAAAAATGGTGAATGTGTATATAAAAGCCCAACTATAGAAGAAATAAAAGCATATTGTCAAAAAGAAGTGGATACTTTATGGGATGAAGTAAAACGTTTTGAAAATCCACATCGTTATTATGTAGATTTATCTCAGAGATTATGGGATATTAAAAAAGAATTATGTGTTAAAAATGCAATGAAAAGCAAATAATATAAATAAGAATTGTTCATTTCTTTGATGGCAAAGAAACGAACTCAAATCACAATAAATTGCATAACATATTTCTAAAATGCTGAAGCACTAAGAACTATGTTAAAAACCACCGCAGATAAATTTTCAATACCATATGATTACTACTAAAATTTATAATATGGAAGTAGTTTGGTGTTGTATTTTTGTAGTGTGTAAATTAAAGGCTAGAGTATAAGTTACTCTAGCCTTTTTGTTATTTTATGGGATTGGATATGAGATAATGGGGTTTGGTTCTGATGATGAATGAAGGAGTGGGGTTGTAGTGTAGGTATAGTTGGTGATTGTAGTAGTTGAATTCTAGGGTATCAATGAAGATGCCTTGGTTATAGACTAATTTTAAATTTAGTTTGTTATTTTGCCAGCCATAGTTGGCATAAGGGTTTTCGTAGAAAATAGTTGAACAGGAATCAAAATTATCATTTTGGGAATTAGTATTATTTTTTTGCCAATCATTTAATTTGGCTAATATAGTATATTTTCCAGTATTTAAGGTAAAATTAATTCTAATGCAATCATGGGCAATTTGAGAGAAAGAAATGGACTGTAAATTTAAAGGATTACGGGAAAATTTAAATTCTTGCTGGAAGATTTCGGGAGTAATGGAATTATCATTAGGTAAATATGGTAAATGGAGTTTAGAAAGATAGTTATTTAAAGATGATAAATCTTGATTAGAGGATTTATTATCTTTTTTTATTTGGGCTAAGAATTTCCATGTAGCAGATAAAATGGCTTGTTTTTGTTCATTTTCAGCATTACTAGTTATAGCTATGACCATATTTTCTTCGGGCAAGATAATGCAATATTGACCGAAAAGACCAGCACAGCGAAAGGCTTTTTCAGGTTGGCATTTCCAAAAATAATAGCCGTAGCCTAATTTACTATCTGGAGATGTATTGATGTCAGTATCTATATATACTGTGAGTAATTTTTCAATATATTTAGGAGCTAATAATTGTTTATTATTCCATGAACCTTTATTGAGTATAAATTGACCGAATTTAGCTAAATCTTCTGTAGTCAGACTTAAACCCCAAGAGCCTTTATCATAATTTTGAACGTTTTTTTCCCAACTTATATTAGTTATATTTAAGTGAGAAAAGAGTTTTTCTTGTAGATAAGTCAAAAGATTTTTGCCAGTTAATTCTTGAATGATGGCACTACATAAAAATGGGCAACGATTATTATAAAAGAAGGAAGTACCAGGCTTTGTCTGTAATTTTAAAGAAAATGCTTCACTAATCCAATCTTTTTTTAGGTAAAAAGTTTGGATTTCTTTATCAACAAAGCCATAAGTCATGGATAATAAATGATGTATGGTGATGCTTTTTAGATCTTCTGTAGGTTCAAATTTTAATTTGTGTTTTAAAAGTGAATAAATTGTGGTATCTAATGTAAATAATTTATCTTGGAGAGCAAACATCATGGCAACTGCTGTAAAGGATTTGCTCACAGAAAATAAAATCTGTTTTTCATCTTCATTATAAGGGGCAATATGAACTTTGGAGAGCAATTTATTATCTTTATAGATTACAAGTGAATGTAAGTTTAAATTGGTTAAGGTATCAACATATTGAAAAAAATAAGAAGGTGAGATACCTTCTTGTAAAAAATTATTGTTTATCATATATATTCCTCGATTAATAAAATAAATTTTTGCGTAAACGAACAGCAACGTAGCTGGCAATTAAAGTTTTGATGATATCACCAGGTATGAAAGGTAATACACCAATGGTGATACCTTCTAAAATGGAAAGTTTCATGATGAAGCAAAGCATAGCTACACCGAAAATATAAGTGATAGGAATGACAGCAAGTCCTGCTAGAAAGAAGTTTTTGAAGGAGTTTTTATTTCCTTTTAAATAACTAGCGATAGGATAGCTGACGATGAAGCCCCAAAGATAACCACCAGTTGGGGAAAATAAACAGTTAAAACCACCTGCACCACCAGAAAATACAGGAAGACCGATAGCTCCGATTAGCGTATAGACAATCATGATGATTAGTGTTTCTTTTGGTGTGGATAAAAATGCTGATAATAACATAGCTAAAGTAAGGCAAGTAAACGGAACAGCAGTGATAGGGAAAGATATGTAGGCTGATATGCAGATGATAGCTACGCAAACAGCCATTTTTGATAGGGTTTTTGTTGTTAATGATGATGATGACATAAAATTATCTCCTTATATATTTATAAAATTGAATTTTATAAAGTATGTTTTGATATGATTATAAGAAAATAAAAAGATATAGTCAACTCTAAAGCAACTTTGAGTTTACTATGTTGTTAAGTTTTATTTTAAAAGTTATAGAATATAAAGTTTAAAATAGTTATTGATTTATAGATAATATTATTTAAATTAAAGATATGATATAATTGAAGTCATGGGATAGCTTGATGTCGGACACCTCTCGTTAGGGAGGTGTTAGCATGACGACTTATGAAAAATTATCGTTAGTGATAAGTATTATAAATTTGATTGCTACGCTTTTTCAGATTATAAATAATTAGTTTATAAACGAAAAAAAGACCGTTCCGAAACGGCGGGAACAGCCTTCTTAACGAATTGAAATTTCTAAGAGAGAGGTGCTGACCTACCACAATCAGGCTATCTCTCTTTTTTATTATATCATAGAGTATTTTTATAATCAAAATATCTTATATTAAAATTATTAAAAATTACTAAATTTATTTAGAAAGAAGGTTTTATTACGAGAGAGAAATTTATAAAATTTGTAATAAAAAAATTAGTTTGGTTTGAAAACAGAATAGAATATTATATTGATTATTTAAAAAGATGTATTTGTACAGAGTGTAATGATTATAAAAAATTAACACCAATAGATGATATGGAAAATGGAGATGAATATATTGATGCTTTGGATTGGGCTATTAAGCATAAAGATATAAAAAATATAGCTATTACTGCTCCTTATGGAGCTGGGAAAAGTAGTGTCATAAAGACATATGTAAAGAAGCATCCTAGTTTAAAATATACATTTATATCTATGGCGACTTTTAATAGTAGCGAAGGGAAATCTCAAGATGATGGGAAAAAAGAAGAGATACCTTTAGAAAAAATAGAAAATGTAATATTAAAACAATTTTTTTATAAAGTAAAAAAGAATATGTTGCCACAAAGCAGATATAACAAGATAGAAAAAATGAGCTATAAGTACATTTTTATATGGATTTTCTGCATTAATGTGTTTTGTTCAATTGGAAGTGTATTATTTTTTCCAGATGTTTTAAAGGAAAAAGTGATTAATTGTATTAATTTTTTAATTGATTTAGGTATCCCTGAATTTTGGTCATATGTAATGATACCATGTTTAGTATTATTAGAAATGATAATACTTACTATTATAATAAAACAGGGTATGATTAAATTAAAACTGAAAGAAATAAAATTATTTTCTAATGCTACTCTTGGAAGTGAAGCGATTGATGAAAAATCTATTTTTAATAAGAATATAGATGAAATTTTATATTTTTTTGAAGCAACAGGATATGAAGTTGTATTTTTTGAGGATTTAGATAGACTAGAAAACAATGATATATTCATAGAGTTAAGAGATTTGAATTTTATCATAAATAATTACGAAGGCTTAAAGAAACCAGTAAAATTTGTTTATGCAGTAAAAGATGAATTATTCCATAATAAAGAAGAACGTACTAAATTTTTTGATTATATTATACCTGTTATTCCAATAATTAATGAAAGTAATTCAGAAGATGTTTTTTTGAAGGAATTTGAAAATAATACTAAATGTAATATATCAAAAGAATATATAAAAGATATAGCACCATTCGTATCGGATATGCGAGTTTTGTATAATATTTTTAATGAATTTAAGATTTATAAAAGAACATTGAAAGATTCAGATAGTATAAAACTTGTAGATGAAAAGATGTTATCATTGATAATATTTAAAAACTTATATCCAAAAGATTTTGCTGAACTTCAAAATGAACAAGATGAAAGTATTGTTAAGCAAGCCTTTAAAAATAAACAATCATTTATAGAGAAAGAAGTTGAAAAAATTAGAAAAGATATAAATGAATTAGAAAAACAAATTATATCAGTAAAAGAAGATTGTTTAAAGAGTACTAAAGAATTAAAATATGCTTTTTGTGGTTATTTAGTTGATTGGAAAGGTGCTGTTTATAGAATAGAAAGACATAATGGATATTATAATAGAGATTCTATTTATATAGAAAGGATATTAGATGAGGACTTTAATTTAAAAGATATTTATAATAATAAGGATGATTATACTGTTTGTTATACTAGTGGTAATAGTAATAATCTAGATAAAAATATAAATTCTAATGATTTAAAATCATTATTAGAAAATTATGGCAAACGATGGAAGGCTTTAAAATTATTAGAAGATAAAAAAATGGATGGTATACATCATGATTTAGAAGAGTTAAATGAACAGTTACAGAATATATCAATATCATCTTTAAAAGAATTAATTGATAGAAATGATGTTAAAGAAGTTCTATCTGATAATGTTAGAAGTAATAAAGTCTTAGTCTTTATGTTAAGATATGGCTATATTGATGAAGATTATAGTATGTATATTAACTATTTTAAAGGAGATAGTATAACAAAGGATGATATGAACTTTATTCTTAACATAAGAAATAGAGAGGTTCAGTCATTTGATTATAAATTGACTAGATTAAGAGGTGTAGTTGATAGATTAAATATAAGAGATTTTAAGCAAAAAGAAGTTTATAATTTTTATTTATTAGAGTATTTATTATCAAATAGTAGTAAAGAAATTGATAAGAATAAATTAGATAATTTTATACAACAATTAGCAGATGAGAAAAAAGAAAGTTGGTCTTTTATAGATGCTTTTGTAAGGAAGAATAATAACAGAAAGAAATTTATAAATTTATTAGCTTTAAAATGGGAAAATATGTGGATTTTTTTAACTGAAAAAGCAGTATTGACATACAATAGACAAATAGAATATTTTAAATGGTTATGTGAAAGTTTAAAAGTAGAAGAATTGCTTAATTTAAATAAAGATAAAGCATTTGAGCATTTTTTTGAGGAAAATGAAGATATATTGATGCAACTTAAAGATGTAAATATTAATTATTTGGAAAAGATAATCGAGAAATTAGAAATACACTTTTATAAATTGAATATAGAAGGAGTTGATAGAGAACTTTTAAATTTTATATTTGATAATAAGCATTATGATATCAATAAATATATGATAGATACTATTCTTATGTACAAAAATAGTGAAATAAATGAAAACGATTTGAATAAGAAGAACTATACAATGATAATGACTTCTGGATATGATTGTTTAATAAATAATGTTTCCGATAATATTGAAGAATATGTAAAAGAAATTATATTGAGTAATGATAATAACTGTGATGATGAAAAATATATTTTAGATTTAATGACTAAATGTAGCGATGATATGGATTTAGTAGAAAAAATTATAGTGCATGAAGACTTTAAGTTAAAAAATATATCTGTTTGTGAAAATAAATATTGGATATTATTACTAAAACATAGAAAAATCAATGCTAATTTTGATAATGTTATTCAATATTGGAAACAATTTTCAAAAAATGGATTAGATGAGGTATTAATAGATTTTCTATCTACGGAATGTGATGCAATCTTAAATAGTGATAGAAGTTTTGTTGAAGAAAAGTTTATAAAAGATTTATCATTTAGTGATATAGATAATAATATTTTTGAAAAATATATATCGTATTTAAGATTTATTTTTAATGATTTAGAATTTAATTTTGCTTCAATGAATCAAGAAAAACTTAAAATTTTGATACAAAATAAATATATACCTTTAAATAAACAATGTTTTGATAAGATAAAAGGTATATCTGTAGAAATAGCAACATTGTATATATTATCAAATAAGGATAGTTTTATTGATAATATAGAAGTATTTCAGATTGATGAAGATATATTTAGTAATTTGCTGGAAGAAACGGGAATGACAGATAAAGTATTTTGTCAAAAAATAGTAAATTATTATGGTAGAAATTTTATGAATGAATATTTAAAAAAGGTAATTTTTAATACGGGTATTACTTTAACAAAAGATTTATTTAAAATTGTATTTGATAATATAGATAATAAAATAACATTGTTAGTAAGGCATTTAGATTTATTTAATGCTGATGAATTAGAAAATCTTTTTGCAAAAATGGATGGTGAATATAAAGAGTTATCAAATAGAGAAAAAAGACATAATATATATTTACCTATAAATGATGAAAATAAACGATTAGGTGATTATTTATATAAAATAGGATATATTTCAAATGAAGATAGATATGCTAAAAATAAGGAAGAAAATCAACTTTTATTTAGAATAAGAGCTAAAAAATGATATGAATTATTAAATATCATAAGTAAATAATAAAAATAGCCTTTATACTGAGACCTGGCAAATATCTCAAGTATAAAGGCTATCTTTAATTTATAAAGTATTTAATTTTAAAGGAGTTACAGGAGGAATGATCTACTTATATTAATCTATATCAATTTGAGTAGTTGTTGATTGTGGTTGAAGTTTTGGCAATGTCATTTTTAAAACACCGTCAGTATATTCAGCTTTAGCGTTAGCTTTATCTATCTGACCTACATAGAATGAACGTTGCATTGTACCATAATAGCGTTCTTGATGAATATAGTTATTTTCTTCATTTTGATTTTGTTCATTTTGCATAGTAGCTTTGATAGTTAAATAACCATTTTGATAATCAAGAGCGATATTTTCTTTTTTTACTCCTGGTAATTCAGCAGAGAGTTCATAAGCGTTATTAGTATCTTTTACATCAACTTTAAATGAGTTGAACATGGAATTTACTGGAGCAAATGCATTTTGGAAAAATGGTTCGTTAAAAACATCAAAAATAGATTTGAAAGAGTTGTCATTAGTTGCGAGATTATTTGTAAATGTAGGAATTAAACCAAACATAATAAATGCCTCCTAAAAGTTTAAAAGTCAAATTTTATTTAAATGAAATTAGTCAATATTGATTTGAGTTGTAGCTTCTTCTTTAGTAATTTTTGGTAAAACTACAGTCAAGATACCATCTTGGTAAGAAGCTTTGATATTTTTTTCATCAATATCATCAATGTAAAAAGAACGTTGCATTTCACCTACATAACGTTCACGGCGAATATATTTTTCTTGAGGTTTTTCGTTTTTATCGCCAGCATTTTCAGCAGGTTTTTCTTCTGTGGATTTTGTAGTAGTTGTTTTAATTGTTAAGTAACCTTTATTGTAGTCAAGAGAAATATTTTCTTTGGCGATGCCTGGTAATTCAGCTGTGAGTTCGTAAGCTTTATCAGTATCTTTTACATCGACTTTAAAGGATTTTACATAAGAATTCATTTTTGCAAATGGTTCATGAAAGAAAGGTTCATTGAAAACATCGAATAATTTATTGAAATCATCATCACTTTTAGCAATATTTTTTGCAAATGGAACTAAACCGAACATAAATAACAACCTCCATGTATTAAGCAATAAATAAAGTCAAAAAGTCAAATTAGATTTTGATTTAAACGGACTATGAAGTCCGTTTTTATTTATTGTCATTTATAAAATTAAAATTTGGATTTTGTAAGTATCTTAAGGGATACTTCTTATCTTTCATATCTCTTAACGTCCTTACAAGTATTATTATACTCGAATTAGTCAAAATGTCAATAATTATTTTTGACTTTTTGACTATTTTTTTATACTTATTTTATAAGCCTTTATAGAGCTTTAATTATTTAGATTTTGACTTTTTGTTATTTTTAAAATATATGAGAGGTACCATTTTGGTACCATCTCTTTATGAATTGATAAGCTTTATGTTGCAAAATCTAAGTAATATGCTATACTAAATGTAGGCAAAACATAGTGAAATAGTTCATATGAACAGCAAAACCCCATGAAGTTCGCACCTTCATGGGGTTTCTTGCGTTATATAGCTAACGTTAAAGCTAGGCTAGTTGCCACATAAAACTGAAAAAAGCATGTCTAACCCTTTGCAAATATAGTAGACAACTATACTTGCTATGACAGCTTCTAAAAACATAGTGAAACGAAACATATGAACACCTCCTAACTGTTACCAGTATAGGAAGGGCAACGAAAGATATTATAACATAGAATTATATTTGATGATATTATAATGATATCTTTTATTTGAGATGATTTATATTACTTTTTCTCAAAAATTTTAAAAGTCCTGTTCGCATAGGAGCTTGAACTTGTGTAGATATATTTATATCATCCTTTTTTCGTATTATTTTTATTTAATATATCTTTAAAACTTTTTTCAATTCTATTTCTAGGAATAGGATAAGTATCTTTTCAAGTTTTTGAATAACTTATTTTTATATTATATTTAATTTTGTTTAGAAAATATCTATAAAAAATATTATAATTTAAATAAATATATTTTAGGAGAGTGGGATTATGGAAAATTTAAAGAAACTTGGTTTTGGTTGTATGCGTTTGCCTATGCTTGATGTGGAAAATAACAAGGTGGATATGGAACAATTTTGTAAAATGGTTGATACTTTTATGGCAAAAGGCTTTAAGTATTTTGATACTGCTTATATGTATCATAATTATCAAAGTGAATTATTTGTAAAGGAAGCTTTAGTTAAAAGATATCCACGAGAAAGCTTTTTATTGGCGGATAAGTTGCCTACAATGCAGTTGAAATCCATAGAAGATAATAAACGTATTTTTGATGAACAATTAGAAAAATGTGGTGTGGATTATTTTGATTATTATTTATTGCATTGTTTAGATGTTGATAATTATGCAAAGGTTAAAGAATTTAAATCTATGGATTTTGTGCGTCAAATGAAAGCGGAAGGCAAGATTAAAAAGTTAGGTTTTTCTTTTCATGATACAGCAGAATTCTTGGAAAAGATTTTACTTGAAATTGGTGAAGATATTGAGTTTGTACAGTTACAGATAAATTATCTTGATTGGGAAAGCGATAGTGTACAATCTCGCAAATGTTATGAAGTTTGTCAAAAATATCATAAACCTGTAATTGTCATGGAACCTATAAAAGGTGGTAAATTGGTAAATATTCCGCAGGCTGGTATAGATTTATTGAAAGCTCAAGATGAAAAAATGTCAGTGGCTTCATGGGCAATTCGTTTTGCTAGTAGTTTGGATGATGTATTTATGGTGCTTTCTGGTATGTCAACATGGGAACAATTGGAAGATAATTTAAGCTATATGGAAGATTTTAAACCACTAACTAAAGATGAAATTGCAACAACTTTTAAAGTAGCAAAAATCATTAATGATACAACAGCTATTGCTTGTACAGCTTGTAATTATTGTAAAGAAAATTGTCCAATGCAGATTCAAATACCAGAAGTTTTTGAGTTATATAATAATGAAAAACGTTTCGGCATTGCTTCTGGCAGTAAGAAGAAATACCAAGATATGATAAAAAATCATGCGAAAGCTTCTGATTGCATTGAATGTAGAAGTTGTGAAGGTCATTGTCCGCAACATTTGACAATTGTTGATTATTTGAAATTAGTTGCTAAGACTTTTGAAGATTAAGTTTTTAAAATCTTAAGGAGATGATTTGGATGAAAAAAATATTAATCTTATTTATGTTATTGATGGCAATTACGTCTAGTTGTTTTGCTGCTAGCATTAATGAAGAATTTGAAAATACAAATGTTGAGCAAGTAAAACATGGTATAGTAAAAGCTATAAATATGTTTTCAACAAAAACTAATTTGGTAGAAAAAGATAATAATACGATTGTTTTATTCAATGTTGTTGATACGGTAGATAAAGATAATAAATTTATGTATCGAGATAAAAAAGATATTATTTGCGAATTAGTGCAAAAGGGCAATAACGTAGAATTAAAACTTTCTAATAGATATGAGAGAATTTATGCTGATGGTACTAATGAATTTGAAGAATATGATAACGTTAAGGAATTGCAAGCAGTATTAAATTCTATAAAACGTTTATTTTTCGATAGTTATATTTATGGCATAAGTTCTAGTCGTGAAATAAAAGATAATGGAGTTATTATTAATGTAGTTGAAAAGTCTCCAGCAGCAAAAGCAGGTATAAAAATAGGTGATTGTCTCATCAGTATCAATGGTAAATCTATAGTCGATAATTTTGAAGATTTTAATATGGGGTTAATGATAGATATGTTTTCATCTGAACCTGCAACTTTTGTAGTTGTTCAGGATGGCGAAGAAAAGACAATTGAAGTGACTCCAGATAAAATAGATGCTATAGGATTAAAATAAATTAAGAAAAATTTTTGATTTTATATATATATTAGTATATAATACTCTTTATAAGACACTGTCTTGTAGTTGACACAAGATAGTGCCTTTTTTGTTGGTAATTAATTTAAATGTTATAGATTATTTAATGTAAGGAGGATTTTTATTTTAATGGAAGATAATATGCAATATGATGATTTAGGCACACTTGCACAGTTAAACTGGTTTCCAGGACATATGGCAAAAGCTAAACGCATTATTATAGAAAATTTAAAATTAGTTGATGTAGTAATAGAACTTCGTGATGCCCGCATTCCTAATAGTAGTGCAAATCCAATTTTAAAAGATTTAATTGGTAAAAAACCGCATTTAATCGCTTTAAATAAAATTGATTTAGCAGATAATAATATCAATAATAAATGGGAAGAATATTTTACATCTATGGGAAAAGCTGTAGTAAAGATAAATTCTTTAGATGGTAAAGGTATTCGTCAATTGGTAACTGTAGCAGATGAATTGGCAAAGGCAAAAACTGCTAAATTCGCTAATAAAGGTGTAAAACCTCGTAATGCCCGCGTAATGATTGTAGGTATTCCAAATGTAGGAAAATCTTCTTTGATAAATAGATTATCGGGCAGTGCTTCATTGAAAACTGCTGATAGACCAGGCGTTACTCGTGCAAAACAGTGGATTAAAATAAAAAATAATCTTGATTTACTTGATACTCCAGGTATTTTATGGCCAAAATTTGAAGATCCAGAAGTGGGCTTAAATTTAGCTTTTACAGGAGCTATCAGTGATGAAGTCTACGATATTGAACGTGCTGCTGAAATTTTATTATGGCGTTTAAAAGATGATTATGCGAAAAATATTAAAGAACGCTATAAAATAGATGAATTGCCACAGACTAGTGAAGAGTTATTCGCTTTGGTAGGCAAAAAGCGTGGATTTTTACAAAAAGGCGGTATTGTAGATACTGAAAAAACTGCGATTGCAGTGCTTAAGGATTTTAGAGCAGGAAAACTAGGAAAAATATCTTTAGAAAGACCATAATTTTAAAGAAAAATTTTTATCTATTTAGGGAATTTAATTTGACATAAAGATATTGATATACTACACTAGTAAAGAGATATTTAATCTTTTTAGATAATGTAAACATAAAATTTTCATTAATACATTGGGAGGAATTTTTTTGTATACTAATAACAAATTGAGAAATGTCGCTATCATAGCTCACGTTGACCACGGTAAAACAACTCTTGTTGATGCAATGCTTAAACAAAGCCATATTTTCCGTGCTAACGAACAGGTAGCAGAACGAGTAATGGACTCTAATGCTATTGAACGTGAACGCGGTATTACCATTTTGTCTAAAAATACAGCTGTAATGTATAAAGATATAAAAATCAACATTGTTGACACACCAGGCCATGCTGATTTCGGTGGTGAAGTTGAACGTGTACTCAACATGGTTGATGGCGTTTTACTATTGGTTGACGCTTCTGAAGGCCCTATGCCTCAGACTAAATATGTTTTACGTAAAGCTTTAGAACAAGGTTTAAAACCTATCGTTGTTATCAACAAAATTGACCGTCCTGACCAGCGTATTGATGACGTTTATGACGAAGTTTTAGAACTTTTCATGGAACTTGGTGCTGATGATGATCAGCTTGATTTCCCTGTTGTATACGCAATCGCTCGTGATGGTATTGCTAAACTTGATCTTGACGATGAAAGCGATAGCTTAGAACCATTAATGGATTTACTTATTAAAGAAATTCCAGCTCCACAGGGAGATGTTGATGGCCCTCTTCAAATGATGGTAACTACACTTGATTCTGATGAATATGTTGGTCGTGTAGCTATCGGTCGTATCATGCGTGGTAAAATCAAAGAAGGTCAAAATGTAGTAGTTATCAGTGGTGATGGTGAAACTAAAGAACGTATCGGTAAAGTATATGTTTACCAAGGTTTAAAACGTATTGAAGTAAAAGAAGCTGAACTTGGTGAAATCGTAGCAATTACTGGTCTTCCTAGTGCAAGTATCGGTCATACTGTTGCTGATGCTGAAAATCCAGAAGCTTTACCTAGCATCAATATTGATGAACCTACATTATCCATGACTTTTGGTGTTAATACTAGCCCATTTGCTGGACGTGAAGGTCAATTTGTAACATCTCGTCATTTACGCGATCGTTTATTTAAAGAAACTGAAACAAATGTAAGCTTACGTGTTGAAGAAACAGATAGCCCTGATACATTTAAAGTTTCTGGTCGTGGCGAATTACATCTTTCTATTCTTATCGAAACAATGCGTCGTGAAGGATATGAACTTCAGATTGGTAAACCAGAAGTTATTTATAAAGAAATCAATGGTCAACTTTGTGAACCAATTGAAAACTTAACTATTGAAGTACCACAAGAATTCATGGGTACAGTTATGGAATCCCTTGGTACTCGTAAAGCAGAACTTTCCAATATGACTGAACTTAAAGGTTACTTACGTCTTGAATTCACTATTCCTGCACGTGGCCTCATTGGTTTCCGTTCTGAATTCTTAACTAATACAAAAGGTAATGGTATTATGAACCATGTATTCCGTGGATATGCTCCATATAAAGGTGATATTCCAGGTCGTAGCCGTGGTTCCTTAGTAGCATTTGAACAAGGTGAAACAACTCCATATGGTATTTACACTCTTCAAGATCGTGGTGTAATGTTCATTTCTCCAAACCAAATGGTTTATGAAGGTATGATTATTGGGGAAAATACTCGTGAACTTGATATGGACGTAAATCCATGTAAAAAGAAAAATGTTTCCAATATGCGTTCTTCTTCTTCTGATGAAGCTATTCGTTTAACTCCACCTCGTCTTTTAAGTCTTGAACAAGCTCTTGAATTCATCAATAAAGATGAAATGGTAGAAGTTACACCAGAAAGCATTCGTTTGAGAAAAACTATTCTTGATAAATCCCAGCGTGGACGTTTACGCAAAAACGCAAAATAATTTGATGATGATATTTTAAGAAGCGACATCTATATATGTCGCTTCTTAGTATATTTACGGATTTATTTAAGTAGTTAAATAATCAAATAAATTTTATGAAAATAATATTTATTGCAGGTTTTTGCAGGATTTTTTGATTTTATATAGAATTATCCTAGTATGGATTTATTTTTATTTTATATAAAGTGTATTTATGAGTTATAATGAAATATTTGAGGTGAAATTATGGCTGATTTTTTATCAAAAATTACTAACTTCTTAATTCCAGAAGAAGTTGAGGAAGTAGAAGCAAAAGTTGAAGAAAAACAAAAACAAACAGTAAAAGTAGCTCCTAGCGTTACTCGTGTGGCAAATGGCCCTTCTATTTATACTAATGTATCTGAAACTACAAGAGACGAAGCAACATCTAATTATGAAGAAAAAAATAATCATCGTCCTAGTTTAAAAGTATATAAACAACCGAATATGAATATACTTGTATTTGAACCTAGTAATTTCAATGATACAAGAATTGCAGCTGATGCATTAAAAGCATCTAAAGCCGTACTTATCAATTATGAAAAGATTGAACAAAGAGAACAAGTTCGTATTTGTGATTTCATGAATGGTGCTTGTTATGTATTGGATGGTTCTGTAAGAAGAATTTCTGCAAAAATGGTATTATATGCACCAAATGGCGTATCTATTGAAGAAATTATGGCGTCTAAATAAGAAAAGACATCTATGAAAATGTAAGTTTAAAAAGGACTTATCATTTTTTATAGATGTCTTTTTATTTAAGTGTTTGTAAGATAATCGAAAATGTCTGCTCGTACAGGTGTATCCAATTTATAAAGGATTTTAAAGCCATTATATTTTGGTGCAAATTCTGGCTCACCTTGAGCTGTGATTTCTCCTAAAAAGTAAAATTCTTTAGCTTCTTTGTCTTCACTAGGTTTGCGTACAAATAGATATAATGTATTTTTTTCTTC
Organism: uncultured Megamonas sp.; assembly: GCF_958438645.1. NCBI lineage: Bacteria > Bacillati > Bacillota > Negativicutes > Selenomonadales > Selenomonadaceae > Megamonas > uncultured Megamonas sp. The sequence continues at coordinate 56,245 of NZ_CAUBSM010000005.1, forward strand.
TTTGGCATTATATATATGTTTAGCATCACTAGAGTCTAATTTTCGATTGCTTTTGGAATAGGCTGTAATCAAAGTGTTGTTTAAAAATTCATTAGTATAATCTACTCTTTTTTTATCTGGAGCTATATAATTGATAAATACTGGCATGGTATGCGTAGTTTTTTCATAGAAATAACCAGCCATAGCATTAGGATTTATTTTTTGAGGCCAATTTAATAGATAACAAACTTCTTCATAAGTGTATTTTTGATATAAAACAAGGTTAGTATTTTTGTATTTATTTTGATAGTATTTTTGATATCTTTTTAGGGCAAAATCGAGAATTTCATTTATTTGAAAATAGAACTTTTCATCTTGTAAAACTGATTTAAAAATATCACTGATGATGTAATCATTATCGCTTTCTTTGATGAAAATGCAATTACTAAATTTAGCTTGCTCATTGCTGATAGTGAATAGATTAGTTAAATTGCGTATTAGAGAAGTTTTTATTTGCTCAGTTAATTTTTGATGGTATTTTGTAGTTAAAATATGTTCGATATTCACCAGTAAATGAGATGTGTTTTTTAATAATAATTTTAAAGCTATGAGTTCATGAATTCTTTTGCCTTTAGCGAAGCGATAAGAGATAAAATAAAGAATTTCTTCTTGAATTTTAGTAAATCTAATTGTGTAATCTCTATCGTATTTTTGCAAGAAATTATGATATGTTTTAAATTTATCAAGAAATTTTAAAATGTCTATACTACCAAACTGGGAAAAATCAAAGATAGAAGGAATTTTTCCTAATTTTTGTTTTAATTGTAGATATTCATTTTTTAATAAGGCTGTATCGCTTAATTTGGCACTATCAATGGCTTGATAGATTTTTTGACGAGCTATTTTATCAAAATGAATGGTAGAAGCACCAAAGATGAAGCGATTGCCTTCTGCTATATAATGACGGATATTATCTTTATTGTATGAAGTATCACCAGATAGGGCTATTGGTATCATAAAGTTATTTTGATAGTTGCCGATAAAGTCGAGAATTACTACATAATCTTTTTGTGGATATTTACGAAGCCCACGACCTAATTGTTGAACGAAAATAATGGCTGATTTTGTAGGTCTGAGCATAATTATTTGATTTATAGCAGGAATATCAATACCTTCATTCATAATGTCTACAGTGAATATATAATCAAGACCTGTAGAGCGTTCTTTTTGTTCTAATTTATGAATGGCATTAGTTCGCGTTTCTTGACTATCTTTACCTGATAGAGCAATGGTATGAAATCCTCGCTCATTAAATTTTTGTGAAAGTATTTGGGCTTCTTCTATTTGACTACAGAATATTAAACCGCGTAGACGTTCTCCACTAAAGCCATAGTATTGAGATTGATTGATGATATGTGTTACGCGAGCGTCTGTAGTTAAATCATTAAATGTTGAATTATCATTGATTTCTTGATTATCGACTGTGATATCAGTGATGCCAAAGTAGTGAAATGGGCAGAGTAAATTTTCTTGCATAGCTTGATTTAAACGAATTTCATAAGCTATATTATGATCAAATAATTGGTAGATATCAAAACCGTCTGTGCGTTCTGGTGTCGCTGTCATACCTAATAAAAATTGTGGCTGGAAATAATTTAAGATTTTTAAATAACTACTAGCACCAGCTCGATGAGTTTCATCAATGATGATATAGTCAAAATGTGTTGGTGTGAATTGAGTTAAATTTTCTTCTTTGCTTAGCATATTTATGGTAGCAAATAGATAAGGTTTATGAAAATCCTTATGATTAGCTGACAAAATACCATATTGGATATCTGGTATTATCTGGGCAAAAGTTTTACAAGCTTGTTTAAGAATTTGTTCGCGATGGGCTAAAAATAATAAACGTTTAGGATTGGCTTTTTTGACAGCAAAGGCACTTAAATATGTTTTTCCTGTGCCTGTAGCTGATATCAATAATGCTTTATGTTTATTATCTTGTTGTAATTTTTCTAATGCTTTTAATGCTTCCTGTTGCATTTTATTAGGAGCAATATCATTGGTAGAGATATTTTCTTGAGCTGTAGCAAATTCTCTTTTTAATTTTTGTAAAGAATGATATTTAGTAGCATATTGTTTAAGCCAGATATCAGTCAAAGGCAGGGCTTCTTGCCACATTTGTTGAAATTGGGATAGTGTATTGTTGATTAAAGCACCATTTGTTAAAGAATTTATTTTTAGACTCCATTCTTTATTTGCTTTTAAGGCTGTTTGCGTTAAATTATTACTGCCTACAATTAAAGTGTAATAATCGTTTTGTTCAAAGATATAGCCTTTGATATGAAAATTTTCTTTAGTATAGATGTGAATATTTAAATTAGGATATTGTTGCAGTTCTTGTAAAGCTTTTGGTTGATTAAAATATAGATAATCAGTGGTTAAAATATCGCCAGTGATGTTTTTTTCTTGAAGTAGTTTTAAACATTCTTTAAGACAAATTAAGCCACTTTGAGTGATAAAAGCTATGGCAAAATAAAATCGTTTACAAGTTTGTAATTCCTGAAGTAATTCTACTAATAGATTAGAGCCATTGTTGTAATCATTATAGATTATCTGTGGTTGTAAATCAGGCAAGGAATTTATTTCCTTATCTATAAGAGCAGTAGCAAGACTTTGTTGTAATTCTTGTATGGAATAATTTTGTGTTTGCATAGAGTAACCTCATAATTTTATATTGAATTTATTGATAAAAAAGGCTGAGTTTAAATCTCTAAAGGATTTTAAACCCAGCTTTTATTTTAACGTAATACATATTCAGCTAAAATAGCTTGTAGTTGATAAATGTCTAAACTTTTATCAAATTTTTTGCTAATAGGCATATCCATACCAGCGACATATATTTTTAATTCAGCATCTAAATCGAAATGACCAGCTGTTTCAATGCTGAAATGTCTTATGCTTTTATATGGTATAGAATGATATTGTGTTTTTTTGCCTGTAAGACCTTGTTTATCCACAAGGATAAGGCGTTTGTCGGTAAAAATAAATAAATCACGAAAGATTTCATAAGCCTGTTGAATGCTTTCACCATTAGCTAATAATTTAGCGTAATCTTGGCGGATATCATCAAGATTTGCTTTAGAGGCATTGCCTAAAAGATTATCAAATAATCCCATAAAAATTCCTCCTATACTTATATACATATTTTTATATTATAGATATTTATATAATATAATTCTGTGTATCAAGGAAGAATACCTTTATTTATTGTAATACCAATCATAATCGTCATGGTAAATCATTTGTTTCGTCATGCCACCATCAACGACGATATCTTGACCGGTGATAAATGAAGATTTTTCACTGCAAAGAAACATCACAGCATTTACAATATCTTTTGGGACACCAACGCGATTTACTAAATGTTGAAGTTTATCTGCTGAGGAAAATTTACTATTTGTAGTATCTATCCAACCAGGAGAAATACTATTTACACGAGCTTTTCCACGTAATGTTACTGCCATAGCATGAGTTAGTGAAGAAATTGCTCCTTTAGCAGCAGTGTAACTTTCAGTATCTGCTTGACTCATCAAATGACGGCTAGAAGAAATATTTACGATGCTAGCATTGTCTTGAAGATGGTTCATAAATAATTTAGTGAGCATAAAAGGAGCTACAGCACCAACTTTTAGTACATAGAGAAAATCTTCATAAGAAGCAGTAGTTAAGCCACCTTTCATAAGACAAGCATTATTGATTAAATAATCTATTTTTGTATGCTCATCAATTACTTTTTGGGCAAATTGCGTCAATATTTTTTCATCAGCAATATCGCCAACAAAATAATCATTAGGTAAAACATCAATAGTACATACTGTAATATTTCGAGCTTTGAATTCATCACAAATGGCTTTGCCAATACCTCTAGCTCCACCAGTAACAACAGCAACTTTATGCATATAGTTCTCCTTTATCTTTTAATTGATAGCTGAATAAATAGTATATAAAGCACTGAATAATAACATAACAAAAACGAGTCGATTAAATATTTTTTGAGAAACATATGGAAATAATTTATTACCTAACCATAAAGCGATAAAACAGAAGGGGATAATATAGAGGCTTTGTTCAATAGCAAATGAAAAATCTTTTCCTGCTAAATAAAAAGCAAAGATACCTAAATAATTGATAATAGTAAAATAAGCAATGCAAGTGGCACGTAAAGATGTTTTATCACGATTGGTAGATGTTAAATAAATAATAAGAGGTGGGCCACTCATACTGGTAGAAGTATTTAAAATACCAGATAAACAACCAATAAATCCTGTTTTACAGGAAGTTTCCGTAACTCGTTTACGATAAATTTTAGTGAGAAATAAAAATAATAGGATAACAGCTGCTATGAAAATTTTTAATCCCATGGTAGGCACAAATAGATAGATGAGAATACCAATAGGATGACCAATTACTGAGCCTATCAGCAATGGTTTTAGAAAATGCCAATCAATATTATCTTTGACAAAAAATACAAAGACAGTATCAAGAACAACAGATAAAAATTGCAAAAGTACAACGACTTCTTTGGCATCATAGACCATTAAAAGCAATGGCGTAGAAACAATAGCAAATCCAAAACCCGTCAAGGATTGGATTAACGTAGAAATAAAAGCTATACCAATAGCTAATAATAACGAAGTATCAGAAAATATCTCTAACATAAAAAATCGCCCACTTTAAGTATTAGTTCATTTCTTTGATGACAAAGAAACGAACCAAAGAAATCACCGCAGATAAAATTTTAATTTTGAAAATAATTATCACTTCATACAACGCTTAGAAACTCGCTTCGCTCAAACATTCAGACTAAAACCGTATTCAGTGATAATTGTTTTCAATAATCTTGCGATTACCATTAAAATTTTATAATGCGGAAAATAAAAGTTACAAATTATTATTTTGTAATTGTTTTTAAATAATACCAAAATTTCCCGCATTAGCAGATTTTACGGTAGCTGAAAGCTATTGATAAAGATAAAATTATGGCTATGTTTTTAGTCCAACTGTTTGAACAAAGTGAGTTTTGGACGTTGTAGACATAATTTTATCTTTATCAAAGTAAAATCAATATCGCGGGATTTTTTCTTTTAGATAAAAGAAAAATGAATAAATCCTTATTCTTTGTCAGTTAGTTCTAGATAAGGGATAGCGTTTAGGTTGCTATCGGCAAAGTCTCCTGCTTGGGCTTGGTAGTAGCCACGGCAGGCTATCATGGCAGCGTTGTCTGTGCATAAGATTTTGCTTGGGTAGTAAAATTCTAAGCCATTTTCTTTGCATGCTTTTTGGAGATGTCCTTCTAGGGAACTATTTGCTGCTACGCCACCGGCAAGTACGAGTTTTGTCATGTTAGTTTGACGAGTTGCTTCTACAGCTTTATGCACTAAGATATTAACTACTGATTTTTGGAAGGAAGCGGCAACATCAGCTTTGTTGATTTCGATACGTTTTGCTTTCATATTGTTTAAATAATTGAGCACAGCTGATTTTAAGCCACTGAAGCTGAATTCATAGTTACCTTTTTCATTTAATGCCATAGGGAAATCAATGGCATCAGGATTTCCTTCTTTAGCTAATTTATCAATTTGAGGGCCACCTGGATAAGGTAATCCCATTACACGAGCTACTTTATCAAAAGCTTCACCAGCTGCATCATCACGAGTTTGTCCCATTAGGGAAAAATGATTATAGTCTTTTACGTGAACTAGGGAAGTATGTCCACCGGAAACTACGAGAGCCATAAATGGTGGTTGGAGTTCAGGTGTGGATAAGAAATTGGCGAAGATATGACCTTCTAAGTGATTTACACCAATTAGTGGTTTATCTAAAGCAAAAGCTAATGTTTTAGCAGCAGATACGCCTACAAGTAAAGCACCTACTAATCCTGGGCCATACGCTACAGCAATGCGATCGATATCTTTTAAAGTAACATTTGCTTTGTGTAAGGCTTCATCTAAAACAGGCATGATATTAACAATATGTTTACGAGAGGCGATTTCAGGAACGACACCTCCGAATTTTTGATGAATTGGAATTTGAGTAGAAATTACATTAGCTAGTATTTCTCTGCCACCACGTAAGATAGCAACAGAAGTTTCATCACAGCTAGATTCTATACCTAAAGTCAATGAATTATCTGTAGTAGTCAAATTTTTATTCCTCCTCTAATTTTATTAAGCAATTTATTATAAACCTAAAGCTTGTTTAGCTAATTTGTCAGCAAGTTCATTACCTAATACTCCTGTATGACCTGCTACTTTTTTGAAGGTCACTAGATGTAAATATGGTTTCATGAATTTAGCATATGCTTTAGTCAATTCTTTATTTGTTTTCCAATTGCCTAAAGCCCATTCAGATAAGCCAATATAATCGTGGCAGATTACAATTTTTTCATCGTGAGCAATAGCCCATTTGGTAGCTTCCATAGCACCTTGGATTTCTCCCGCTACGTTATGTAGTTCGCTAGCATCTATGGAAGTGCCTTTTCCATTGAAAGTATCTATTAATTTACCTTTATAAAAAATAGCCATACCCCAGCTATATTCACTATTTATATATGAGCCATCTACATAAATATAATAACGATCATCATCTTGTTCAGAAATATTGGTAGAAGGTTTATCTTCTAAATAGTTTTGAGCTTCTTCTTTTGTGGGAAAAGATTTAAATAATGCTCCTTTAAAACCTTGTGTTTGTTTTTGGCATTCAGCCCAAGTAGTGAATATTCCTGTTTGGTAACCCTTTTTTACTGCGTAAAATTTCTTTTTTGTAGCCATATGTCCTCCTTTACAATATGTTTTATTATAGCATTTTTGTTTTATTATAGCTATTTTAATTAAAATAATACCTAGATTGATTTTAGATTTTGTTTTCTATAATTTGTGGGAGTAGTGCCGACTATACGTTTAAATTGTTTAGTAAAATATGCATTATCATCAAATCCTACAGATATAGCCACTTTATTAATAGAAAAGTTTGTGTATGTTAATAATTCTTTAGCCTTTTGTATGCGTATGTGCAAGAGTAGTTGTAGTGGACTCAAGCCATATTTATTTTTTACGCAACGAATTATATGTGTAGGATGAAAAGCATATTCATCAGATAGTTTTTTTAAATCAAAGCTTTCTGTATAGAATAGAGAAAAATGTTCATAAATTTTTTCTGCTACATTTTTAGTATTTGGCTCATGAATATCACAAAGAATGCTTAAAATAGAAAAAAATAATTGTTGGCTCTTTAATTGAGAAACAGTTGAAGAATAGAAATCTTTTTTGGGTTTAGTTTTATCAATTTTTACTTGAACAATAGTATTCATATATTCAGCCATTTGAGATTGTTGTTCGACTGTTAGTGAACCATGTTGAGGTAATGATATATGGAAAGGTTCTTTAGTAAATTGATAATTTGCTTTTTGTTTGTGATTTTTATCGTAGATAGGTTTATCCATATATTTGAATTTACCAGTAGTATAAAAATGTAGCCAAAAGAAATCTGTAGCTTCATCACAACATTTATATCCTTTGTGTAATCTATTTGGTGGTAAAATTAAGAATTCTCCTTTTTTGAGAATATATTTTTGAGAATTTTCTTCTAAATAAAGTTTGCCAGCAGTTACAAATATTAAGTCAAATGTAGACGGCATGATTCTTCTTAAATGTAAATCGCCTACTCGATATAATGATTTACCTCCTACTATTAAATGAGGTAAAGGTGGACAAGTAAAAATAATATACAAAAAATCACCTCAAATATTAATTTCGTTATAGTAATAAAAGTTGAATCTAAGCGTAATATTGATAATTATTAATATTACAATAGATATTTTTTTATTAGTTATGATAATTTTATTATACTATTTATGCTAATATTATACTATTAAATGTTAATTTTATTTATTTAAAGTTTTCAAATAATTATATAAAATATAAACAGTTAAAAGTTACGTGACTAAAAAAAATAAGGTGGTTTTAAATATGAATAATAATCAAATTAATCATAAAGTACCATTATCTGGTCGTTTAAGTTATGGTTTAACTGATGGATGCGGAAATTTATTATATTGTATAATAGGTTCTTATTTGTTGTATTTCTATACAGATGTTTTTGGTTTATCTGTTGCTACAGCTGGAGCAATTTTATTGTTTACTCGTTTATTAGATGCAATAGATGCTCCTGTTTGGGGTTTTATTGTTGACCATACTAAATCTAAATATGGACAATCTAGACCATACTTTTTATGGTTATGTGTACCATTTGCTGTATTTATGTGGCTTACATTTACTACACCAGCTCTATCAGGTACAACAAAAATAATTTATGCTGTAGTTACTTATATATTAGCAGGAATTTTTTATACGGGGATACAAACAGCAATTACTTCAATATTACCGAATTTAACTCATCGTCCAGGTGAACGTGTTATATTAAATACATTTCGTATGGTTGGCGGTAATATAGGGGCATTTATCTGTATGACTTTTACATTGCCTTTGGTTGCTTTTTTTGGTGAAGGAAATGAACAAAAAGGGTTTTCATATACATTAGCATTTTTTGGTATTATCGCTATTGTTTTATTTATAGTAGCTTTTAAGAATTTACGTGAAGTTAACGTAGAAAAAATAAAAAGTATACCAATAAAAGATAGTGTAAAAGCAATAAAAGGTAATTGGCCATGGATATTGGTTGTTATAGCTAATTTGATTTTTTGGATAGCATTAACTATACGTTTATCCACTGTAGTGTATTATTGTCAATATTATCTAGGAGATAAAAGTTTAACAGCATTTATAAATGGCATAATGTTGGTTCAAGTTGTAGGTATGATTTCTATTCCATTATTGGTAAAAAGATTTAATAAATATGGAACAATGATTTTAGGTTTTATTCTAGTTGCAGGCGGACATATTGGTATTTTCTTTGTAGGCACTAATATAGAATTAATGATTATTTTTTGGATTATTGCTTCTTTAGGGCAAGGTATAGCATGTTCAATGCCATTTGCTATGCTTTCAGATACAGTTGATTTTGGAGAATGGAAAACAGGTATTCGTGCTAGTGGATTTTTAACAGCTATAGGAAGTGCATTTTGTATCAAAGCTGGCTCTGGAATAGGCGGTTTTATTCCAGCAGCTGTTATGAATTTATTTGGTTATGTGCCTAATGCAGTACAATCTTCAACAGCATTATTTGGTATACAATTCGTATTTACATGGCTTCCTGCAATAATTTTCTTATGTGGAATTATTCCTATGCTTTTTTATCGTAAGTATGAACAAAATGAAAATAATATTCTTTTAGATTTAGCAAAAAGAAATAGTTAATAAAAAATAGTTAATAGATGAAAATCGATTATTATTAAGGAGATTTATTATGTTTGAAAATAAAATAAAAATAACAGCACCATTTTGGCAACAATATATAAATTTAATCCGTGAAGAAATGTTACCTTTTCAATGGTCAGTATTAAATGATGAAGCTGATATTAAAATTGAAAAAGAAAGAGATGCAGATCATATACCAGCAGAGAAAAGCCATGCTATTGAAAATTTTAAAATTGCAGCTGGAATAAGCAAAGGAAAACATTATGGAATGGTTTTTCAAGATAGTGATGTTTATAAATGGCTTGAAGCAGTAGCATATGCATTACATCAACATCAAGATGACGATTTACAAAAAATTGCAGATGAGGTAGTAGATTTATTAGCAAAAGCACAACAAAGTGATGGATATTTAAACACATATTTCACTATAGAAGCACCAGAGCGTAGATATAAACGTTTATATCAGAGTCATGAACTTTATTGTGCAGGGCATTTTATTGAAGCAGCAGTTGGCTATTATAGTGTTACAAAAAATCAAGAAATATTAGATATTGCTTGTAAATTGGCAGATCATATTGATGATGTTTTTGGCAGTGAAGATGGAAAAATTCATGGATATGATGGACACGAAGAAATAGAATTGGCATTACTTCGTTTATTTGAACTTACAAAAAATGATAAATATAAGAAATTAGCAAATTTCTTCTTATATGAACGTGGAAAAAATCCAAATTTCTTTAAAGAACAACAGAAAACAGATCCTTCAACTAAACCTGTAATTGAAGGTATGGAAAGTTTTAAGCCAGAATATTATCAAAATCATAAGCCTATTTTGGAACAAGAAACAGCTGAAGGACATGCCGTACGTGTTATGTATATGTGTACAGGTATGGCTATGTTGGCTCGTTTAAATAATGATGAAAAAATGTTTGAAGCTTGTAAACGTTTATGGAAGAATATTGTTACTAAACGTATGTATATAACAGGTGGTATAGGTTCTACTGTTATAGGAGAAGCATTTACTGCAGATTATGATTTGCCAAATGATACAATGTATTGTGAAACATGTGCCTCTATAGGATTGATCTTTTTTGCAAATAATATGTTAAAATTAGATGTGGATAGTCAATATGCAGATATAATGGAAAAAGCTTTATATAATACAGTTATAGATGGTATGGCTCTTGATGGGAAACATTTCTTTTATGTAAATCCATTGGAAGTTGTTCCTCAATTAAGTCATAAAGATCCAGGTAAATCACATGTAAAAACTGTTCGTCCAGCGTGGTTTGGTTGTGCATGTTGTCCACCTAATTTAGCTAGATTATTAAGTTCTTTAGATGAATATATGTATACAGTAAAAGATGATGCTATTTATAGTAATTTATATGTAAGTAATAAATCTGATTTTAAAATTAATAATCAAGTGATAAGTATTGAAGAAATTACAGATTATCCATGGGATGGAAAAATTACTTTTAAAGTAAATAGTGAGGCAACATTTAAATTAGGTTTACGTATTCCTAGTTGGGCAAATAGATATTCATTCAAGCTAAATGGTAAAGAATTTATACCTAAAATAGAAAAAGGATATGCTATTATAGATAAAACTTGGGAAAAAGGAGATATAGTTATTTTTGATATACAAATAGAAGCTAATTTTGTTTGTACAAATCCTTTAGTTCGTGAAGATTATGGCAAAGTCGCTATACAAAGAGGCCCTATTATTTATTGTGCAGAAGGTGTGGATAATGGAGCTAATTTGCATTTGATAACTATAGATACAAATAAGAAAATAAATGAATATAAGGATAATGATAGCTTAGGGGACATTGTAAAATTAGAATTAGAAGCTGAAAAATTAATTTTAGATAAGCAGTGGAATGATGTCTTGTATAGAAATATAGACGTAAAACAAAATAATACAGAGATTATTAAGTTAAAACTAATACCATATTTTTGTGCCTTTAATCGCGGTGAAAATGAAATGGCTATTTGGTTGAAAGCTAAATAATAAATAAAGCTCCTTAAAAGTCAGTGGACAGCTTTTAAGGAGCTTTATTATTATCTTATTTTATTATTTTAGGCTAAAGTATCTTCTTTAAAATTATTTTTATAGGAAGATTTTATTTCACTACGAGAAATTTCACGTTCCCAAAGACCAACTACAACAGTAGCAATACAGTTACCAAAGATATTGCAGAATGTACGAGCCATATCCATAATGCGGTCTACACCTAAGATAATAGCGATACCTTCTGTTGGAATACCAAAAGAAGCAGCTGTACCAGCGATTACAATGATAGAAGCACCCGGAACACCAGCAATACCTTTAGTAGAAATCATAAGTGTAAGTAACATCATGATTTGTTGAGTGATACCAAAATCAATATCATACATTTGAGCTAAGAAAATAACTGCCAAGGAACTATATAAAGTTGAGCCGTCAAGATTAAAAGAATAACCTGTTGGCATAACAAATGTGATGACATGTTTTGGTAAACCTAATTTTTCTAAACATTTCATAGCTATTGGTAATGCGGCTTCACTACTAGCAGTAGAATAACCTAATAATAAAGGTTCACGTAAAACTTTAAAGATGTGCCAGAAATTTAATTTAGTTATAATAGAGGCAATAGTTGCAAGAATAATTAAGAAAACAATAATTGCAAAATAAAGAGAGAATACTAATTTTCCAAGAGGAATGAGCATTTCTAAGCCGAATGTGCCAACAGTATAAGAAATCATAGCAAAAATACCAATTGGAGCAAATAACATGACGTAGTGAGTAACTTTGAACATTGCTTCAGCTATTCCACGGCAACATTCTACAACGATTTTTCCTTTTTCACCGATATGGGCTAAAGCTACACCAAAGAAACAACTAAAGAAGATGATCTGTAACATGTCGCTTTTGGCACAAGCTTCAACGATGTTAGCAGGAATGATATTTAATAAGTGCATGGAAATACTGAAAGATTCTGCAGTAGCGGCAGCATTAGCACCAGCAGAAGCCCCAATAGAAGGAAGAGAAACACCAACACCAGGTTGAAGTACATTTACAATAACAAGACCAACAACTAGAGCTAAACTACTAGCAACTTCAAACCAAATTATGGCTTTACCACCTAAGCGACCAAGTTTTTTGAAATCGCCTGTGCCTGCAATGCCGATGATTAAAGTACTAAAAATAAGAGGAACAACGATCATTTTAATCATGCGAATAAATGCATCGCCTAGCGGTTTTAATTGTGAGCCGATATCGGGTAAAAAGTAACCAAAGATAGCACCTAAGACTAACCCAAGAAAAATTTGAGCAGTTAAATTAATGCGTAACTTTTTCATTAAAAAAACTCCTTTAATAATATTATTGTATAAAGCCTATAGATATATTGTTATTTTATGCAGTTAACAAATTAACAATTTAACAATATATAAAAAAACACCTTTATCATTATAGTAGTAATAAAGTGTTAAGTCAATGTAAATATTATTAGAACATTGTATACATTATTTTAACAATAAAAGTAGTTTGAATATTTATAAATTATTTGTTTAAATAATTCATAGATAATTTTTTTATGTATGTTAAAATAGAAATAGATTTTTTAGAGATAGGAAGGATTTTTATGTTGGATTTAAAAAGTGGAATTATTGGACAAGCTAAAGTAAAAGTATCAAAGAATAATACAGCTAAAAATATGAAAAGTGGTGCGTTGCCTGTTTTTGCAACTCCTGCTATGGTAGCATTGATGGAAGAAGCTGCATGTACAGCATTAAAAGATTATTTAGAAGAAGGAGAAGGTACTGTAGGCATAAAATTAGATATTGCCCATGTAGCACCAACAGCAATGGATGATATTGTAACAGCAACAGCAGTTTTGGATAAAATTGAAGGTAGAAAATTAACTTTTATAGTTGAAGCAAAAGATACACATAAAGTCATTGGCAAGGGAGTACATGAAAGATTCATCATAAATAATGAAAAATTTATGAGTAAATTATAAAAAAATAGAATAAAATTAAGTTTATTTTTATAAAGAAAGAAGCTTTTCATCTATATTTAGACAAAAAGCTTCTTTTTTATTACTTTTTTTATTATATTTATTTACTATTTTCGGCTAATTCTTCAAGATATGCCCAGCGATCCATTAAATAATCTAATCTTTCTTGTAAAGCAGTTTCTTCTTTAGTGAGTTCATTTAATTTGCCATAGTCAGAAGCATTTTGACTCATTTGAAGTTGCACTACTTTTAGTTTACCTTCTGTTTCGGCAATTATGGCTTCAATTTCAGCATATTCTTTTTGTTCTTTAAAAGAAAGTTTTTTTACAGGTTCAATTTTAGTTGCAATATTTTTAAGTGTTTTTTCTGTATCAGAAGTGGAATTTTTGGCTTCAGTATTTTTTCCCTTTTCTAATGTAGCCAATTCTTTTTCTTCAATACCTTTGTAATAGGAGTATCCACCAGGATATTGACGAAGAGAACCATCTTTTTGATATACAAAGACTTTATCAGCTAGACGGTCAATGAAAAAGCGGTCATGAGATACAAATATGATAGCACCATTAAAATTATCAATGAATTCTTCTAAGATAGACATGGTTTGTAAATCTAAATCATTTGTAGGTTCATCTAATAACAATACATTTGGTGAACTCATTAATATACGTAATAAAAATAAACGACGTTTTTCACCACCGGATAATTTACTGATAGGAGTCCATTGTAATGTACCTGGGAATAAAAATCTTTCCATTAATTGAGATGCACTTAGTTGTGTACCATCAGCTAATGTTATGTGATGAGCGACTTCTTTAATATATTCAATAGGGCGAAGTCTTTCATCCATATCAATATTTTTTTGAGCAAAATAACCAATTTTTACGGTTTGCCCTATATTTACTGTACCAGTTGTTGGTGGTAAGATACCTGCTATGATATTTAATAAAGTAGTTTTTCCAGAACCATTAGGTCCTAAAATACCAATACGATCATTTCTTAAAACTGTATAAGTAAAATCTTTGATGATTGTTTTATTATCTACAGTATAATTTACATTTTCTAATTCAATTACAGTACGACCTAAACGAGAGCCTGCAAGTCCCATTTCAATTTTACTGTTATCGATGTTTACTTTTTGATTTTTTACTTCTTCAAAACGCTGTATTCTAGCTCTTTGTTTTGTAGAACGAGCTTGTGCACCTCGACGTATCCATTTTAATTCATTGCGTAGGAAGTTTTGACGTTTTTGTTCGGAAGCTTCTTCGCGTTCTTTTCTGGCAGTTTTTAATTCTAAGAATTGAGTATAATTGCCTGTATAAACATAAGATTTTCCTTTATCCAATTCTAATATTTTAGTAGCAACAGAATCAAGGAAATATCTATCATGTGTTACCATGATTAAAGCACATTTTAATTTATGAAGATATTCTTCAAGCCATGCGATGGTTTCACTATCTAAATGGTTTGTTGGTTCATCAAGTAATAATAAATCACATGGTTGAATTAACGCTGTAGCTAAAGCAAGTCGTTTTTGTTGTCCTCCGGATAGAGTTTTTATTTTAGCAGAAAAATCCATAATACCTAATTTAGTTAGAATGGTTTTAGCATCACTTTCTAACTGCCAGCCATTTAATTCATCAATTTTACTAGTTAATTGAATGATTTTTGTTTGTAATTCATCATTTTGAGGATATTTTTGACTTTGAGCTAAAGTAATTTCATATTCATAAAGTGTTTTCATTATAGGTTGGTTTCCCTGAAAAACTTCCATTAAAATGGTATTTTCAGGATTAAAGATTTTATCTTGAGATAAATACTCTATATTTATATTTTTACCGGCAATAATATTACCACTATCTTGAGGGATAAGACCAGCGATTACTTTGATAAAAGTTGATTTACCAGTACCATTTACGCCAACAATACCAATTTTATCGCCATCAGATAGACTGAAATTTACATTTTCAAATAAAACTTTTTCTCCATAAGTTTTACATAGATTTTCTATTGTTAGAATCATGATAAAAAACACACTCTCTTTAAATGATTATTGTTTGTATATTATATCATATCTTAATTGATTAATTAAAATTTTAAATTTGTGATATAAAACCTTATATATCAATGTTTTAGAGCATTATTTTTATACAAAAGTGCTACAAAGTGCTACCCATTGCTTTAAATAACAGTATTATCATCTAAGTAAATTTCTAAATTTTTCTTTGTTATTCTCCATTGTCTGCCAATTTTAGTACCTCTCATTTCTCCATTTCTCAATAAATAACCAACTGTACTTTTAGGGATTTTCAATAAAGTTGCTACTTCATCTGGTGTATAAACTTCATCATTTAAATTAAATTCATCAAAATTCAATATAAATTCCTCCTTTGGAAGCTCTCTACAGTTTATAACAAGGCTATAGAGAGCTTTTTGTTTTACATTAATACAAAATCATCAAGAATTGGGTTTTGACTATTAGAGCAGGCTATTTTACATTTAGCACCTATAGAAAAATTATCTCTCCATGCTTTCCATTGTTTTGCAAATATAGTGCAATTATATTCTCTATAATTAGTGCTAAACACAACAAAAGCCATTTCTTTTCCTTTTTTATCTTTATGCAATTTTATTTGTTTAATCGTAGCATCTTTTACTCGTGGCACTTCTGAAAAAGTAAACTTTAGCACCTCATTTTCCAATTGACAGTTAGATACTTCTTGCCAATCTGTAGTTTCTTCTAAAGTGCATTTTTCTAACTTTTCTTTCCATGATGCTAACTGTCGTTCATATTTTCTAATTTCTTTAGCATCATTTTTTAATTTAGCATTTTCGAGTGCTAGAGAATTTTCATCTACTTTTTGTTTGCAAGTATTCTTTCTTTTTAGAAAGTCTTGCATGGAAACTAACTGCATAAGCATTTTTCCTCTAGGTATATTCAAGAAATCCATAGCACCAGCTTTGATTAAACCTTCAGTAATCTTTTTATTGTTATGTTCAACAATATCTTGATAATCCTTGTAATGAATAGTATCAACCTGTGAACCAACATTACGAATATAGGTTAAACCAACTCTAATACCTTCTTCTTCAGCCTGCCATTCTAAGTTTCCTTTGCGTAAATCTGGTGGCAATATTTTTATTTTTAAGCGTTTACATTCTTCTACATAAGGTGCAACGTCTTTTTGGTCTTTTTTTGAGTTTATTAAAGCACACATAAACTCTTTAGGATAATAGACTTTTAAATATGCTGTAATATAACTCAAATATCCATATGCGGTAGCATGAGATTTATTAAAAAATGTATCTACCAGCAGCTTTAATTTGATTACCAATGTATTCAGCAATTTCTTTGCTAAACCCATTTTTAATTACTGCTTCTTTAAAGTCTTGAGTTGCCTTTTCAATTTTATCTTCCTCTTTTCTGCCAATAATTTTTCTCAACATATCGGCTTGTCCCATTGTATATCCTGCTAATTTCTGTGCAAGCAACATTACTTGCTCTTGATATACAATAACGTTATAAGTAGGACTTAAAACTTCTTCTATTTCTTTGCAAAGGTAAATAATTCGTCCACCATTTTTGCCATTTACATAAGAATCAACTAACCCACTTCCTAGCGGCCCCGGTCTAAACAAGGCAACTAAGGCAATAATATTTTCAAAGCAGTTAACTTTCATATCTTTAGCTAGTTTTCGCATACCGCTTGAATCCATTTGGAAGCAACCTAATAAATTATCTTTTTGATACAATTTAAATACTTTTTCATCATTTGTATCTAAGTTATATATATCAACTTTATCTTTAATCTGTTTTAAAGTGTTATCTATAACATCTAAAGTGTTTAACCCTAGTACATCTAATTTCATCAATCCAAAGTTTTCTAAATCATGGAAATCGCCTGAGGCTACTTGTGTCCAAATTCTTTCACCATCAAGTGATTCATCAGATACACTTTGATATTCGATTGGAACATAATTAATCGTATCATCTGGTGTTATCAAAACAGCTGAAGCATGACTACCAAAAGCACCCATTCTTCCATAAAAATGTTTAGCTGTATCTATGAGTTTCTCTTTATTAACTTTAACTCTAACATTAATAACATCATCTATTTCCTCAATTTGTTTGGTAATATCATTAACAATGGTAGGTTCAATTCCTAAAACTTGACCTGCACGTTTAATAGCACTTTTATTTCCAAGATAAGAATAAGTTCTTATTTTCATTACATTGCCATATTTATCTATTAAATAACCTATTGCTTCACCTCGTCTTGATGTTTGTAGGTCATTGTCAATATCTGGTGCGGAAACTCTTTCTGGATTACAAAAACGTTCAAACAAAAGATTATATTTTATAGGGTCTACGTGATGAATACCAAGAAGCCAAGCAACTACACTTCCACCTACAGAGCCACGACCAACACCAGTAAGAATCTTCTTTTCTTTACACCAGTTAAGAAAATCCCATGTTAATAGTAGATAATTTGTATATCCACATTTTTCAAGCATAGATAATTCATACAAAAATCTATCCCCGTATTCTTTATAATGTCCTCGTGGAACTTTATCCTTCCATACACCTCTACAAATTTCTTTAATCTTTTCACAGGCATTATTAGTTGGATATGTTGGAAAATGATTACCAGCAGGGGCTAAATCATATATTTCAACCTTATTGGTGATTTCTTGTGTATTTCTAATTAATTCTCGTGTGATGTTTTGTGGCAGAAAATTAGAATTTAATAATTCATCTTCGCTCCATAGATAGTTAGTATCAGTGGTATAATATTCACCTTTTTGTAACCCTATCCATTTTTTATGCCATACAGCATCTTCTTTTTTAGAATAATGTGCATCTGTTGTAACAACAGCTTTAACTTTATACCTTGCACAATAAGATAATAATTTAAAATTATATTCTTTTTGTTCATCAATAGGGTGTGGCTGCACCTCTAAATAAAAATCATCACCAAAAATATTTTTAAAATATTGTACCCATTTTTCTCCATCTTCGGTATTGATTATAGATGCTAAACAAGCACTTAAACAAATCAATCCGTCTGAATATTCCGTTAATTCTTTAGAGTCTATTCTAGGCTTAAAATAGAAATGCCCATCATCTTTATTAAATGCAATCTTATTCATTTTTTTTAGGTTCATATAACCTGTTTTATTTTTGGCAAGTAAAATAAGATGGTGTGTAAACGCTCTATCTTTTATAAATTTATCTTCACAAAAATAGAACTCACAACCAATAATAGGCTTAATATCCTGTTCTAAAGTTTTCTTGTGAAATTCAATTATACTTGCCATTGTCCCATGTTCTGTTATTGCAACAGCTTCTTGTCCAAGCTCCTTAACTCTATTTAATATTTCATCAATAGTTTGGTAGCCATCAAATAAACTATGGTCGCTATGGACGTGTAAATGGGTAAACACTATGCCAACAACTCCTTAAATACATCAATAGCACTATTATAGTACCTAAAACTTTCAACTTCTTTATTAGAATACTGTGATTTATCATAGAAGTATTTGCCATATTTTTCTGTTTTTAAATTAAACTCATTCGCTAATCTACCAATTTTATTTGCTGATACTCCTAAAATTTTACCGATTTCTCCAGCTGAATAAGTCTTTTCTTTTACTTCTGGCAATGGTAGTACAGGCTTACCAGCAAGAGCTAATGAAGCATAGCTATCAGTAATCTGTCTATATTCTGGAATATTAGTTCTATCCCCTAGTTTTATCCACAATTCAGCAACTTTTGCTTTAGCTTCATTTTCTCTAATTTCTAATTCTTTTTGTTGGTATTCTGTTATCTTAGTTTCACTAATTTGATTAAGTTGTTTTTCCATTTCTTCAAATCTGGTTACATATTCAGCAGTAAATAAGATACCTTTTTCGCCAGTTAATTTATTTGCGACCATATCGCAACCTTTGCGAGTAAGTTTGTAACAAGGTCTACGCTTTCCTTGATTGTCTAAATAACTAGATTTAATAAAGAAATCAGGTGCCTGCAATTTTGCAGTGGCTAAAATTTCTTCATAATTACGTATTGAACGCATTAGCATTGCATGGTCTTTCCCAATCATTTCAGCCACCTGACGACTGTCAGCATAAATTTTTCCGTGTTCGTTAATTAGTTGTAATTCGTTCATTGTATATTCTCCTTTTTAAATTAACATATATATTCTTGACTTATATCTGTAATTTCATTTAATTCACATTCTGTAATACGAAAAAAGCTTATATCAAAAATATCACAGTTTTTAAAATGTCTTTTTGCTACATCTTTAGCTTTATCTCTATTGTCAAATACACCAACACAAATATCTTCATAATCGCTTATCCAATCTTCTAAGTCATAATCATAACGTGGTATTTCTTTTGTTAGTGTTAAAACATAAAATTTCATATTATTTCCCCCTATCTTCTTCAAACAAAGGATTCTTCTTAAAATATTCATCAACTGTCATGCCATCAATCCTAGATATTCCATCAGGCGATAGTTTATTTGGAATATTATACTCTTCTAGTAGTTCGTCTAATATTTGAAAACATTTTTTCATTTCTTCATCAGTAAATGTCATTTATTATTCCTTTTTATTCAAGAGCTTTTTTCTACTAATTCTGGATTATCCCAAATATTGCCAACAATAATAAAATTTACATTATCAGTAGCTTCTGAAATACGACCATAATATATAAAATACTGATGCTTATTTTCGTTGTATTTAAGAACACCATAATATTCATCAGTATCAAATACAATATCACCTTCATACATAGAAACAAATCTAGCAATATCTCCATTATATTTTTTCCCAATATATTGACTAACTGTTTCTGCATCTACTATATAAAAATAATTTTCTTTTTTATTATATATATAACTAATATTGTTTCTATCTTTAAAATAACTACCATACACCCATTGATTTTTCTTGTGATTATCACTATCGCTAATTAATTTACCTCTAAATAAAATTTTTCTACTCATTTTTTATTTTCTCCTTGTATTTTTAATTCCAAAATCCTCCAGCATATAAAATCATATTCCACAAGATTATTCCAATTTAAAAAATCACTTGCATTTTCAGGTGAAAATTCAGGAACTTCTAAAGGTGCAGGTTTAGGTACATTATTAGAATCAGCAGCATAATCATGTCGTTCATTCATTTTTCTTTGTATTTCTTTTGCTTCTTCTACTCTAACTTTATTTCTAGTATTCCAACTAACTAATAAAGCTACTAAATTTGTAATTGGTTCACCATTTTTGGTTTTCCAATCCCGTAAAGAATAATAATTATAAAATTCTTCAGCATCCACATATTCCAAATTATTATTATTTATATAATCATTAATAATATTTATATCAATCATTATATTATTATATATATTATTCTTATTTCTTATATCTTTATTCTTATTATATATATCGTTACACTTTGTTACATTACGTTTCATATCCGTTACATTATCGTTACATTGTAACGCTTTTTGTCTGGCTCTATATTCTCGTACTCGTTTTGTACTTTCAGCTTCAGAACCAATAGTTCCCATTGCTTCAACTAGGGCATATTTATTTTCTTCAATACAATCAATAAGTTTATATTTTTCAAGATAAGATAATAAATATGCTACATTCATTTCTTCTTCATCTAAGATTAAAGCTAATTCCTTTGCAAGGTTATCTTCTAATCCTTCAAATTCAATAATGCCTTCATTTTTTATAGAATAACATTGCAATTCTAAATATATTAAAGCGTAGGTATCACCACCAGCAACTGATCTAAGTTTTTTTATTTTTGGTGAATTAAAATAATCTTCTCTAAGTTTTAACCAATATCGTCTTTTTGTCATACAGAATCTCCTTCAATAAAATAAGATTTTATAACCTTATTTTGTAATTTTATACAAAACCTTCTTGAATTTTCCATTTTCCCGAACAATTTCTTTTTTTATATATCCTAATTGTTCTAATTCTTTAATTCCGTTAGCAATCGCTGTTGTTCCATCTGAACTTATTTGTTTTAAATTTTCAAGTGTAATGTTTATTTTACCTTGATAAATAATTAAATATATACCTTTAGCTTTAAAAGATAATCTGTTATCTGTTAATATTTTATCTATTTCTTGTGAGTACATTTTATTTTCTCCTTATGTTGTAATAAAAAAAGAAGTAGTTAATTTCTACTTCTTGGTTTAGATATTCCGTATCTAGTCTCAGTGTAGGATAAAATTTTTATATAGTTAGGAATAAATTCAGTAGTTGGATTTTCTGATATTATTCTATGAAGTGTATTTAATGATTTCTCATTTATGACTATATAAAATGTATCTTTTATTTCATTTTTTAAGTTCAATATAAGAATTTTTATAAACTCGCCTTTAATGTCAATATTTTTTTGTATAGCTAATTTTGATAAATCATAAGGGGTACATTTTTCTTGCTTATTTATAAAAAAATAGAAATAATTTTTATTAAAAAATATAATGTCTATTTCTTCTTTTGTTTGCAATATATCATATTTTATATCTTGCGGAAAATTCATTTTAGATAATTGTTTTTTTAAGTTTATTTGTAAAATAAGTTTTGGTTCTGATATGTTTGTAGAACGCTCTATTGGTTTAAGCGTAGTAGACGTATCGTTTATTGTTGCTTCATTTGTAATGTTATTATTTGCGTTTTTAAATAAATAAACAATATAAATAAGCAAAGATATTCCAATAACAATCCAAATAACTTCAAATATATCAACATAAAATGCTTCGCTAACAATCATTAGAATTGTGACAAGTATAAACACTAAGCAGCCCGTTTCATCTCCAATCAATAAAATAAATAGTGCTGAAAGAAATACAAAAACCATAAAAATCTCCTCTTGAATTAATAATATTTTTTATTAATTCGTAAGTAATCTTTTAAATTCCTCTATTGCACATTCAAAATATCTAAAAGTTTCTATTTCTTTATTGGAATACTTAGATTTATCATAGAATAATTTCCCATACTGTTCAGTCTTTAGATTATGGGCATTAGCAAGTCTACCAATTTTATTAGCTGATACACCTAAGATTGCACCTATTTCATCAGCAGAATATGTTTTTTCAGTTGCTTCTGGTAAGGAGAAAATTTCCTTGCCAGCTAATACATTACCAGCCTTAGCAAAGGCGATTTCTTTATATTCTTTTATAGTTGTCATTTGTGATAATTCTTTCCACATTTTTGCTTGTCTAGTTCTGGCATTTAACAACATTGCTTCAGAACGCAACTTCTTAGTATCATCTACAGGTTGCTGTTTCATAGAGTAGCTACCCGTTTTACGAATTAAAGGTAATACTTCTCTTGTTACCTAATGTTTAAACTTCTTAGCACTAGGTAATTTACTAGAAAATACTAAGCTATATAAACCACTTTCGTTAATAATTATCATAGAGCGATTTTGCCTGCCGTCGTGAATTGCGACATAAGTTCTATCTTCATTATCAATATGTTTAGTTAAAGCATCTCTAGTATTACTATATCCTAATGCTTCAGCAACATCTTTACCAACGAACCACACTTCTTCATTTTTAATTATAGTTCTAACTTGTCCAAATTCTTGATTGTAAAATACTTGTAATTGATTTTCCATGAGTATAATCTCCTTTTCTCTTTGAATACACTTTTTTGTTGACTTGCTATTTTGTCAAGTATATTTTTAGAATTTATTTATTATATTTGCTAAATCTGATGCATTTGTCGCAATGTATCTCATTGTTGTACTTATGCTTTTATGTCCACAAGCTCTAGCTGTTAAAGCTATATTACTATGACTTTTTTGATAGAAATTAGTTGCAAAGTAGTGCCTAAATGAATGACAATGCAAGGCAGGATATCCAGCTTTAATACAATGATTTTTAACAATATCTTTTAGATAATTTGTAGTATATTTACCACCACGAGGAGAGTTAAAAACATAGTCCCCTGTATTTCGGTCTTTACTATTAAGCCATTCTATTAACAGTGGCTTTAATTTAGAATTTATAATACATAATCTATCCGTATGATTTTTTGTATTACGTATAATGAATTTATTTTCCTCTAAAGAAATATCTTTAATAAGCATATTTTGAGCTTCAGAAATACGAAGTCCAGCATATGACATTAAAGACACTAACAGCTTAACTTTTTTATCTGTTGTACTGTTGATAATTTTTTCTACTGCTTCCTGTGTTGGTGCTTCTGCAAGTTTTTCTTGTGTATGAATAGTTTTAGTAAATCTTTCTACTTCTTCACAGTCCTTTTTGTAGAACTTTAATGCTCTAATCCAAACTGATAAATAGAATTTCTTTGAATTAATAGACATATTTAAGTTCATAATTTTTTTTACTGTATCCATATTTATAGGTTTATTTTCAAATTTTCTTAATATTTGTGCATATTTTGTATAGGTTTTATCTCCTCGACTTAATTTGATTTCTTCTAAATATCTTGTAAACATTGGGTTCACCTCTTTGGAATTATTATTAATAACGATTGTTTGATGATGTTAATAAAAGGATAAATAGTGCCATTAAAAAACCTAGAATAATACTCATAATATTCACCTCATTTATTATTAAAGTTCTTGTATGTTAGTGACTCTTAATTTTCCATTACAAAATTCTTTTTCCCAATCAACATTTTCATAATAAATATCATCATTATTATTAATTGATTTTATTTTTTCTAAACTATCTTTATCTATTTTGTATTCTACAAATATATCTAAAGAACAATTTATTTCTATCCATTGTCGATCATAAATATCCCAATCAAACCATTTATAAGGAACACAATGAACCATAGCACCATAGCCGTTATTATTATCTACTGATAATAAGTCTAAATAATTAATATCATCAAAGATATCGCCCCCGCCTAAATCCATTATTTCATTATTGACTTCATAACCTATAATAGAAAAATCTTGATTTAAACAACGGTCTTTTATTTCGTCTATGATTTCCTGCTTAACATCATTTTTATTTTCTATACTTTCTATATACAATAGTTCGTAAGTATTATTTCTATGCTCTCTAGCGTAAATAGTGATTAATGTTTCCCCATTAAAATATTTCAATCTTGTATAATTATCGGCTTCATTTCCACAATAATAAATCCATGAAAAGTTATATTTTTGCATAAATTTACTTAATCTATCCCTTGTAACAATAACATATTCTAATTTGTTTAACGCTTTTATAACTCGTTTTGTATTATTCATTTTCATTTTTAAAACCTACCTTTTAATTATTATTAATAAACTGCTATACATTTACCATCTACAAAATCACAGTCCCAAGAATTGAAAAATTCCTCGCCTATTAGTTGAAAATCTAATACTTTATATATATCATCTGGAATTTCATTTCGTTTATATGTCCAATGGTTATTATTGACCATATATACCCCAACGTCATATATATCATCAGCTTTAAAAATGTAATATTTGTTTTCTATTATCTTTTCATAGGCTTCATAGAAAGATAGCCCTAGCTCTAATATCTTTTTAAAATCACTCTTAAGGCGATTAGAACTCAAATAATTGAAAACATTAATTATATTCTGTAGCTCATCAAATTCTATCCAATCAAAATCTAAATCAGATTTAATATCATCTACATAAATATTTCCCATTTCTTCAGAAATATTTTTTAAATTTGGATTTTTACTTAAATCTATCCATCTTGAATCAGTACCATTTGAAAGACATACTCTTAAATACATAGCAATACCACCTTATTTATAAAATTATTAAGAACTAAATAAAAGGTATAAATTAGATTTAAACTCTAACTTATACCTTCTGGTTTAATTCTTAATTATTCTTATAATCTAGCAAAAACATAGCAGCCGATTATTTGCCCTTCTTTTGTTTATAATAAAAATGCACTCTATAGAATATCTATAAAGTGCATTTTTATTTGATCTTTCTGTTATAATATTTACTTTTGGTTAGTATCACGTTTGATAATAGAGCTACTAACATTATCATTAATATTAAATACATTGTTGACTTAATTGCAATCATGTCATCTGTGAAAACACATAAAACCAATGATATAAAAATGAATATATCTAATAAGACATTCATAAGTAAACCCTCCTAAAATCTAACATCAATTATTTTTATTTTTCCATTATTTGCTGCTTCATATTCTACATATAGATATTTACAAGAATGGCAAGCAAATTGCATAGTATTATCTTTTGTATAATCGTGTAATGTAACATAAAGCCCTATATTTTCCATATAATTTATCAAGTTATTAATAGATGTTGTTTTATATAGTAAATCCCTTTGTATTAAATCTATGACTCTATTAAAGAGAATTACTGTATTATTTCCTTCTTCAATCATTGTAATATAATCACTTAATGTATACATTTTTATTCAGCTCCTTCAAAAACTAATATTATTTTATTCCCAAAGATATTATAAACTTCTCTATTTTCACCATGAATAAAAGATTTTATAAACGATTGGAAAGCATCAACCAAAGGTACTATTGCATTTGTAGCATCTAATAGACTAATTGGCTTCTGAATATCGTTTTCTTCAATGTAAATTCTATATCTTTGCTTAACTTTAATATATTCATTGTCAGCAATTTTTATACATTCGTCTACATATGGATTGTAATTTGGTTCATAATAACATTTTTGCTGCTTATTAAATATTGCTTCTATCAAATAAAATTTTTCTTTTAATAGATATGACATCTGGTAAAATGTTTTTTTATATACAGTATCGTTTTTAATATAAAGAATATCCATTGAATTATTAAATTTTATTAATCTGTCTAAAGCTTCTGTAATATCATTTAGATTATCTATACTAGACAATAGAATATCATTATTAATCAATTCTAAATCTATATATTTGCCATTCCATTTATCAAAGAAAAACATTTCTGTTCCTGTAGTTCCTTTTGTATTAATAGGTTTTATATAATAATCATAAATAAGATTATCATTATCAATATCACCTATTGTATATAATACGTATTTATTTTGTATATAATATGTTCTCAATGCTAACATTTTTATTCAGCTCCTTCGATTGTATTTATTAATACTTTTATTTCTGTGATATCTTGTTTATTAAAAGCATTGTTTAAAGCAAAATCTTGTTTTAATTTGTCTATCTTAAAAGATAGATCAGATAAAATATTATTAATTTCTGTTACATCTTTAGGATTAGATTTAATGTGTTTAACAAGGTTTAAAGTGTCTAAATCAAAAAACATATCATCGAAAACTTCAAACAAAAACTCACTGTCATTAAAATAATAATCTGCTGCTGTTCGTATTTCTGATATAATATTACATAAATAATTTTTAAAATATTTCTTAAATGATTTTACAAGGCGGTTTAATTCATGCTGTAATTTAGGATAATGGTCTAAATTACGCCAACAATAATAATTAATAGTATCAAGGCTATTGTCTACATCAAATTCAATATCATCATTATTAAACAATGATAGAAAAACTTTAATAGCTCTATTATCAAATTTAGCAAGCCTATTATCATATTTTCTAAGTTGCAAAAAGTTTTCCATTAAAGGCTCTATTGTTTTTACTGTTAAGCTTGTTTTATCCTCAAATGGTACACGAAAGATATTAATACCATAAATACCATCATCGTGAATATTAATATCTTTTTGTTTTATTTTTATACCAAAATTAGAATCAAATTCTATTGCCATTTGTTGTTTTAAGCCGTCAATTTTTCTATCTATTGCACTATCAATAAGACAACCATATTTTTTA
Source organism: uncultured Megamonas sp. (assembly GCF_958438645.1). Taxonomy (NCBI): domain Bacteria; kingdom Bacillati; phylum Bacillota; class Negativicutes; order Selenomonadales; family Selenomonadaceae; genus Megamonas; species uncultured Megamonas sp. The sequence goes on from NZ_CAUBSM010000005.1 coordinate 83,412, forward strand.
TAAACAATTTCTTGTTGCTTGTCGTTAAGCTCTTCATATTTTCCTAATCTCATTTTTATATCCTCCTATACTAAAAAACACGCTTAGAATAAATCTTAAGCGTGTTTAATCGTCTACAAATTCAACATCATTTAAGCTATTATTAAACAATTCCTTGATACAAGATTTATAATCTTGAATATAAATATACCCTGTACGATATCTCAAGTTTAATTTACTTGCAATTGATTCAGTTGCATTTCTATATCCTTTATCATTGCAATGTAGCACAGATATTTTATATACCTTATTCCCATTTCTATTTATTTGAAAACTTTCAAAAATTACAATGTGTTTATCCATGTCTAAAGCCTCCATTTTTTTAAACGTCTTATAGTCTGCATTATTTTTAATGATGATGTTATTTTCTTCTAATAGTTCGCTAGTAATAGAGTGTATTTCTCTAATATCACCATCAATACAAAGACCATGCACAGAAAAATATTGTCTTAATTTATCTATCTTGAAAGATAAATCAGATAAGTATAAATCAATTTGTTTTTTTGCTTGCTCAATATCACCTAAAGCCATTTCTTTTTTTAAATTTAAGTATTCTTTTTGTTTGCTATTCATATATATATCCTCCTTTCAATCAATTTAAACCGCCCTATCAAGCCATATAAGGCGGTTTAAATCTTTACCAATACATATATAGAGATATGTTTATTTATCCTTGCATAAGCTGTTTAATTCTTGTAAACATTTTCCAATAGTCCATAATTCATTATTTAATTTTATAAGATTATTAACAGTGTCTAGCAGTCTTTCACATTCCCAATTTTCTAAATGTTTTACATTTAAAAAGTTTTCGCCGCCTGATAAGAAAAAGCTTGTTGTTATTCTGCTGCTATATTCACTTAATTTCGCTAACTCTTCTTCTATATTTTTAGATATGGCTTGCATTTCTTGTATTTTGTGTTCTTTATATTCTTTAATATCCATAGTGTAAACCCCGCTTTATTTATAAACTTTTAGAACACATAAAATAATTCTTATGTACTCATAGAAATTTACAAATAAAAAAGGCACTCTATAAAATTTCTATAAAGTGCCTTAATATTAAGTATTAAATTGCTTGTTTTAATCTATTGAAACGCTTTTCAGTTTCAGTAGTTGATTTTTCAATCTCATGTACAAAATTCCCTAGCATTTCAAAACCTGTTTTGATGTCATGTTGCATATTGTCAAGCCTAGTTTCAATTTTATCAAGTCTAGTTTCCATGCTATCAAGTCTAGTGTTAATATTCTTGACTTCACTTGTTAATGCTTCCATCATTTGTAACATTTTTTCGTCATTGGTCATATTTTATCACCTCAATAAATATTTTAGCTTGTTTATAAGCTAATAACAACATAAAACAATACGCTTTATACTCTTATTAACTTATAAAAAAGAAATTATCTAAGCTTTTATAATAGTTTATGTTCTAAGCGAGGAACTTTTCCAACTGGTACTTATTCAGTCGCTTTTAATAGAATGACAAATAAACCAAAAGTGAATTACCTAGATAATCTCTTAGTATACAAGTATATTTTTTGGGCGGTAATATAAACCGAGTAACAACCTAGCTTTTTATTATACTGTGTACTACCAACACAGTTAAAAATTTGACTTTTTAAATTAAAGTACAACTATTTCTGTTTATACTCATATGCCTATAGATAAGCAAAATCAAAAATTAGATGAGTTTGTTTGTCAGTTTTTAGATTAAATATTAAGTGCTACAGATTACTATATATTTTATTTTTTAGGTGCTATAACAGTGCTACACATTACATTTATTTTGAATTTAATTCAATTAATTTAAATTTAAAAAATTTGATATAGAGCTATTTTAAAGCATTTTTAGGTAAATTAAATTATATTTATATTATGTATAACCTTTAATTAAAATTTTAACTATTTTTTACAAAATACAACATAGACACAATTTTAAGAAACATAAAACATTGATTTTATTTTTTAGAAATATTATAATATTAACCAAGAAAAGCGAAAACGTTTACAAATTTTATGTTGTATTGAATTTTGCAAAAAATCGTAGCATTTTTAATTTAATTATTAGTGCAAGAAAATCTTTAATTCAAGGAGGCTAAAAAATGATTATATTTAATCAGGAAACAAAAACCTTTCATTTGAAAACTGAAAAGACAAGTTATCTTATGAAAGTGTTGGAAACAGGACATTTGCTCCATTTATATTGGGGTCGTTCACTAAAAACTGACAATCTTGATTATACAGTGCGTAGAAAAGATTGGTTTAGTTTTTTAACTAATACAGATAATATAGATGCTTTTCAATTAGAATCTAAAGAACAAGAATATCCAGGATATGGTTCTACAGATTTACGTAGCCCAGCTATTGAACTTGAATTTGCTGATGGAACTAGTGCTACAGATTTTAGATATGTAAGTCATAAAATCATCGATGGCAAACCTGCATTAGAAGGGTTACCTGCAACATATGTAGAAGCAGATAAAGAAGCTCAGACATTAGTTATTACATTAACTGATAAAGTTAAAAATGTAGATGTAGAATTAGCTTTCACTGTTTTTGAAGAATTTAATGCTATTGCTCGTAGTGCAAAAATAATTAATAAAAGTGCTGATAATGTAAAAGTTCAACGTGCATTAAGTGCTAATGTTGATTTTAAAGATAGTAAGTTTGAAATGATTCAACTTTCTGGTTCTTGGGCAAGAGAACGTCATATTATTCGTACACCACTTCGCATCGGTGGGCAATGTGTAGAAAGTCGTCGTGGTGCAAGTAGTCATGCACAGAATCCATTTATGGCTCTTGTTCGCAAAGATGTTACAGAAACAAATGGTGATGTTTATGCTATGAGTTTAGTATACAGTGGTAACTTCTTAGCTAATACAGAAGTTGATATGTATAGCAAAACTAGAATGCAGATAGGTATTAATCCATTTGATTTCACATGGTTATTAAAAGCAGGAGAACATTTCCAAACACCAGAAGCAGTACTTGTTTATTCTAATGAAGGTTTGACAGGTATGAGTCACATTTATCAAAATTTATATGGCAAACGCTTAATGCGTGGTGTATGGCGTGATAAAGTTCGTCCTGTACTTATCAATAACTGGGAAGCAACATATTTTGATTTTAATGAAACAAAAATTAAAGCCATTGCAAAACAGGCTAGTGAATTTGGTATTGAATTATTCGTTTTAGATGATGGCTGGTTTGGTGAAAGAAATAATGATGATCGCTCTTTAGGCGACTGGTTTGTAAATGAAAATAAAATTCGTGGTGGCTTGAAAAAACTCGTTGATGAAATCAACGGTATGGGTATGAAATTTGGTTTATGGTTTGAACCAGAAATGGTATGCCCAATTAGTAAATTATATGAAGCTCATCCTGATTGGTGTTTGCATATTGATGGACGTACACGCTCTACTGCTCGTCGTCAGTTGATCTTAGACCTTTCTCGTGAAGATGTATGCGACTATATCATTAAATCTGTATCTGATGTACTTGCAAGTGCAAATATTGAATATGTAAAATGGGATATGAATCGTAATATGACAGAAATTGGCTCTGCTATTTTACCAGCAGAACGTCAACGCGAAGTGGCTCATCGTTATATGCTTGGTTTATATCATGTAATGGATGTTATTACAAGTAAATTCCCTAATATTTTATTTGAATCTTGCTCTGGTGGCGGTGGACGTTTTGATCCAGGTATTTTATACTATATGCCACAGACTTGGACAAGTGATGATACTGATGCTATTGAACGTTTAAAAATTCAATATGGTACATCTATGGTTTATCCTAATGTTGCCATCGGTTGTCACGTATCTGCTGTACCAAATCATCAGGTTGCTAGAATTACACCATTTGCTACTCGTGGTATTTCTGCTATGTGTGGTAACTTCGGTTATGAGCTTGATTTAACTAAATTAACTGATGAAGAAAAAGCACAAACTAAAGCACAAGTTGCATTCTACAAAGAAGTTAGAGAACTTATACAGTTTGGTGATTTCTACAGACTACAAAGTCCATTTGAAGGTAATGAAACTGCATGGAGTTTTGTAGCTAAAGATAAATCTGAAGCAGTAGTAAGCTTCTTCAGAACATTGGCTGTACCAAATGATAATTTAGCTACTGTTTGTGCTGTAGGTTTAGATGCTGATGCTACTTATGAAGATGTACGCACTGGCAAACTTTATGGTGGGGATGAATTAATGTATGTTGGCATTAATGTTCCAGATAAAGTAGTTGGTGGTATTCCTGAAGAAGGTAAAGAATTATTTGCTGGTATGCCAAGTCCAGTTATTGAAGGCGACTATGCTGCATTTATTTGGCACTTAAAAAAAGTTAATAAATAATTAGATAAAAATAGATAAACAAAAATGTTAGAGATTGATAATAAATAATATCAATCTCTAGCATATAAAGATTAAATGATTGAAAATTTTTAATATTATTATTTTTTTACAAGCAAAAACTTTATTTTAAATAAAAATTTTATATTTTAGGAGAGAAATTATTATGTTTAACAAATCTACATTAACTATTACAACATCTGCTTTAGTTTTAATGAGTACGGGAGTAGCAGGAGCTGCTAACAATCCATTTAGTGATGTTCCTCAAGATAGTTGGGCTTATGATGCAGTATCAACACTTGCTGCTGATGGAGTTATTGATGGTTTTCCAGATGGTACATATCAAGGCAATAAAATAATGACTCGCTATGAAATGGCTCAGATTGTAGCTCGTGCTATGGCAAAAGAAGATTTACAAAAAGCGGATAAAGCTATTGTAGATAAGTTAGCTGCAGAATTTGCAGAAGAGCTAGATAACTTAGGTGTAAGAGTAGCAGAACTCGAAGAAAAAAGTGATAATTTAAAATTCACAGGTACAGCTCGTTTACGTTATGATGATGGCGATATCAATGCTACTAACTATAAAGCTGGATATGGAGACGACAGTGCAAGTCACTCTCATATTGAATTTTGGATGAGAGGGAAAGTAAACGACAATTGGACAGCAGTAGGACAGATTGAAACAGAATATAATATGAAATCTGATAGTATAACTGCATATGGAGATAAAGATTTACAGGTAAATAAAGTATACGCAGAAGGAAATTTCGGCGATAGCATGTTGAAAATAGGTCGTTATGGAGAATTCTCCTCATATGGTAGAATAATCGATACAGAAATCTCTGGTGCAGAATACACATTTGAAAATGGAGATTTATCTGGAGCATTGACTTATGGTAGATTAAAAGATAGCAGAACATTAGCTGGAACTACATTTGGAACAAATGAAAGAAATGAAGATGGATCAGTTAAAACATACGGGGCATATCTTGGAACAGAATACTCATCTGCTAGATTGAAATATAATCTTAGCCCAGTAACAGCAATTGGTGCAACATATGGAAGATTAAATGAAGTAACAGTAGCAGAACAAGATTTTAAAGATAGCGTAAATTTCTGGGAAGCAGGATTTAATACAAAACTTGCAGATAATTTAACATTGATGGCAGCATATAGTAAATCTGATTTAGATGGAATAACAGATAGTGTAGGTAGTGAAGTGGTAAATGACGGATGGTTTAGTGAACTTCGCTATAAACAACACAATCCAAGTGATGTAGGTTCCTTTGCAATCTTCACAAACTACAGAAATGTAGGTGCATTCTCAACAATAGATGCAACAGTGGACTATACTGAAAACGTAAGAGGATGGACACTTGGTTTTGACTATGTACCAATGGAAAATACAACAATAGAAGTATTCTACACAACAGGTAGTCAAGTAAATGCAACAAGTACAGAAGGTAGACAAGATGTAGATATCTTCCGTGCACAAATGGAATTTTACTTCTAATAATATTAATAGTAATTATAAATTTAATAAATCGGTATTATAAGGTAGAAAAGACATCTTTTAAATTAATTTTTAAGAGATGTCTTTTTATTTATATTAATTAGAGGGAAATCAATTCATATTGAGGATTGCCCATTTTTAAATCACGCATAGCTGTCAATTGGTGTAGTCCATGACGAGATTCAATGCGTTCTACTAAATCTTGATTATTTGGTTGAGCGTATACTAGATCAATAGAAGCTTGATCTATAGCGAGTAAATCAGTTGAAGCTAAGATGCCAATATCAGGGATTGTAGGTTCAGCAGCAGATAATCCCGCACAATCACAGTCAACAGACATTCTACGTAAAACATTTATAAATACAATATGTTTTCCAAAATAATCAATAACAGCCTTGGCTGATTCTGCCATATTTTCCATTAATTGTTCTTTGCTTGGCCATTGTCCCCAATCTGCAGGTTGATTATTGACTGAAACTCCATGAACCATTGATTTACCAATTCTGCCATCAGCACAACCAATAGCAATATTTTTCATTGATCCACCATATCCACCCATAGCATGACCTTTGAAATGAGTTAATACAATCATAGAATCATAATTGATGATATTTTTACCCATAGAAATTTCTTTGAAATGTTTACCATTACGTACGGGAAGCATAACAGTACCATTTTCATCCATGATATCTACAGGACAAAAATCCCAGCCATTTACTTTTAATGTTTCTCTATGGCTTTCAGTAGTATATCTATCACCTTTATATAAAGTATTTGTTTCAACTATATTACTATTAGGTATATGTTCTTGGAATGTGCGAACCATTTCTCTAGGTAAAATATTAGGACCATTTTTTTCGCCAGTATGAAGTTTGATAGCAGTTTTTCCATAAATACCTTCATTGATTAAATTATATAGTTTTAATAGATTTTCTGCGTCTATTTGAGGTGAAAAATATACTTTAGCCTTTGAGCCAATCATATTATTATTTACTTTAGTGCTAGCAATTACGGGAGCTTGAGCAAAAGAATGAGATAGATTATTTGTTAGTCCATAAGTTGCTGCACCGATAACAGCACCACCAGCAACTTTAAAAAAATCACGTCTGGAAAAATTTTTCATAAAAAATACCTCCTTTAAATAATGATTTAGCTGTTAACTAAAGCATATATCCTTGAGTGGACTTCAAGTCAAGAAAATATTTTATAATTAGGAGGTTTTTAGATAGCTTTTAAACTGTATTTTCCGGATGATATTTTTATATAGTTTTCTTTTTGTAAAATATCAAGAATTTCACGGATTTTATTTTCGGAAATGGAAAATTTATGTGCTAGAGAACGCCTTCCAATGGGTTGTTTGAATTTATTACAGCGTTTAATTTCAGATAATATTTCTTCTTTTAAATTAATAGTTTCATTAGGAATATTAAAAATTTCAATTTTAATATCTTCAGGTAAATCACTACTTTGAGGTGGTTCATTAGGGCAAATATTAGTTAAATATTCAACTACATTTTGTAATTCACGAATATTACCAGGCCAAGAATAATTTTGTAAGCAGGTTTTTATATTAGAAAAATATATTTTCGCATCTATGGATAGAGGTTTATATTTCTTATAAAAATTATAGGCAAGAGGTAAAATATCTTCTTTGCGTTCACGTAGTGCAGGCATTTTTAGTGGCAGTACATTTAAGCGATAATATAAATCTTCACGCATTAAGCCTGTTTTTATATGTTCCTTTAAATTATGATTAGTAGCAACAATAATACGAACATCAATAGGAATTACTTTTATACTGCCAACACGACGAATTTGTCGCTCTTGAAGCACGCGTAATAATTTTACTTGAAAAGGTAGAGAGGCATCGCCTATTTCATCTAAAAATAGTGTTCCTTTATGAGCAGCTTCAAATAAACCTGATGAGCCACCTTTTTTAGCACCAGTAAAAGAGCCTTCAACATAACCAAATAATTCAGATTCCAAAAGTGTTTCAGATAGGGCTGCAAAGTTAATAGCGACAAAAGGGCCAGAACTTCTATTAGAAGCATTGTGAATACTTTGAGCTAATAATTCTTTACCCGTACCAGATTCGCCCTGAATAAATACTGTAGAGTCTGATTTGGCCATTTTCTGTGCAAGTGATAGTACTTTTTGAAGTGCGGGACTTTTGCCAATAATATTAGAAAAATTATAGCGAGCAATATTTTGTTCTTGATATAAACGACGACGTACAGATTCTTCTAGTCGATGAATTTCAGAGACATCTTTTAAGACGAATAGTTTACCATTATCACTATTTTTAGCATAGAGCGGAATTTCTGAAATTAATAGTTCTTGTGAAGGGAGTTTTAATATGCCTTCTTTTCGAGGATTATTTACAGTTTTAAAAAAATTCTCATTTAAAAAAGTTTCGCTATCTTGGCCAATAATTTTACTAGCTTTTTGGGAAAATAATTTTTCGGCAATAGGATTGAAAACAGATATTTTATTTTCTTTGTTGATAGCGATTAAACCATCATGGACATTATTGATTACAGTTTTAAAACGTTCTTTCATTTTGCTACTATCAATTAATAGTTTGTTGCCTGTTTTTATTAATTTAATTATATCCTGAATGTATTTTGCAGATAGTATATTAGCGAATTTATCTAATATATTAAAATGCATGAGAATTTCAATGATAGATGTGATATCTACTAAACGTGTTTTGATGTCGATGATATGATTTACAAAGCTGGGTACAAGCTCGTTTTCTCCAGGGGTTATAGCTATTTTTAGTTTGGGATAATTTTTTATTCCTGGATAATATGGAAAATAATTTATATGGTCTATACCTAATGTTTGTAATAATAAAATAGTTTCTTCGGCACTATCTTTAGAGTCATTGACTAGCAGGACATCACTATATTTGGGTAATTTAAATAATTTACCAATTTCATGGTAATTTATAGAACGACGTGCAATAATATATGGAACATTTTGGGGATGAAAATTAATTCTTTCGAAAGCATATTCACTAGAGTAAAGAATTAAGTCAACTTCTAGGTTAGTAGGTGGTGGTGAAGAGGAGTAGTAATATTTGATATCTAAAGAAGAGTAAAGAATATTACGTAATTGTTCATAAATAGTATGAGCCGTATTATATCCTAGAGAAATAATAACTAATTTTTTCATATGTTTCTCCTATATATTTATAATCATTTAATTATTGAGGTAATAATAAATTATTCTAACATAATTTATTATATTAAAGAAGTAAAGATTTTTTAGTATACAAAGTATCAAAAATATTATAATAAAATATTTTCTTGAATAAAATAGTAATATAAAGGTTTTAGATTAAAAAATAAGACTACTATGCAATTATTTTAAAAGTTAATGGGAAATTTAAAGTAAAATAATATAAGTTTCCCGTTAAAATAAATATATTAAATAAAAAAATATAATACAAATGTACATATATAATAGATAATTAAAATAAATTATACTTGGCATAAGAATTGCTATATAAATATAGTGAATTTATATCTTAAGTATATTTGGGAGTGATTTTTATGGAAAAACGCAATGATGATTTGAAAATTAAGGTACCATGGTACGGTTATGTTGTTTTTGTATTAGCAATTTTATTATTTTCAGGAATTTTTTCTTCTTCTGATGGGGTTTTACGTGCATTAGATTTCAATGTATTGAATGGTAGTTTTGGGCAAATACCAACTGATAAGGCTATGAGCTTTAGAGGTGCTGGCGGTAGCGGTGCTAAAGATGGCTTTTTATTTGCTTTAGAACTTATTCCTGCTGTTATTTTAGCTTTAGGAATTGTAAATGTTATTGATGGTTTAGGTGGATTGAAGGCTGCTCAAAAATTAATGAACCCATTATTAAAACCTTTACTTGGTGTACCGGGTGTTTCTGCACTTGCAAATATCGCTAATATGCAAAGTACAGATGCTGCTGCTGGTATGGTTAAAGAATTAGTTGATGAAGGAAAATTGACAGATAAAGAACGTTCTGTTATCATCACGTATCAAACAAGTGGTAGTGCGTTTATAACAAATTACTTTTCTTCTGGTGCTGCTGCTTTTAGTGTTTTACTTGCACCAATCATTGTACCTTTGCTTGTGATTTTTGTATTTAAAATCGTGGGTGCAAATTTAATGCGTTTGTATTTTAAATTTATTGGAGAATAAGTGAGGTAAGACAGATGAGTGATAATAAAGTAGAAGCTATCCAGAAAAAAACGATTTTAGATTTATTTATTGATGGTGCTAGAAAAGGTTTTACTATTGGTACCACTAGCTTATTACCAAATGTTGTAATGGCATTTGTTATTATTCGTATTTTAGATGTTACAGGTCTTTTACATTTGATTGGTGTTGTATTTCAGCCTGTAATGGGACTTTGGGGCCTTCCTGGTGAAGCAGCAACAGTTTTAATAACTGCTTTAATGAGTATGGGCGGTGGTGTAGGTGTAGCAATGAGCTTATATACTGCTGGTTCTTTAGATTCCATGCAAGTAACTGTTCTTTTACCTGCTATCTATTTGATGGGTAATCCTGTACAGAATGTAGGTCGTTGTTTGGGTATTTCTGGTGTAAATACTAAACATTATCCTGCGATTATTTTAATTTGTGTAATTAATGCATTATTATCTATTTGGGCAATGCGTTTTATTATGTTATTTTTACAATAAGTTTATAATAAGAAGGTTGATTTAAATGAATACAGAAAAAAAATTTTTTACTTTATTAAAAAATGCACATGTTATTGCTCCTGAAGATTTAGGAGTTAAAGATATTTTAGTAGCTGGTGAAAAAATCGCTATGATAGGTGAAGATTTATCTTTACCAGCAGTATATGATTGCGAAGTAGTTGATTGTGAAGGCAATTATGTAGTACCAGGTTTTATCGACTCTCATGTACATTTAATCGGTGGTGGCGGTGAAGGTGGTTATGCTACGAGAACACCAGAAATCCAATTAACAGATATCACAACTTCTGGTGTAACTACAGTACTTGGTCTTTTAGGTACAGATGGTGTAACTCGTCATGTAGCTAGCTTACTTGCCAAAGCTCGTGGTCTTGAAGATGAAGGCATTACAGCATATATTTATTCTGGTTCTTATGAAATTCCAACACCAACAATTACAGGTAGTGTACGCAATGATATTATTTTGATCGATAAAGTAATTGGTACTGGTGAAATTGCTATGTGCGATCATCGTTCTTCTCAATCACCAAAAGAAGCTTATCAACAGATTACAGCAGAAGCTCGTGTGGGCGGTATGCTCAGCGGTAAAGCTGGTGTAGTTAATATGCATTTAGGTGATGGTGAAGATGGATTAAAAATGCTTTATGAAATCACTAAAAATGGTGAAATTCCTAAAACACAAATCATTCCAACTCATGTGAATCGCAATAAACGTTTATTTAAAGAAGCTATTGAATGGGCAAAACAAGGCGGTATTATGGATGTAACTTCTAGCGTCAGCCCTGAAACTGGTTCTAGTCATTCTGTAAAATCCAGTGAAGCTGTAAAACAAGCATTAGAAGCTGGTGTTAATATTGAAAATATCACCATGAGTTCTGATGGTAATGGTAGTATGCCAATTTTTGATGAAGCTGGTAATAATATTGGCGTTGGTGTAGCGAGCCAGATTTCTATTTTGAATGAATTTAGAGATATGGTACAAAAAGAAAATATTGCGATTACAGATGCTATAAAAATTATTACAAGCAATATTGCTAAATTCACTAAATTATATCCAAGAAAAGGTTGCTTAGCTAATAATAGCGATGCAGATATTTTAGTATTAGATAAAGATTTACAATTACAACATGTGTGGGCAAGAGGCACTCATATGGTAGAAAATGGTAAACCTATTGTATTTGGTACTTTTGAAAAAAGATAAGATAATATCTTAATGTAATAATTTAGATGCACTCAAATCTAAAAAAAGAAAAATTTTTTCGAGATTTGAGTGCATTTTTTATTTATTCGTTTATTAAAATGAATATTTTTTCATTTTTTATTTTAAATAAATAGATTAAATGTAATTTAATTAATACAATAAAAATGTCTTTTGTTGAAATACATAATTGTAAAATTAGCAAAATAATAACTTTTTTATTGTTAATATATTACTTTTTAATGTTAACTTGTGAAAATTAAAAATTCTTCTAAAAGTGGACATTAAACCGTATAAAAGTAGATGAAATTGAATTAATATCTGTATTTATTAGATTTTTATTTGTTTTATATAAAATTTCGATGATAATCATTAATTTTTTCTTTTAAAATTATCATTATAAAGATGTTTTTATTGTGTATTTAGTCTTGCACTTTGTGTAATAGTATTATACAATTAGGTTTGAATTTATTTGTAAAGGAGATTTAATTGATGAAAGAGCATGATTTTATGAGTCATGAATTGAAGCTGCCTGAACTTACCATACGTGGTATGATTTTAGGTTTACTTATAACAATTATATTTACAGCTTCAAATGTGTATCTGGGATTAAAAGTTGGTCTTACATTTTCTTCTGCTATCCCAGCTGCAATAATTTCTATGGCAGTTTTGCGTATGTTCAAAGATTCCAATATTTTGGAAAATAACCTTGTACAAACGCAAGCGTCAGCAGCAGGTACATTATCTGCCGTAATTTTCATTATTCCAGGTCTTTTGATGATCGGTTATTGGCAAGGATTCCAATTTTGGCAAACTTTAATGATTTGTGCTTGTGGTGGATGCTTAGGGGTGTTATTCACTATTCCACTTCGTCGTGCAATGGTAGTAAATACAGATTTACCTTATCCAGAAGGTCGTGCAGCTGCTGAAATTTTAAAAGTTGGTAGTGCTAGTTCTGAAGGTAAATCCGGTGTTAGTGGTATTAGAGATATTGTAAGCGGTGGTATCATTGCTGCACTTATCAATTTATTTTCTAGTGGATTTGGATATCTTTCTGGTTCAATGCTTACTTATTTCAGTGTTGGTAAACAAGCTGTTACACTTTTACCACTTGGTTTCTCTCCAGCACTTTTAGGGGCAGGTTATTTAATCGGTCTTGCAAGCGGTATTGCAATGCTCGTTGGTATGATTGCTGCTTGGTGCGGTTTTGTTCCTTACTTAATGTCTATTACTAATATTCCAGTAGGCACAGAACTTTCTGATGCAGCACAAAGTATTTGGTCTGCAAAAGTTCGTTTCATGGGTGCTGGTACAATGGGTATTGCAGCTATTTGGACTTTACTTACTTTAATGAGACCAATTATAGATGGTATTAGAATGTCTATTAAAGCTGTATCTGATGGCAGTAAAGTAAATGACAATTTACATCGTATGGATACAGATATGTCACCAAAAAGTATTGGTATTGTATTCTTATTAGTTATTATCGGTTTAGTAACAGTATTTTATTCTTTCTTATCCGATGGTCATTTATCTACTGGCACAATGTGGTTATATATTGTTGTTGGTATTTTTGTAGCTGTTGCAATGGGCTTCTTTGTGGCTGCTGCTTGTGGTTATATGGCAGGTCTCATCGGTACATCTTCTAGCCCTATTTCTGGTATCGGTATTTTAGGTATTATCGTTTCTTCTATCGTAGTGCTTGCACTTGGTGATTATGCTAATTTATTCTCATCTTCAGAAGGAACTTTATTTGCTACAGCATTTGCTATTTTTATCACTAGTGTTATTACTAGTATTGCAGCAATTTCTAATGATAATTTACAGGATTTAAAAACTGGTCTACTCGTTGGTGCAACTCCTTGGAAACAGCAGGTTGCTCTTTTAATCGGTTGTATTGCTGGTGCTATTGCAATTGCTCCAGTATTGAATCTTCTTTTTGAAGCTTATGGTTTCCCTGGTGCTTTTCCACGTGAAGGCATGGATGAAAGCCAAGCTTTATCTGCTCCACAGGCAACACTTATGACTACTATTGCTAGAGGTATTTTCAGTAGCAATATGGATTGGTCTTATATTTTCTATGGTGTTGTTTTTGGTATTATCATCATAATCATTGATGTTCTTTTGAAGAAAAACACTAAAAAATACAGCTTACCACCACTTGCTGTTGGTATGGGTATCTATCTTCCACCAGAACTTGAAATGCCACTTGTTTTTGGTGCTGTAATTGCTTATTTTGTTCATTTATATTTACGTAAACGTGCAGCAGTTCGCAGTCCACAGGATATTACAGGTGATGTAGATAACTGCAATCGTCATGGTGTATTATTCGCTTCCGGTTTGATCGTTGGTGAATCCTTGATGGGTGTTATCATGGCAGGTATCATCGTTGTTTCTGTAACTTCTGGTGGCGACGAATCACCACTTCGCATGGTTGATGCAAGCTTTGGCGGTACAGCTGAATGGCTTGGATTATTAGTAAATATTTTACTCATGGTAGAATTTGTACGTCGTGTAGTTACTACAAAGTTAAATAAATAATTAATTATAAGAAACGACTTCTATTATTTATTGTTTTAATAGGAGTCGTTTTTTTATTGTTTAATTAGTCGTTTTCTTTTATAATGAAATATATGTATTTTTTAGAAAAATTAGGGAGCAAAAAACATGAATTTTGATTGTAAAAATACGATTATACAACATAAAATATTTAAAAAATGTTATAAAGAAATAGCTAAAGAAGAAGTAAATCGTATTTTTTGTCGACATGATATGAGTCACTTTTTAGATGTAGCTAGATTGATGATGATCTTGAATGTGAAAGAAAATTTAAAGATAAGTGATGATATGATTTATGCGACAGCTTTATTACATGATATTGGGCGTCATATTCAATATCGTCAAGGAATAGGCCATGAAATATCTAGTGCACAGATTGCTCCTTTGATTTTAAATGACTGTAAATTTACTCAAAATGAGCAAAACTTGATCATCGAAGCCATTTTAAAACATAGAGATAGTAAAGTCAGTGAAGAAAAAAATCTAAATGGATTATTATATAGAGCTGATAAGATGAGTAGAGCATGTTTTTGTTGTGATGTAGAGCCTATTTGTAATTGGAAAAATGAAAAGAAAAATTTAAAATTAAAATATTAATTATTTGAGGTATTTTTTATGAAAATTGGTAGTAGAGAGTTTGATTTTGGTAAACACACTTATATTATGGGGATTTTGAATGTAACACCTGATTCATTTTCTGATGGTGGAAGATTTAATTCTTTAGATAAAGCTTTATTTCATGCTGAAGAAATGATAAATGAAGGCGTTGATATTATCGATGTTGGCGGAGAGTCTACTCGTCCTGGCTATACTTTATTGAGCGATGAAGAAGAGATATCTCGTATCGTACCTGTGATTGAACGTTTAAAAAAAGAATTTGATGTGCCGGTATCTTTGGATACATATAAGGGAAATGTGGCTAAAGAGGGAATAAAAGCTGGTGCTGATTTAATCAATGATATTTGGGGCTTAAAATATGATGATATTTTGGCTAAAGTCATAGCAGAAAACAATGTAGCTTGTTGTTTAATGCATAATCGCAAAGATACAAATTATAAAGATTTTATAAGTGATGTAGTGAAAGATTTGCAAGAAACCCTAGATATTGCACATAGGGCTGGTATACAAGATGATAAAATAATCTTAGATCCTGGAATTGGTTTTGCCAAAACTTATGAGCAAAATTTATGGATGCTTAAGAATTTGTCTAGCTTGCATGAACTAAAACATCCATTATTATTAGGTGCTTCAAGAAAATCTGTAGTAGGGTTGACATTAGGTTTGCCTGCTGATGAAAGAGTTGAAGGCACAATTACTACATCTATTATGGCAGTGTTAGCAGATTATGATTTTGTACGAGTTCATGATATAAAAGAAAATCTAAGAGCTATAAAAATGGCGGAAGCGATAAAATATGCTAAAGGAGAATTTTGATGGATATAATTCGCATTGATAATTTAGAAGTATATGCTTATCATGGAGTATATCGTGAAGAAAAAGAAAAAGGTCAGTATTTTTATGTAAATGCTGAATTATATACGAATACAAGAAAAGCTGGCATGAATGATGATTTAAATGCTTCGACTAATTATGGTACAGTATGCGATTTTATTCATGATTTTATGACTAAGCATACTTATGATTTAATTGAAACAGTAGCTGAACAATTAGCACAGGCATTGTTATTAGAATTTAAATTAGTGAAAAGTGTTTTATTAGAAATTAGAAAACCACATGCACCTATTGAAAAGGTATTTGAGTCTGTATCTGTAGAAATTGAACGTGGCTGGCATGAAGCTTTTGTGGCTTTTGGTTCTAATTTGGGAGATAAAGAAAAATTTATAGATGAAGCGATTGAAGCTTTGAGTAAATTACCACAGATAAATATATTGGCAATTTCTGATAAAATCATCACTGAGCCATATGGTAATGTAGAGCAAGATGTATTTTTAAATGGTGTGATGAAGATAGAAACACTTTTGCCAGCTGAAGAATTATTGCAGATTTTACAAAAAGTAGAAGAATATGCGGGTAGAGAACGTAAAATACATTGGGGCCCTAGAACTTTAGATTTAGATATAATTTTTTATGATGATGATATTATTATAGAAGATAATTTAATTGTTCCACATCCTGATATGAAAAATCGCGATTTTGTACTTAAACCATTAATGCAAATTGCCCCATATAAAATACATCCTGTATATAGAAAAACTATCAGTGATATGTATACTGAATTGATGACTAAAAAACAATAGAAATAAAAAAGTTGTAATCAAATGATGTGAAATCAAATGGTTACAACTTTTTATTATTTAATAAATTGTTTTATTGTTTGTTCGACTAATTCTAAATCTACAGTGGTATTATAGCAAGGACCGTTAGGTCTGATGTTTAATACACCAGCAGCTGGCAGTGGATAAACATCTTGTATACCACTTGTTAAGTCACGTTCACAGGCTATGGCTAAAACCATTTTAGGACGAAGTTCTTTTGCTATTTTTCGTGCTAGAGTACCACCAGTAGCTACGCGAAAATTAAAACCTAATTTATTAGCCATATCAATTAATGGCCCTATAGTACATTGATTACAGTGTTTGCAATTGTTGATGTTATGAGTGATTTTATGAGGGCAAGTAGCAAGTTGTAGACAGTGTGGTGAAATGACTAATAAATCCTTAGCTTCTACTTTAATTTTTCTATGTGTAAGAATATAATTGTTCAAAGCGATAAAGGAACGTTCTATTTCACGGCGTCCAATGTGAAATACTTTTCCCCATAAAATAATGATAGGAAATAATAAGTTGATAAAGTTAAAAATATATTTATCAAGAAAAGAAAATATTCTTATATTGGCTACATTAAAAATCATATTTAAAATGAATAGACAACAAAAAATAAATATTATACTAACAAATATAAAAGCTATTTGAGCAATAATTGTTAAATTTAAAACAAATAAGCGAGGATAACATAGCCAGATAATTAGATATGTTAAAAACATTATGCTAAATAGACTAAGACTAGCTAATTTGATGAATAAACGTTTTTTTGTAGTTTTTAAAATGTCATTGTACATAATTTATCCTAATCTTTCATATAAATATAAAATCGGTGAGAAATTAGTAAGAAAGCGAAAATAGCTAGGCTACTTTCGCTTGTTATTTTTAGATAAAAGATACATTATTTTCAAGTTCTTGTTTATGACCATTTATATATGAACTTGCTGGCATTTTCGCTTTATTAGGTGGCTGGATTTCAAGAAGCTCGATTGCATCTTTACCAGTAGCAACGATGATACTATGTTTAGTCAATTTTATGATTTGGCCAGGATTTCCAGTTCCCGCAGTTACTCTTGTTTGCCAAATTTTAAATTTCTTATTATTTAAAGTAGTATAAGCTACAGGCCAGGAGTTTAAGCCACGTACAAGATTATGGATGTCTTGGGCAGATTTTGTCCAATCAATGCGACAATTATCATTGTTTAGCATTTTAGCATAGCAAGATAAATTATCATCTTGTTTTTCACGAGGAGCTTTATTTTCTTCGATTAATTGAACTGTCTGCAATAATAAATCTGCACCCTGAGCCATTAATTTATCATGAAGTTGTGCTGTAGTCATATCTGGAGTGATTTCAGTAGTAGCTTTTAAAATCATATCACCAGTATCTAAGCCTACATCCATATACATAGTAGTGATACCAGTTTGTTTATCACCACTGATGATTGACCAATGGATTGGAGCAGCACCACGCCAACGAGGTAATAATGAACCATGTACATTTACACAGCCAAGTGGAGGTATATCAAGTATTTCTTTAGAAAGAATTTGACCGAAAGCAACTACGATGATTAAATCAGGTTTTAATTCACGAAGCTTGGCTACACATTCAGGTGTTTTTATTTTTTCTGGTTGATATACTGGTAAATTGTGTTGTAGGGCATATTCTTTTACTGGAGACATGGCTAATTTTTGACCACGTCCTTTTGGTCTATCTGGTTGTGTATATACAGCAGTTACATTGTAGTGCTGGTTTAAAATATCTAAGCAAGGTACGGCAAATTCTGGAGTACCCATGAAAACAATATTTTTTATTGGCATTAAAAACACCTCTTATTTTTGGACTTTTTGAAGATTATTAGCTATGTCAATAAATAATCTTCCATATAAATGATCAATTTCATGCTGAAGACAACGAGCAAGTAATCCTGTTGCTGTGATACGATGTCGTTTACCACGACGATTTAAATATTCAACGCTGACTTTGGCAGCACGTTCTACTTCACCATAAATACCAGGTACACTCAAGCAACCTTCTGTATCTATTTCAGTACCTTCTTTGCGAATAATAGTAGGATTGATGAGTTCTAAAAGACCTTCACCTACGTCAATAACTACAACTTGTATAGATTGACCTATTTGAGGTGCAGCAAGACCTACACCATTAGCTTTATACATGGTTTCTGCCATGTCATCAAGTAATGTACGAATAGTTTTATCAATTTTTTCAATTGGTTTAGCTTGTTGTTTTAAAACAAGGTCACCAGCTTTTTTTATATCTAAAATAGCCACGAAAATTCCTCCTATAAATTTCACAAAATTCACTGATATAAATTTTAACATAGGTAAGAGTATAAAGCAAAGTCAATAGTATTTATGATATAATATAAATGTCAAAAAATTGAATTGGAGAATAATAACTTATGAATAGAAGTAGAACATATTTGACACCAAATAGACATGAAAAATATATGATAGTAGATGGCTATAATGTAATAAATGCATGGGAAAGTTTAAAAAAATATATTAATGAAGATTTAGATTTTGCTAGAGAAAAATTAATTCATCTTTTGATGGAATATGGACAATATGAAAAATATGATATTACCATTGTTTTTGATGCTCAATATACTAATGCTGAAGAAAATGTAGAAGAAAAATCCAAACATTGTAAAGTAGTATATACAAAAGAAAAAGAGACTGCTGATAGTTATATTGAACGCAGTGCATATGAAGCAACTAAATATTATAGTAAAGAAGTGTATGTAGTGACATCTGATGGAGCAGAGCAGTCGTTGATTTTAGGGGCTGGAGCATATCGTATTTCAGCAAATGAGCTATGGCGTAGAGTAAAACATAGTAAAAAAAATATTCGAGATGAATATACAGGTAAGCATGCTTTGCCATTGAAACGCAGTGAATTAGGTTCAAGAATAAATGATGAGGTTATAGCAAAATTAGATAAACTTAGAAAAAGTAAAAGTTAAGAAATAAATGTAAAATTGATCAAACTTATAAGTGATTATAAATAGAAAATTTATTTTTAGAGATATTTTTGCATAAAAGTATAAAATCTTGCATAGATAAATTTTCTATGCTATACTAGTTAAAGAAGTTAATTTGATTATTCCTTAAAGAGTGGGTAAACACCCACTCTTTACTTTATATTGGGGATAATATTACAGGAGGTGTTTCGATGGCAAATCGTGTGGAAGAAGCAGTTGAAAAAATTGCTGAAGAAATTTTAGCTAATACTGATTATGAACTTGTTGATGTAGAGTATGTAAAAGAACGTGATTGGTTTTTACGTGTATACATCGATAAAGAAGGTGGCATTGGCCTTGATGATTGTCAGGAAGTAAGCGGCCTACTGGATGAAAAGCTTGAAGAATTAAATATTATCAATGACCGCTATATTTTGGAAGTGTCTTCACCAGGACTTGACCGTGCGTTGAAAAAAGAAAAAGATTTTAAACGCGAAATGGGCAAAGTGGTGGATATTACATTATATAAGGCTATTGATAGTGAAAAAATGATAACTGGTAAATTAACTGGTTATACAAAAGATATTATTACTATTGATGAAACTAGAGAAATAGCATTAAAAGATATTGCTTTAGTTAGATTGCATATTGATTTTTAAATTAAGATTAAGGAGTAAATGTAATTAAATGGCAACCAAAGATAAAGGCTTTTTAGATGCGTTAAAAGAAGTTGGACAGGAGAAAGGCATAGCACCAGAAGTATTATTTGAAGCAGTAGAAGCAGCATTAGTATCTGCTTATAAAAGAAATTTCAATACTGCTTCTAATGTGCGTGTGTATTTAGAAAGAGCAACTGGTGAATTTCATGTATACGCTCAGAAAAAAGTTGTAGAAAAAGTAGAAAATAAAGTTACAGAGATTTCTTTATTACAGGCTCAAAAACAATTTGGTGAAAGCATTGTTTTAGATGACGTAGTAGAAATAGAAGTAACACCTGCTAACTTTGGACGTATTGCGGCACAAACTGCAAAACAAGTAGTAGTACAACGTATTAGAGAAGCAGAACGTGGCATTATTTATGAAGAATATTCTAATCGTTCTAGTGATATTTTAACTGGCGTAGTACAGCGTATGGAAGGTCATAATGTATTTATTGATCTGGGAAAAACTGAAGCTGTACTTGCACCATCTGAACAGATTAGTACAGAACAATATAAACATAATGATCGCATTAAAGTTTATGTAGTAGAAGTAAAAAGAACATCTAAAGGGCCTCAAATTTTAGTATCTCGTACTCATCCTGGTTTATTGAAAAGATTATTTGAACTTGAAGTACCTGAAATTCAAGAAGGTACTGTTGAAATTAAATCTGTAGCCCGTGAACCAGGTATGCGTTCTAAAATAGCAGTGTACTCTGCAAATGAAGAAATCGATCCAGTTGGTTCTTGTGTAGGTCAAAAAGGTTTACGTGTTCAGGCTGTCGTTGACGAGCTTCGTGGCGAAAAAATTGATATTGTAAAATGGAATGAAGATCCAGCAAAATATATTGCAAATTCTTTAAGTCCTGCAAAAGTAGTATCTGTTGCAGTAAATGAAGAAAAGAAAATGTCTAGAGTCATCGTACCAGATTATCAATTATCTTTAGCAATTGGTAAAGAAGGTCAAAATGCTAGATTAGCTGCAAAACTCACTGGTTGGAAAATCGACATCAAGAGCGAAAGCCAGGCTGCTGAAGAAGGTTTTGATTCCGACGATATGAATATGGTTAATGTAGTCAGCGAAGAATCTTTCTCTGTTGATTAAAATACTTTGGGAGGTAAATAGATGAAAAAACTTCCTGTTCGTTTATGTGTAGGTTGTCAAGAACCTCATAATAAACGTGAAATGATTCGTATAGTTAAAAGTCCTGAAGGCGAATTTAGTGTAGATTTCACTGGTAAGAAATCTGGACGAGGAGCCTATATCTGCAAGAATATTGAATGTTTGAATGCAGCAGTGAAACAACGTCGTTTAGAAAAATCTTTTAAATGTCAGATTGATAACTCAGTATATGAACAGCTAAAAGAGGAATTTGCCAAATTAGATGAACAATAAGGTTAAATTAATAAATATTATAAGCATTGCTTGTCGTGCTGGTAAGGTGATATCTGGAGAATTCGTCATTGAAAAAACTTTGAATGGCAAAAATAATGTTAAATTATTGTTATTGGCTAGTGATGTAGCTACTGCCACAAAGGAAAAATATGAAAAATTATCACAAAATAGTAAGGCTTTATTGAGATATACAGAGCTTACAAAAGATGAAATGGCGAATTCTATAGGAAAAACAGATAGAGCAGCTATAGCGATTTGTGATGAAGGCTTTAAAAAAGCTATTTTAAAAATATTGGATAATTGAAAACCCTGGGGGTGGCTTAATGTCCAAATATAGAATTTATCAATTAGCTAAAGAATTTGCTTTAGATAGTAAAAAAGTAATTGATATTTTAAAAAAGAATAATATTAATGTTAGTAACAACCTAAATTTGGTTGGCGAGAAAGAACGTGAGGTTATAGCTAGTATCGTGAATAATAAAGATAATAATAAACAACAAACAGCAAAGAAAAATAATCAGCAGAATGTAAATCATACAAATCATAAAAATAATAATTCTGTTAACAATAATTCTAATAGAAATAAAAATAATCAAAGTAATACACATCAGAGCAATACTAATCGCAATAATAATAAAGTAAATGAACATAAAGCTAAAAATAATACAGTAAATAATACTGCTAATAATAAAAATCGCAACAATAAAAATAATCGTCCTCAAAACAACGATAGAAATAATAACCGCAACAATAATAAGAAAAATAATAACAACAATAATAACTTTAATAATAAATTTGCTGGTAATAAGAAAAATAAAGGCAAAAATAATAAGCCTGTAGTGGAAAATAAACCACAAGAAATCATTCGTCCAAAACATATTAAAGTTGGCGAAACAATTACAGTTAAAGAATTAGCTAGTAAAATGACATACCCTGTAACAGATGTTATTAAAAAATTGATGTTACTTGGTACAATGGCTACAATTAATCAGGAACTTGATTTTGAAACAGCTTCTTTAATTGCAGAAGAATTCGGTATCGCTGTAGAAGAACTTCCACCAGAAGTTGATTTAACAGAAATCCCTGAAATTGAAGATGATCCTAAAAATTTAGCACTTCGTCCTCCTGTTGTAACAGTAATGGGACATGTTGACCATGGTAAAACTTCTTTGCTTGATGCTATTCGTAAAACATCTGTAACATCAAATGAAGCAGGTGGTATCACTCAGCATATCGGTGCATATCAAGTTATGTGTAATGGTCAAAAAATTGTATTCTTAGATACACCAGGTCATGAAGCTTTTACAGCTATGCGTGCTCGTGGTGCTCAGGTTACAGATATCGCTGTACTTGTCGTTGCAGCTGATGATGGTGTTATGCCTCAGACTTTGGAAGCTATCAACCATGCTAAAGCAGCAAAAGTGCCAATCGTTGTAGCTATCAATAAAATGGATAAACCAGGAGCTAATCCTGAACATGTAAAACAACAGCTTGCTGAACACGAACTCATTCCAGAAGAATGGGGCGGCACTACAATCATGGTACCTGTTTCTGCAAAGAAAAAAGAAGGTATCAATGATTTATTAGAAATGATCTTATTAGTAGCAGAAGTACAAGAACTCAAAGCTAATGCTAATCGCGAAGCTCGTGGTGTAGTAATCGAAGCACGCCTTGATAAAGGTCGTGGCCCTGTAGCATCTGTACTTGTACAAAATGGTACACTTCATATCGGTGATTTCATCATTGCAGGTACTGCTTGCGGTAAAGTTCGTGCAATGATCAATGACCGTGGTGAAAAAGTGAAAAAAGCTGGCCCATCTATGCCAGTAGAAATCTTAGGTCTTGCTGATGTTCCAGAAGCAGGGGATGAACTTGCAGTATTAGACGAAAAACTTGCTAAAACTATTGCTGAAAAACGTATTGAAAAACAACGTAATGAACTTATGCGTTCTAAGAAAGTTTCTTTGGATGATTTATTTAATCAGATCAACGAAGGCGATATTAAAGAATTAAATATCTTGATTAAAGCTGACGTTCAAGGTTCTGTTGAAGCAGTATCCTCTTCACTTTTAGGTCTTAATAAAAATGAAAGTGAAGTTCGCGTAAGTATCGTTCACTCTGGTGTTGGTGCAGTAACTGAATCTGACGTAATGCTCGCTTCTGCGGCAAATGCTTTGATTATTGCATTTAATGTACGTCCAGATGCTAATGCACGTAAACTTGCAGATACTGAAAAAATTGATATTCATACTTATCGTGTAATTTATGAAGCTATTGATGATATTCAGTCTGCAATGAAAGGTATGCTCGCACCTAAATATAAAGAAGTAATTCAAGGTAAAGTAGAAATTCGTCAAGTTATGAAATTCTCTAAAGCTTTAGTTGCTGGTTCTTATGTACTTGAAGGTAAAGTATGTAACAATTCTAAAATCCGTATCATTCGTGATAATATTGTATTATATGAAGGTCAGATTGAATCTTTACGTCGTTTTAAAGATGATGTAAAAGAAGTAGCAGCTGGTTATGAATGCGGTATTACTATTGATAATTATCGTGACTTCAAAGAAGGCGATATTCTCGAAGTATACGATATGGAAGAAATTCCACAGAAATAAGGAGTATATTAATGGGAAGCGTTCGTATAGAAAAAGTACAAGAATTAATAAAACAAGAAGCTAGTGAAATCATAATGCGAGAATTAAAGGATCCTCGCATTGGTTTTGTAACAATTACAGAAGTTGATGTATCTAGTGATTTACGCAATGCCAAATTATACGTAAGTATTTTGGGCAGTGATAAACAAATTGAAGATACTTGGAATGGATTGAATTCTTCATTAGGTTTTATCCGTAGAGAATTAGCACATCGCATTCGTTTAAAATTTATTCCAGAAATTAAATTTTTCATGGATACTTCACTTCAATATAGTGCACATATTCAAGAATTATTGATAAAAGTGCAAAAAGATGAGGAGCAAAAATAATGGAAGTAACACTAAAACAAGCTGGTGAATTAATTGAAAAAGCTAATAAAATAGTGTTATCTTCTCATGTAAATCCTGATGGTGATAATGTTGGTTCAACTTTAGGGCTATATCATGCCCTAAAGGGAACTAATAAGGATATAAAAATTTTATTAGATGATGATTTACCAGATAATCTCGGTATGATGGAAGGTTTAGATTTATATCAAAAACCTCAAGATGGTGAGATTATAGAGTGTGATTTACTTGTGATTTTAGATGTTGATGTTGATCGTATCGGCAGAGTAAAAGATGTAGTAAAAGCACCTATTTTGAATTTAGACCATCATATATCTAATACAAAAGTATCTGATTATTGCTATGTTGATGCTAAAGCGGCAGCTACAGCTCAAATTGTCTATAGTTTAATCAAAGAAATGAATTGGCAGTTTAATTTAGAAGCGGCTACATGTATTTATACAGGTCTTTGTTCTGATACGGGATTTTTCTGTTATAGCAATACAACACCTTATACATTAAAAGCTGCTGCGGAATTGTTAGAAATTGGTGTAAAACCAGATAAAATTTCTGAAGTATTTTACCAACGTTCTTTTTCTAGTGTAAAGGCAGCTGGAAGAGCTATAGATACTATTGAGTTATATCATGATGGCAAAATTGCTTTGATGATTATTGATAAGGTTTTAAAAGAGTCTGCTGATAATACAGAGGGCTTTGTTAATTTTGCTAGAAATATTCGTGGTGTAGATGTAGCTGTGATGATTAAATATGCTGATGATGAAGTAACTAGAGTAAGTATGCGTTCGAAATCAGTAAATGTTAGTGAGATTGCTCAATCTATTGGCGGTGGCGGTCATATTCGTGCAGCTGGTGCGACTGTATATAAAAATCTTATGGAAGCAAAAGATATCGTACTTAATGCTATTATCAAAGGAATGAATAAAGAAAATGCCTAATGGATTTGTAAATGTTTTAAAAGCACCAGGAATAACATCACATGATATTGTATCTCATTTACGCAAGGTCTATGGATTAAAAAAAGTAGGTCATGCTGGGACTTTGGATCCTGCAGCTGCTGGAGTTTTGCCAGTGGCACTGGGAAAAGCTACAAGAATGCTTGAATATATGGATGATGTAGATAAATCCTATAAAGTGGAAGTTACTTTTGGTTTTAGTACTGATACTGGTGATGATACAGGCAAAATCATTGAAACGATGGAAAATTATACTATGCCTACAGCTGAAAAAGTAAAAGAGGCATTAGAAACATTTCGTGGTGAAATAAAACAAAGACCACCAATGTATTCAGCCATCAGAATTAATGGTGAAAAAGCGTATAATTTGGCTCGTAAAAATATAGAAGTAGAAATGCCAGAAAGAGATGTTGTCATTCATGATATTAATTTTCAAGAGATGACACAAAATGGCTTTATTTTTGAAGTAGTTTGTTCTAAAGGTACTTATATTCGCAGTTTATGTATGGATATTGGTAAGTATTTAGGAATACCTACAGTGATGAGTTTTTTAATCCGTACTCATGTGGGAGCATTTAAATTAGAAAATGCTTTTACTACAGAAGAAATAGGCCTATTACCACATATGGCATTATTGCCGATAGATTTTCCAATTGAACATTTACCAAAATATGTTATTTCTGATGAAGAAGCAGTGATGATTAAACAAGGTAAACAAATTGCTGTTAGAGAAGATGAAGAAATAACAGAAAAATTTATTCGTTTATATAAAGATAAAGAATTTGCCGGTATTGGTCGTTATGTATTTAGTGAACATAAGATAGCACCACATAAGGTAGTATTATAAAAAATAGAAATATAAGAGTATGAATGATAAGAAATTCATACTCTTTTTTCATAAAGATGATATTTATTATATGATATAATTTGATATAGATAATAAAATATAAGGAGAATTATTTTGCAAGAAAGATTACAAAAATTTTTAGCTCGTACAGGGATTGCTTCGCGTCGTGGAGCAGAAAAATTAATTACAGATGGTAAAATTCGCGTCAATGGTGTAGTAGTAACTGAATTAGGAACAAAGGTTGATCCTGTAAAAGATAAAATTTCATATAATGGCAGAATGCTTAAAGTTGAAGCAAAAAAAGTATATTATATGCTCAATAAACCAAAAGGATATATTTCTAGTGTAAAAGATGAACGTGGCAGAAAAACTGTTGTGGATATCTTATCTGATGTAGAGGAAAGAATTTTCCCTATTGGTCGTTTGGATTATAATACAGAAGGATTATTATTACTCACAAATGATGGCGAATTTATGAATAAGTTATTGCATCCTAAATATGAGATTGGCAAAACTTATGTTGCAAGAATAGATGGTATTATTAATATAGAAGCTTTAGATAAATTAGCAAATGGTGTGAAGTTGGAAGATGGTAAAACTGCACCTGCTGATGTATATTTAGACTCTATAAATAAAACTTTGAAAGAATCTCGCGTGGAGATTACTATCTATGAAGGTAAAAATCGCCAAGTTCGCCGTATGTTTAAGGCTTTAGGATATGAAGTCAAAGCCTTAAAACGCATAGCATTTGCAGGTCTTACTTTGGGTAAATTAAAACGTGGAGAATATAGAAAATTAACTGAAACTGAATTATTGCGTTTGCGTAAAAAAATAGGAGATAAATAATGCGTAAGGTTATTGTTGTTGGCGGTGGGGCTGCTGGACTTATGGCGGCTGTCAGTGCTGCACAAAATGGTGCAGAAGTGATGTTATTGGAAAAAAACAATCGCTTGGGTAAAAAATTATTAATTACTGGTAAAGGTCGTTGTAATGTAACAAATACAGCACCATTGCAAGAGTTTGTAAAAAATATTCCTGGTAATGGTAGATTTTTATATAGTGTATTCAGCAAATTCTTTAATTGGGATATTCGAAGCTTTTTTGAGGAATTAGATGTGCCATTAAAAGAAGAACGCGGTGGACGAATTTTTCCTGTAAGTGATAAAGCTATTGATATCGTAAATGCCTTTGAAAAAATTTTGCATAGATTGGCAGTACAGATAAAGTTAAATGAAAGTGTAAAATTTTTAAAAGTAGATAATAATAAAGTAACAGGTGTAATCACTGAAGAAGATAATTTATATGAAGCCGATGCTGTCATTTTAGCTACAGGTGGTTCATCCTTCCCTGGGACAGGTTCAACAGGTGATGGGTATCGCATGGCAAAACAGATTGGGCATACTATTGAGCCTTTATTTCCAGCACTTGTACCTTTAGAATGTGAAGAAGATTGGGTAAAAGATTTCCAAGGTTTATCACTTCGCAATGTAAATTTAAAGGTATTAGTTGATGGTGAAGTAAAAAAAGAAATGTTTGGTGAGATGTTATTCACTCATTTTGGTGTAAGTGGGCCAATTAT
Source organism: uncultured Megamonas sp. (assembly GCF_958438645.1). Taxonomy (NCBI): domain Bacteria; kingdom Bacillati; phylum Bacillota; class Negativicutes; order Selenomonadales; family Selenomonadaceae; genus Megamonas; species uncultured Megamonas sp. The sequence continues at coordinate 111,525 of NZ_CAUBSM010000005.1, forward strand.
TTTGACTTTAAGTCGTGATATTGCTAAATGGTTAAGAGAAGGAAAATCTGTAGAATTATCTTTAAATCTCAAACCTGCTTTGACAAAAGAACAGCTTGATAAACGCATTTGTAGAGATTTTGAAAAATATAGTAGAAAACAAATAAAAAATGCTTTAGGCGACTTATTGCCAAGCAAGATGATTAGTACAGTGATTGATTTAGCTTTTATTGATGAAAATAAATTTGTAAATCAAATAAGCAAGGCTGAACGTGAAAGATTAGTTGATTTATTGCAAAATATGGTGATGACTGTTACAAAGACAAGACCACTTAGTGAGGCTATTGTAACAGCTGGGGGCATTTCTACAAAAGAAATAAATCCTAAAACTATGGAGTCAAAACTAATTAAAGATTTATATTGCGTAGGCGAAGTAGTAGATGTGGACGCTTTTACAGGCGGATATAATCTGCAAGCTGCTTTTTCTATGGGTTTTGTAGCTGGTGAGGCCAGTAGTTTAGAATAATTTTTTGATTTTATAATTGAAATATTAATATTTTTTAGTAGATAGTTTTTTTGGCAAAAAATTCATGTTATACTATAAATTAGATAGGATTTATTTAATTTTATAGTAAGGTGGGATTGAAGCTCGATGAAAATATCAACTAAAGGCAGATATGCATTGCGATTAATGTTAGATATCGCATTAAATGATGCAAAAACACCAGTTCGTATAAAGGATATTGCTGAACGTCAGCAAATTTCAGATAAGTATCTGGAACAGATAGTGTCTAGTCTGAATAAAGCAGGCTTTGTAAAAAGTTTGCGTGGACCTCAGGGTGGATATCGCCTGACTAAAAAACCAGAAGAATATACAGTGGGAATGATTTTACGACTTATTGAAGGGAGTTTAGCCCCTGTAGCCTGTCTAGATGATGATGTTAATAATTGTACGCGTGCAGATAGATGTCCAACATTAATTCTTTGGGAAAAATTATATGAAGCTATAAGTGAAGTTGTGGATAATATCACTTTAGCAGATTTAATTAGTTGGCAAAAAAATATGATGTAAAAAAAGAGATTAATTAATATGCCTACTAAGGTAAATATTAATTAATCTTTTTTTATAATGTTGTTAGAAAAAGAGGAGGATATCTTGATGTATGATGAATATATAGAAAAACAATTAGTAGAAATCAATAGATGGGAACAGCAAAAACCGAATGTAGTCAATAATGGTATAAATAAAATGTTTTCGCCTATGAGTAAATTCACAAGAAAAATAATTCCTGAAACGGTAGTTGAAAAGGCAATATATCATGCCCATGATATTGGCAAGAAATTGGCAAATAAAAATGATATTTTAAAAGATGCAAATGTAGATAATATTGAAGAATTGCGTCATAAGGATTTAGCTTTATCTGATAAATTGGCTAGTAATGTGCATAAATGGGCAGTCGGTATTGCAGGATCGGAAGGTTTTGCTACAGGATTTGGTGGTACGGCTACTATGGTAGCTGATGTAGGTGCTGTCATAGTTTTAGCTTTTAGAACTATTCATAAGATTGCTATGTGTTATGGATATGAGGTAAAATCAGCTGAGGATAAAGAATTTGTATTGAATATTTTGTCTGTATCTGGTGCTAATGACATGAAAGAGAAAAAAGAGGCATTATTAGCATTGAAATCAGATTTTTTACAAAAGAAAATAATTGAAGAAGTTTTGATGAGTAATTTAGTTAAGAAAGTAGCTAAACAATTAGGTATTAATTTAACTAAACGTAAATTGATGCAGATAATGCCAGTTATAGGAGCTGGCATAGGAGCAGCAGTGAATGCTTCCTATATAAATGATATTGCATGGACAGCTAGACGGTCATATCAATTAAAATGGATTGCTGATAATGAATATATAGATGTTAATAATTTAAATAATATATAAGGAGTTTTGATTTTATGAAAGACTTTAATGTAGGTATTATTGGAACAGGTTTAATCGCTTCAGTGATGGCAGAAACCTTAAATGGATTGAAAGATAAAAATGTGAAGAATTATGCAGTGGCTTCAAGAACTCTAGCTAAAGCTGAAATTTTTGCTGATAAATATGGTATAGAAAAAGCATATGGTTCGTATATAGAATTAATTCAAGATAAAGATATTGATTTAATTTATATTGCTGTGCCACATAGTGAACATTATCGCGTAGCTAAATTATGTATAGAAAATAAAAAGAATGTTTTATGTGAAAAACCTTTTACTGTAAATGCTGATGAAACAAAAGATTTATTAGCTTTGGCTAAAGAAAATAAGGTACTTATTACAGAAGCAATTTGGACAAGATATATGCCTTCACGAAAATTAATAAATGATGTCATTGCTTCTGGTATTATAGGACAAGTACATTCCATTCAGGCAAATTTGGGATATCCACTTAAAGATGTAAAACGCATGATTTCTCCAGAACTTGCTGGCGGTGCATTGCTTGATGTAGGTGTATATACAGTTAACTTTGCTTTGATGGTATTTGGCAATGATTTAAAAGATATTTTTGCTAAAGCGGTGATGTCAGATAAAGGTGTAGATTTAACAGATAGTATAACACTCACTTGGAATGATGGAAAAATGGCAGTTCTTCATGCTTCTATGATGACACCTACAGATAGATCTGGTTTTATTTATGGAGAGAAAGGTTATATTTGTGTAACTAATATTAATAATCCAGAAGCAATAAAAGTCTATGACATAGAACATAACTTAATTAAAGAAGTAGAAATACCAAAACAAGTAACTGGATATGAGTATGAAGTTTTATCTAGTCAAAAAGCAATTAACCAAAATGAGTTAGAATGTGAAGAAATGCCACATAAAGAAACTATTTTTGTCATGGAAATATTAGATAAAATACGCAATCAATGGAATATGAAATATCCTTTTGAAAAATAAATATTTAGTGGATAACAAATATAAAAACGCCTATATGTTAAGGCGTTTTTATATTGGAAAATAATTTTAATGATAATTTAATCAAACTAGATAAGTAAGTTTATTGAGCTAAACAAAGATAATTTGTATAATAGAGTTTAGATAGGATATAGATTTTAGAGGTGAATGTATGATGGATAAAATTATAGATTGTCATATGCATTTTTCAGCTAAAGGTATATTTGATAAAACAGCTGAAAATATTGGTTTAAAATGCACTTTAGAAGAAGTGAAACATCAATTTGAACAAAATAATATAGTCTTGGGTATTGGAATGGGAGTTGATAAATGCGAAGATAATATCTATAATAATCCACAAATTATTTACCATGGAGAAGAGAGATTTCCTTCTTTTTTAGTACAATGTTTAGGAATAAATGCTTTAGCAATTAATAGAGAAAATTTAAAGGATACTTTAGAATGTTTTAAGGCTAAATTAGAAGAGAATACAACTGTCGGTCTGAAAATCTATACAGGATATCAACCTTATTTAGCTACAGATAGAAAATATAGATATTTTTATAAATTGGCTCAAAAATATGATGTACCAGTGGTTTTTCATATGGGCGATACGGCAAATTCTATGGGTAAGTTAAAATATTCGCATCCATTGATCCTAGATGAAGTAGCTGTTGATTTTCCAAAGGTAAAATTTGTAATTGCACATTGCGGTACACCATGGATAGCTGATGCTGTAGAGGTAGTAGCTAAAAATAAAAATGTATATATGGATTTGTCTGGTCTTATGGAGGGAAATTTTAAAGCTAAAAAACAGATAAAAGAATTTAAACCATATTTGGATGTATTTAGAACATGGTTTAATTATTTACATGATTATCAAAAATTGATGTATGGTTCTGACTGGCCTTTGGTAGATATGAAGGAATATATCAAAGTAATACAATCAATAATACCGAAAAAAGCATATGATGATGTATTTTATTATAATGCTTTAAAGGTTTTTGATAGATTGCCAGAATATTTAAAGAAACAGGAGAAAAATTTATGATTAAATTGAAAGTTTTAATAAAGTCAATGTTTTTAGTTTGTATACTAATGTTAACTATGGCAGGAGTATCTAGTGCTAGTGTATCAGTGACATCTGATAGTAAATACTTTGATATTTCATCTGGTTGTTTTGTACTTGAGGGAAATGTTTTAGTAAAGACTGATACAAGAACGATAGGTGCAGATAAAGCCCGTGTAAATTTAATGACTAAAGAAGTATGGGCAAATGGCAATGTATATGTGGAAGAGCCTCAAGAAGAAATTAAATTTAAGGGTGGAAGTGTATATGCTTCTGACGAAATGAAAACAGCGGTGATCAAAGGTGATGCTTTATTAGAGCGACCAGGTATATCTATTCAAGCGGAAAAATGTTCTTTTAATTGGCGAACTAAAATCGCAGAATTTAGTGGATTAGTAGAAGTACATCAAGATGGAAAAATAGAAATATATGATGTAATTCATTATGATGTAATAAATAATAAGATAATAGATGAACAATAATATATTATTTATAAAAAAAGAGTCACTAATTTATTAGCGACTCTTCTTTTTATTTTTAAGCTAGATGTTCATTATGATAGATTTCTAAATCCATGATGGCATTATAAACCATTTCACGAGTTATTTTATATGGTACATGAACGATATCATTTGTAGTCATCACTTTATCTAATACGATGGCAAGTTCATCTTTATTATTTATTTCTATATCTTTTAAACAAGTTGGTAATTTTGCTTGGCGATTAAAAGCATATACTTTTTCAAATGCTTCTTTTTGTTTATCTAAAAGTAATAATACAAGTACACCATAACTTACAAGCTCACCGTGAAGATGTTTTTCGCCTTGAGGAAGCATCGTACAACCGTAATAAATAGAATGAGCAAGGCAACTGTTGTAATCATTGATTACGAGAACGGAAACGAGACCTGTGCTTACGATTATAGTCAATACTACTTGTTCTAAAGCTTCACTTACTTGATGATTTTTGGCAGAAGCCAAAGCTTCAAGACCGTATTGTAATAATGTATCAGAGCAATTTTTACTGATTTGTACACCTAAAGCATTTGTATGGTTCATTTCATCATTACGAGAGGAAAAGCCTGTTTCATATTGTTTAGATAAAGCATCGCCGATGCCAGCCCAAATATATTGATAAGGGGCTTCAGTGATAATTTTTGTGTTAATAAAACAATGTAGAGGGCTTTTTTTAGGAAAATATAATTCTTTAAAGCCATGAGTATCATCATCATAAATTACACAGACAGCTGTTACAGGAGAACAGTTTGAAGCTATTGTAGGAAAAGAAAATACTGGTTTATTTTCCATATCACAAAGAGTTTTGCAAGTATCAATAGCACGACCACCACCTACAGCAAAGACCATATCAGCTTTTTGATATTGTGGATTTTGGGAAAGTTTTTTTACATTAGCATAAGTAGAATCGCCACCATACCAAATGAAATCAATTATTTCAATGTCAGAATTATGTATTCCAGCTAAAAGAGCATCTTTAGCCTTAGAGATTGCTGTTTTACCACCGATAACTACTGCTGTTTTACCATAGGCACTACAAACTTTTGGAATTTGATTATAAACGTCGCTACCTACACTATATGAAGGTAAAAATACTGTATTCATTAATAAGACCACCTTATACTTAAATAATAAAATCAATATTATTATTTGGAACTATTTGTATTTAGAAAGTGATTAATAGTTTATAACCAATTTTTAAAAATGTCAAGTTGTAAACTGTATAATTAGAAAAATATATATGATATAATGATTATTAAAGAGAAAATAAGGTCTTTTTGTAGTGAAAGGTGATTTTATGGGTAAAAATACAGGGCTGGAAAAATTTTTAAATGAAGCAGAAGTTTTGTTTGACGGTAATACATATAAATTAAATGTAGAAGAGCGACAACAAATACAAGAAGCATTAAAAATGGCTTTTTGGGATGCAAAAGAAAGAAATAAGCGAAAGAAAAAATAAATTATGCGAAAAAATATAAAATTAAGAGTGAAAAATCTCGTCAATAAGTATCAGACAGCAGATCCTTTTGCATTAGCGAAAGAATTAGATGTGAATATTTTATATGTACCACTTCCAGAGAAGATACGTGGAATATTGGTACGTGTTTTGCGGAAAAAGACTATTTTATTGAATGATAAGTTGAGTTATGAAGCTCAAAAAATTGTAATTTGTCATGAACTTGGTCATGTGCGTATGCATTGGCATGCAGGTTATTTTTTTCAGCATGAAGGAATATATTATTCTCCTGCTCGCTATGAATGTGAAGCAAATGAATTTGCTATTCATTTGTTGAATTATTCTAGTGATTTTATTTATGATAAAGATTATATACTTGAAGTATTATCTAAAGAAAATCCTAATCCATATGAAGTGCATAAGATAATCAATGCTTTGATGCAGATTGAAAGCATTTAAAAATACCAGCTAAATTATAGCTGGTATTTTATTTACTATATAATTTTATATGGATTTGCCTAAGTCTTCAGCTTGCTTTAATTGTTCTGGTTTATTTAAAATATCGCCAATATTCATATTTCCTCCAGCATAAACAATACCTAGATTTTTCCAGCCTAAATGAGAGGTTAGGCCTTCATAAAAAGCTTTAACTGGTGCGAAATTATCAGCGGTATTTCCTTCTGAAGCCATAAGAAAAATACATTCTTTTTGAGGATTTTCATAATTTGGATTTAATTCAGCTATGGCAAATAAACGATCAAAGGTAGTTTTTAGCTGACCTGTGATACCCCAATAATACATAGGGGAGGCTAAAACTATGACATCTGCTGTTTTATATATAGGGTAAATTTTCGACATATCATCTTTTTGTACGCATGGATAATTTTCATCTTTTCCACCATTACAACAACCTAGACAGCCATGGATATTCATTTTTTGCAAGTCAAAGCAAATGACTTCATGCCCAACAGCTTTTGCTCCTTTAGTAAATTGATTGATGAGTTCTTTTGTATTTCCATTCATTCGTGGACTACCATTTAAAATACAAATTTTCTTATGCATAAATTTACACCTCCAATATTTATAATATAATTATATCAATATATATTTTAGGGTAAAAGTACGCACATTTTTGTTAGATACTAACTAAAAGGAGAGTATAAATATAAATGTTTAAAAACTATATTGAGAATGCAAATTTTAAAGATACTGGGTTTAGTTATACTTTATCATTAATACGTGGTAAGTATAAGATGGTCATTTTATATTGTTTGATGGAATTTAAAATTGTCAGATATAATGAATTAAAACGCTATATAAAAACTATTTCACATAAAACACTTGCCATGTCGTTAAAAGAATTAGAAAAAGATGGCTTGATAATCAGGAAGGAATATCTACAAATACCACCTAAAGTAGAATACAGTTTATCAGATAGAGGAAAATCACTTATGGTGATTTTAGACCAATTATGTGTTTGGGGAGAAGTGCATAAAAATGATAAGAAATAAAAAACTTAGTAAAATTATTAAACTTTTAGGTAGAAAAATTATTTTTCAGTGTAGTGTTTTCTATACATAGATGGTGAAATGGAAAATTCTTTCTTAAAAGTACGTGAAAAGGCTAATTGGTCATCAAATCCTAGAGAAGAGGCGATAATCGAAATAGAAAGCTCAGTAGTTATCAAAAGACTACGAGCTTTTTTTAATTTTAATTGCATTATATATTGTTTGGGTGATAAATGGAATTTTTCATGAAAAATACGGGTTAAATAATTAGGGTGAATATTAAATTTTTTAGCGATATCTTTTAGAATTAATTTTTCGGCATAATTGACATCAAAATAAAACTTTAAATCATTGGCAAGAGATTTAGTTTGCATTTGATTTTCAGATAAATTAATGTCCTCAAATAATTGTGCCAAAATGAGAAATAATAAACTATTAGCTTTTAAATAATGAATAATATTATTTTCTTGTAGATTAATAATTTCATTGATTAAGGATTGGTATTTTTTAATATTTAGGTTATGAATAATATAAATGTCGTCAGTTTTTTTCATCATTTGATAGATATAGTTTTGAGAATTAATGCCTAAAAAACTAATCCATGTATAACACCATGGATTAGTTGATGAAGCTTTATAATAAGAAATTTTTCCTGAAGGAATTAAAAAAGCATCTCCTTGTTTTAGATTAAAAGTCTGTTCATTGATGTGAAGGGTACCTTCGCCACTGATGACAAAATGAATTAATTGATAATCTCTATATTTAGGACCATAACTATATCCAGGTTGACATTTTTCATAACCAGCACTGTAGAAGGATAAATCAGATAAAGATTTATAATGTGTACTATGTTGAGTCTCTTTATATTCTTTCATAGTTAATATTATAAAATAAAAGGTTTGTTTTTTCCATATTTTAGTAAAGAAATACTATAGCAAAATTATGGTAAATATTATTTAATATATATGTACTTTTAATGAAGGAGAAGCAAGAAAAATGAAGCAGTTTGTTAGACAAAAATTTCATTTAGAACCTAATATTGGCCTATTGAATGATCCGAATGGCTTAGTTCAATATAAAGGTTTATATTATGTGTTTTTTCAATGGAATAGGTTTGAAAAAAATCATACATATAAGGAGTGGGGTTTGTTTACTTCTAAAAACTTAATTGATTGGAATTTTAAGGGAAGTGCTATTATACCCGACCAAGAATATGATCTCAATGGTGTTTATTCGGGTAGTAGTTATGTGATAAATGATAAGCTGTATATTTTTTATACGGGAAATAGAAAATATGAAAATAGGAGAAAAAGCAGTCAATGTTTAGTTATATCTAAAAATGGAAGAAATTTTCTAAAAAAAGGAATAATTATAAATACACCTACAAAATATAGTGAACATTTTCGCGATCCTAAGATTTTTAAAGGAAAAGAAAAAGATTATTTTATAGTGGTAGGAGCACAAACAGCAGAGACAAAACAAGGAGCAATTGTATTATATCGCTCTCCAGAAGGAGAAAATTGGCGGTATATTTCTGAATTAGCCATATCGCAAAAATATCAAATGGTAGAGTGTCCAGACTTATTCAGTATAGAAAATAAATATATTTTGTTATATTGTCTCCAACATAGAGATAATGAAAAAGATATACCATTAAAAAGTTTTGCTGTGTATAAAATAGTTGATTTAGATGAGGCTACAGGAAGACTTGATGATAATAATTTAGATGAAAATTATTTTATGATAGATTATGGTTTTGACTTTTATGCACCGCAGACTTTTAAAGATGATAAGAATAGACGAATTTTATGGGCTTGGATGTCAAGAATGAATGACGACGAAGAAGAAGCTTTTGCCAAATTGCAGGATAGTATACATTGTTTGACTATCCCTAGAGAAATTTTAATCAAAAATGGCAGATTGTATCAAAAACCAATAGAGGAATTATATAGATTATTAGCTGAAAAGATAGAGATAGAAAAGCAAAGTGATGGTCAATTCGATATTGTTAATGATAGACATAGTATGTATTTAAAATTAAAAGATATTGCTAGTGGTCAAGATATTGATTGGACAGTAAAAGATGAAATTAAAATCAATTATAGTTATAAGAAAAAAGAATTTGCTCTGTATAGATTGAATTGGCTGACAAATAATTGGGATAAAAAATCATGTGATTTGGAAAGTTTAATGGATTTAGAAATATGGATAGATAATTCTAGTATAGAAATATTTATCAATGCGGGAGAAAAAGTATTTTCATCAAGAATATATCCTAAACATCAGGGAATATCTATAAGTGGAAATTTATGTGGTGATTTAAGCGTAAGAAATATAGATAAATAAAAGAGGGGTAAATTATGGAGGATAAAGAATTAGCTATAAAAATAATTGAATTGGTGGGAACTAAGGAAAATATTGTTTCAGTTAGACATTGTGCTACAAGATTGAGAATTGTAGTGAGAGATAAAGATAAAATACAAGTGAAAATGATAGAGAGCATCGAAAAGGTAAAAGGTTCATTTTTTAATTCAGGGCAATATCAAATTATATTGGGAACGGGTTTAGTAAATAGGATTTATAATGAAGTCATAAATATAATCGGTGAAAACAATAATGCAGATGAGGTAAAATATGGCAATAGTTTCCAAAGGGCTATAAGAATGTTTTCTGATGTATTTGTGCCTATCATACCAGTATTGGTTGCTACTGGTCTATTTATGGGTGTTCGCGGTTTACTCATGCAAGAAGAGATTTTAAATATATTGGGTATTAATCCTACAAATATACCAGAGTCTTTATTAACTTTTTCTAAAATATTAACCGATACGGCATTTGCTTTTTTACCTGCTTTAGTTTGTTGGTCTACTTTCCGCAATTTTGGTGGTAGTCCAGTAATTGGTATGGTTTTGGGCTTGATGTTAGTAAGTCCAAGTCTGCCTAGTGCTTATGATGTAGGAGCTGGAAAGATTGAGCCTTTATTATTTTTTGATTATATTAAAGTGTCAGGATATCAAGGTTCTGTATTGCCAGCTTTTGTCACAGGTGTTTTAGCAGCAAAATTTGAATGTTGGGTTAGAAAACATATACCTGATGTGGTTGATTTGATTATTACACCATTTTTGACTTTACTAGTAGGTATTGTATTGGCTTTATTTGTTTTAGGTCCTATACTTCATTGGATAGAATTAGAATTATTATTCTTAGTTAAATCTATTTTATTTTTACCTTTTGGCATAGGTGGATTTTTATATGGTTGTTTTGGTCAATTATTTGGCATTTTTGGTATACATCATATTTTCAATTTCTTGGAAATCAGTATGTTAGCTCAAGATGGTTGGAATTATTTAAATCCAATAGGTACTTGTGGAAATGTAGCTCAAGCTGGTGCTGTATTGGCTGTGGCTATGAAAGCTATTTCTAATAAAGTAAAACAAGTAGCATATCCTTCTTGTTTATCTGCTTTATTGGGTATTACTGAACCGGCTGTGTTTGGGGTTAATTTAAAATATATAAGACCTTTTGTTTGTGCAATGATCGGTGGAGGCGTTGGCGGATTTTTAGCTTCAAATTTACAATTAAAAGCTACTGGTATGTCAATCACAGGTATTCCAGGAACATTATTATATTTGAATGAACAATTGCCATTTTATATTTTAGTAAATATCATCTCTTTTGCTGTAGCTTTTACAATTACATGGTTTTTTGGATATAATCAAAAAATGGAAACTGGAACAGAAAGTATAAACGAAAATAAAGACGATAATTTAGTGGTTAACAATGATACGACTGCAAATATCAATGAAGAAATAGAAATATTAAGTCCATTAAAAGGAAAAGTTTTACCATTAAATGAAGTAAAAGATGATGCTTTTTCTTCTGGTATTTTAGGAAATGGTATAGCTATAAATCCAGAAGATGGTATGTTAGTATCACCAGTTAATGGTGTAATAAGCGTATTATTACCTACATTACATGCTGTGGGAATTACAACTAGCGAAGGTATAGAGTTATTAATCCATATAGGAATGGATACTGTAAAATTAAACGGAGAAGGTTTTAAAGCTTTTGTAAAACAAGGCGATGAAGTAAAAATTGGTCAAAAATTAATAGAATTTGATATAGATTTATTAAAATCAAAAGGGTATTGTTTAGATGTACCTATTGTAGTAACAAATATGATGAATTATACAGATGTTGTTTGTACTAAACAATTAACAATAAATAAAGGTGAACAACTCTTTATGATTAAATAAATGAATATTTTGTGTTGGTATGTAAATAAAAAAGATAGAATACGAAGATGTATTCTATCTTTTTTGTTTGTATTAATATATTAGCAAGTAGCCCCACCAACTAAATGTTTTTGTGCATTTAAGTTTTCTTGTTTGCGAGATAATAGGTCATCTGCTAATAATTGAGCTTCTACATTGGCAAAGCCTAAGCGTTCAATAGTATCAGAGAAGCGTTCGCCTGTAATACCTTGTTCACGGAATAAAAGGATAGCTTTTTCGACAATGGCTAAAACTTCTTCTTTTGATGTAAAGATTTTGGATAAAGCCTGTCCTTCTTTGACATGTTTACCCCAACGACCGCCGATATAAACGCGATAACCATCTGTATAATTATCAAAGCAATGGAATGGGCATTTATTTACGCAAAGACCGCAGTGATTGCAATGTTTTTCATCAATAGTTATTTTTTTGTCTACGACATTTAAAGTTTTCATTGGGCATCTATTCATTGGCTGACAGATTTTGCAACCACGACATTTTGCATAATCAATTTGAGGAACGCGTTGACCGATGATACCGATATCATTTAGATTTGGTTTTACACAGTTATTAGGACAGCCCCCAACTGCGATTTTGAATTTATGAGGAAGTTTTACATCTCTATATCCTTTATAGAAACGTTGATGAATTTCTTCAGATAAAGCAAATGTATCAATTAAGCCATATTGACAAGTAGTACCTTTACAAGAAACCACTGGACGAACTTTCGAGCCTGTACCACCTGTTTCAAGTCCTGCATTTTGCATTAGATATTCGCGTAAAGGTTCAATATTATCATATGGAACGCCTTGAATTTCCACAGTTAATCGAGAGGTCATTGTTATTTCGCCACTGCCAAATTTTTCTGCTGCTTCAGCGATGACTTTACTTTCTTGAGCTGTAATTTTGCCGTTTCTAGTGATTACACGACCATTGAATTTATCTGCTGTATTTTTGTCTTGAAGAAAACCTAGAGCTTTTACAGCTTTTATTTCTTCAGGTGTTAATTTAGATGTAGTTTTTACTTTTACGTCATTGAAGAAAAGACCACCTTCGAGAGAAAGTGTATTTGTATATCCTAAATGTCTTAAACGATTTTGTAAGAAATATGCACGTTTACCTTTAGCACATACTAAAAGAAGTTTTTCATCTTTATCAATACCTTCTATAGGTGCGTTTACTTTTGCCAAATCTACATATTTAGCACCGCGAATACTAGGAACTAAACCTGCATCAATTACACGATAATCCTTTGCTTTACCAGCTAGATATTCAGCAGGAGTGATGCTGATTAATTTATGGCTTAATTTATTTTGCATAATATGAACTGTTTGTACAAATGGATGAATAGCTGTGGAGAATGGAGGTGCATAGCAAAAATCCATACATTCACATTGTTCAATAGTGGCATCTAAAGAGATTGCTGTTACGGCAATATCTACCATTTTATCTACAGCACCGCTTCCAAGTGCTTGGAAACCTAAGATTTTATGTGTGGATTTATCTACGATTAATTTGGTGATGAAAGAGCTTGCATCTGGATAGTAATGGGCTTTATCATCAACGACAGCCATTACAGTTTCTACATCGTAACCAGAATCACGAGCAACTTTTTCACTAAGACCTGTTCTAGCACAATTTAATTCTGGAAGTTTTACAATGCCTGTACCTAATACACCAGGATAATTTTTAGGTGTATTATTTAAAATTTGAGCTAAGAGTCTGCCTTCTAAGTTGGCACTAGAACCCATTGGAGACCATTGAGCAGAATGTGTCATTCTGTTGGAAACCATAGCACAATCGCCAATAGCGTAGACATCAGGTAGGTTTGTCTGTAATTGTTCATTTACAAGAATAGTTCCTTTAAACATTTCCATACCTGTATCATTTAAAAAGGCAGTATTTGGTCTGATACCAACAGATAAGATTACTAAATCTGCACTTAATTCACCAGCAGAGGTTTTGAGTGCAGAAACTTTATCATCACCTAAAACTTCTTGAGCAGCAACGCCAGTTAATACGCGAATACCATGTTTTTGTAAATGTTTTTGTACATAATTAGCAATTTCGGGATCAATGACGTTAGGCATGATTTGGGGAGCAAAATCAATAACTGTTACATCGACTTTTTGAGCTAAAAGGTTTTCAGCAACTTCAAGACCGATAAAGCCACCACCAACAATAACAGCTTTTTTTACTTGATTGTTAGTAACATAATCTCTTATATTTACAGCATCATTAGGAAGGCGTAAAGAAAATACACCTTGTTTTTTTATGCCTTCAATAGGTGGAGTGATTGGTGAAGCACCAGTAGCTATGATTAATTTATCGTAAATATAAGTAGTTTCTTCATTAGTGATTAAATTTTTAGCTGTGACAATGTGATTGTCATTATCTACAGCAGTAGCTTCTACATTAGTAAAAACGTTTACGCCTGTCATTGCAGCATATTTTTGGGGAGTATTAACAATTAGACTAGAGCGATCTTCGATAAAGCCTCCAATATAATATGGTAAACCACAGCCAGCATAAGAGATATCACCATCTTTAGCAATGATTGTGATATCCAAATCACGATTTTCTCTTTTTAATTTTGCAGCAACTTTTGTACCTGCTGCGACACCACCGATAATAAGTATTTTCATAAGAGAATACCTCCAATATAATATATATATAATTTATTTTAAAATGCAGATAAATTAATTTACATTTATTTTAACACTTATATTACTAAAAGTATACGAAATTATTTTAAAATTTATACGATTTTGATGAAGAAAAATAAGGCATGAAAATTATGCCTTATTTTTTAGTAATAAATTGTTCAGGAATATAATTTATTAGACGGCTTAATTTACCTGAGCTAGAAAGAAATAAAGCTTTTTTTGCACGAGTGATGGCCACATAGAAAAGACGTTTTTCTTCTTCAGTAATAGAGCCACTGCGTGTGCTGAAATATGAGGGAAAAATGTCATCATTCATGCCAGCTAAAAATTCATAATCAAATTCTAAGCCTTTTGCCTGATGAATAGTTATAATAGGAATTTTAGGGTGAGAAGAGGTAAGAGCATCTAAATCTGTATTAGATAAACTAGCATATTGTAATAATTCTTTGATACCATTTGTTCCTCGCTGTGAGTTAAGTTCTGCTTTGGCTAATCTAAATAAATTGCGAATATTTTCTAGGCGAATAGCTCCATCTTTAGTTGTTGTAGCTTTATAGATATTTACTAAATTAAATTCTTCAACGATTTGAGCAATTAGATTTTCTAAAAGTAGATTGTCATTTAAAATATTATGCAGTTTTTGGAAAATTTGAGCTACATGAATGAATTTATTTTTTTGTTTATTGATTAATTCACTGCGTTTTTTAGCTGTAGGAATGATTTTATCTTCGAGTAACTTGTGCAATAATTCCCATGTGGCAAAAACATCATCTAGAGAATTATGGTTTGATTTTGTTTCAAATTGAAAATGATTACTCAGAAATTCAAGTTTATGATTAGGTAGGTTAGGATAAAAACGACGAACTAAATCTAAGGTATCAAAATTTATATTAGAGAAATTTACAGGTTTTAAGTTATGTTTTAATAGATTTTGATTGAGAATATCCATATCATAACCGCGAATATTATGACCTGTGATGATGGCATCTTGAATAAATTGACAAAATTCTTGAAGAACAAGTTTAGGATTTTCGCCATGAGTTTGTAAATATTTATCAGAAATATGATGTACTTTTTCAGAGTCGCCAACAGGTTTATCTGATTTTAGATAACGATTGAATTCAGCTATTTTTTTCCCTTTGCGAATTTTGATGGCGGATAATTGAATAATATTGTCTGCAAAAATATCTGTACCTGTACCTTCAATATCAAAAACTATGATGTCTTTGGATAGGTAAACTGAAATTAAGTCAGAAAAAGGTTCATAGTTTGGATTTTGGAAATTTGCATTGATAAAATCAGATAGACGCAATCCATTTTGAAGATATTCAGCAGAAGATATTTGCTTGATAGTACGAATACCAATATTAGGGATTAAATTTATTAATATTCGTTGTAGGCTAAGATAATCATTAGGATTGATGAGATATTTCATAATGGATAGAACATCTTTTATTTCTTGACGTTTGAAAAAGCGGATATTATCTATTTGAATGAAATGGATAGGTTCTTCTTGATTTTTTTGATTATAGATATTGGCTAGATAGTTTAGATGTAATGTTAAGTTTTGTAGATAATTGTTTTGGCGAACTAAAATAGCTATTTGCGTAGGTGTTTTTACTAAAGGTAATAAATTTACGATATTTTGAAAAATCCATTGGGCTTCGTTAGCTAGAGAGTTTGCTTGTTTTAATTCTATTTTATGACCGAGTTCACTGCTTTTTGAAAGTAGATTTTTAGCATAGGAATGAAGGATAGTTTCTTTGCAAAAAAGATTTATTAAAGTATTATAAGCCATTTCTAAAAGTAATCTAGTAGAGCGATAATTTTCATTGAAATTAATGATTAAAGGGTTATATTTTTTAGTGAAGGCAGTTAAGATTTTTTGAGGATTAGAGCCACGCCATTCATAAATAGTTTGAAATTCATCGCCACAGAGCATGATATTATTAGCAGGAAAGAGATTTTCGAGCATAGTATATTCAAAAGAACTAGTGTCTTGCATTTCATCAATCATGATATATTTGTAGCGTTTTCGCCATGATGAGCATATATTTTCGTCTTGAAATAAACGATAAGCATTAGCGATTAAATCTTTGTAATCTAAACCATGCATTTGTTGTAAAGCTAATTCATAGTTGATGATTATATTTAAACCATCAAATTGAAAAAATTTCGTTAAATTATCGCTTTGTTGTTGATTGAATGTTTTGTTGAATTTCAAATGCTGATGATAAATAGTAGTATAATCAGCTTCGATATCTTCAGTATAGATATGCTTTAAAGCTCGTTCTTGCTTTAATTGCTCAATGCAATTTACGATATATTGAATATCTAAGGCTCTAGCTTTGGGAAAATTGGCGATAGTTTGTCTGATTAGCGTCTTTTGGTCTTCATCATCAAAGATGACGAATTCTTTAAATATTGTTTGTGCTTTTTTGGCGGTAGTGGTAATCACTTGATAAGCAAAGCCATGAATGGTGCGAATGGTGATTTTATTTGCTGTTTCAAAATCTAATTGCGAAGTGATGCGATTTTTTAATTCTCGACAAGCTTTGTTAGTGAAAGTTAAGCAGAGAATTTCATCAGCATTGGCACGATTTTTATTTAAAATATTAGCTACACGATAAGAAAGTACATTTGTCTTGCCTGTGCCAGCTCCTGCACTTAAGAGTATATTTTGATTTAATTCATTGATTACTTGATGTTGTTTTTGATTAAAAGTAATAGACATGATAGACTCCTGATAAATTTATGTATATTTGTAGTTTAACATAAATAAAACCTCTTAGCATAATAATACTAAGAGGTTTTTAATTACATAGTTAAATTTCTATAATATGAAGTGATAAAGATACTAAATCCAATGATACCGGAAATAGAACCTATATACCAATAATATTTTATTTTACTAAGTGTAGTCAATGAAGATAATAAAATACCTATCTGCAAAAAGATTAAAGCATTACCAAAGTTAGTAGATATCTCTTTTGTCAATAAATGACGTTGTTCTGCTTCCTGAGCTTTAGCTGTTAAAGTGATTTCTTCTTGCTTATATTGAGCAATTTCTTGTTCATAGATAGCTTTTTTAGCTAAAAGTTCAGTTTTTAAAGCATTATCTGTATCTTTGAGTTTAGCAAGTTCAATTTCAATAGTATAAAGTTCAGTTTCTAAAGTTGTTTTCTTAATCGTTTTTGCTTGGTAGTTTGACCAGTGGTTAAAAGCTTCATTTTGACTTGTTACTACTTGGTTGCCTAGACTTGCAGCTTTGAAAGAAGCCAATGTGCCGACAACGGCTAAAATCAAGGTTGTAATTGCTACTAATAATTTTAAAGTTTTTGACCATGGCTTGTGGATAACTTCTTGTTTATATTCTGTTATAAAGTTATCATCTTCATCATTTAAATTAGTTTGTTGTTTCCTATCGGGGTCCATAAATCATCTCTTTCTTTTGTTTACAAAATTAATGTATAGTTAATTATAACTTAAAACGATAAGAAATAGCAATGTTTTTATTTTTTTATAATTTAATTTTAATTTATTTGTTTAATAATTTTTTTTCAGCAGGAATAATGATTTCTTCATAGCGGTCTACTTTTTTATTTAAACGTTCAATTACTATATTCATAGCATCAATTTGTTTTTGTAGGCGATCGCGTTGTTCAATTAAGATATCTTTGCGAGCTTCTGCTGTGTTTTCTTGATAAAAGAGGTGAACATAATCAATCAATGCTTCGATTTGAACGCCAGCAGAACGCATACATTTTATAAATTCAATCCAATTACATGATTCTTGGTCAAAATCACGAATACCATTTGGTTTGCGTGGCACAGGTGGAATTAAACCAATACGTTCATAATAACGAATAGTATCGGGGCTGAGATCGTATTTTTGACTTACTTCTTTAATGGTCATATTATCACATCCTTATTGAGTTTTATACTTAAAAATATAATAGCATTTGAAGTAAACTCTAAGTCAATGATTTTTACTTTGAAGAAATAATAATTTGTAGTTTAGTGGAATAATAAAAGAATTAAGCCCCCAATTGTTGGCATAGCGACAATGGCAAATTTTAAGATTGGTTTTGGTGCTAGATGTGTAAATTTCGAGCCAATAAAAGCACCTATCATTAAACCTGCTACGGTTTGTAGAAAAATAGTGAAATCTAAATTTCCAGAAGTGAGATAGCCTAGACCACCAGAAGCGGAAATAGGAAGAATAATCAACATACATGTTCCTATGGATTTTAAAAGTGGTACACCGAATATAATTAATAAACTAATTTGAATAAAAGCAGCAGCTCCTATGCCAAAAGCACCAGATAAAAAGCCATTGATACAGCCGACTAATATACCATAGATATAAAATTTTTTGCCAGTTAATGATGTAGTTGGAACTTTTAAATATTTATTTAATAAATCATTATGATATACTTTTATATATAAAATTAGAGCTGATAGAATAATCATTAAAGCAGTAAAAATACTTAAAATATTTTCTGGTATGATTGTGGAAAATTTAGCACCGATAAAAGCACCAACTATGCCACCTAGACCAATGATTAGACCTGTTTTTAGTTCAACTTCATTTTCTCGTAGATGACTTATAACACCAGATAACATTGTAAAAACCATAGAAGATAAAGCAACACCTAGTGCTATATGGATAGGAATATTAAATCCGACTGTAAGTAATGTAATAGTAACACCTGCTCCACCAGCACCGACAAAACCAATTAATGCACCTAGCAATAACATAGAGATAAGTATCATAGGAACTTCACCTCGAAATTTAATTTTTTTATTATCGATTTTATTATAAAAAATAAAATCAAAAAATAATAGTGCAAAAGAAAAAGCCTAGTGAATTTTCACTAGGCTTAATTTTTTTATTTAATTCTGTTTGATATGAGATGTTAAATTACATCATACCAGGCATTCCGCCGCCCATGCCAGCACCAGCCATAGCAGCAGGATCAGCTTTTTCAGGTTTATCAGCAACTATTGTTTCAGTTGTGAGAACCATAGCAGCGATACTTGCAGCATTTTGTAATGCACTACGAGTAACTTTTGCAGGGTCAACGATACCAGCAGCAATCATATCCATGTATTCACCAACTAAAGCATTGTAACCAACGCCTACACCAGCAGCTTTTACATGTTCAACAACTACAGAACCTTCAAGACCAGCATTGTTTGCAATCTGACGAACTGGTTCTTCAATAGCACGTTTTACGATTTCAACACCAGTTTTTACATCGCCTTCAGCTTCAATGTTTTCAAGAGCAGGTTGAATATCGATGAAAGTAGTACCACCACCAGCAACGATACCTTCTTCAACAGCAGCACGAGTAGCATTTAAAGCATCTTCGATACGGAGTTTTTTATCTTTCATTTCAACTTCTGTAGCAGCACCAATTTCAATTACAGCTACGCCACCAGATAATTTAGCAAGACGTTCTTGTAATTTTTCTTTATCGAAATCGGAAGAAGTTTCAGCAATTTGTTTTTTGATGAATTCTGCACGAGCAGCGATTTCAGCTTTATCACCGAACCCATCAACGATAGTAGTTTCTTCTTTAGAAGCACGTACTTGACGAGCACGACCGAGATCTTCGATTTCTACGCTATCAAGTTTACGTCCAAGTTCTTCACTGATTACATTACCACCAGTTAAGATAGCGATATCTTCAAGCATAGCTTTACGACGATCACCAAAGCCAGGAGCTTTAACAGCAAGAGCTTTGAATGTACCACGAAGTTTGTTAACTACGATAGTAGCAAGAGCTTCACCATCGATATCTTCAGCGATGATAACGAGTTCTTTACCTTGTTTTACAACTTTTTCAAGGATTGGAAGAATGTCTGCGATTGCAGAGATTTTGCGGTCAGTGATAAGAATATATGGATCATCCATAACAGCTTCCATTTTATCTGTATCAGTAACCATGTATGGAGAAATGTATCCACGGTCGAATTGCATACCTTCTACAACGGAAAGGTTAGTCTGCATACCTTTGGATTCTTCAACAGTGATAACACCGTCTTTACCAACTTTTTCCATAGCGTCAGCGATTAATGCACCAGTTTCTTCATCAGCGGAAGATACGGAAGCAACCTGAGCGATAGCTTCTTTGCCTTCAACTTTTTGAGCTTTTGCTTTAATTTCTTCAACTAATGCAGCAACAGCTTTTTCAATACCTTTTTTGAGAACCATTGGGTTTGCACCAGCAGCTACGTTTCTCATACCTTCACGGATCATAGCTTGAGCAAGCAATGTAGCAGTAGTTGTACCGTCACCAGCGATATCGTTAGTTTTTGTAGCAACTTCTTTTACAAGCTGAGCACCCATATTTTCGAATGGATCTTCAAGTTCAATATCACGAGCGATAGTAACACCATCGTTTGTAATAGTTGGAGCACCAAATTTTTTATCTAAAACAACATTTCTGCCTTTTGGGCCAAGTGTAACTTTAACAGCGTTAGCGAGTGCATCAACGCCTCTACCAAGAGCTTGACGAGCTTCTTCGCCAAATAATACTTGTTTAGCCATTTATAAAGAACCTCCTAGGATTATACATTAAAATTGTAATTAATTAGTTTCTGTTAATTATTCAACAACAGCTAAGATATCGCTATCTCTAACGATTAAATAATCAGTACCATCGAATTTTACATCAGTACCAGCATATTTAGAGAAGATTACTTTGTCGCCTACTTTTACATCAAGAGCAACTTTTTTACCTTCTACATATTTACCTTCGCTAACTGCAACAACAGTACCTTCTTGTGGTTTTTCTTTTGCTGTATCTGGTAAAACGATACCACTTGCAGTTTTAATATCGCCTTCAGAAACTTTAATAACAACTCTGTCGCCTAATGGCTTAATCATTGTATATTCCTCCTATGCGTAAATAGATTTTATAACTAATTTTATATTGTTAGCACTCTTTATTAGTGAGTGCTAACTCACAATTCATATAATAAACAATTTTACAGAAAAAATCAATAGTTTTTGCGAAAAAATTTGATTTTTTGTCTTATTTAATTTATGTTATAATTTATTTTATCTATTTGTATTATAAGGTGGTTAGGGTATGGCTAGTATTAGAGATGTGGCTAAATTAGCACAGGTAGCTCCAAGTACAGTATCGTTGGTATTGAACAATAAAGGATATGTGTCAGATGCTTCGAGAAAAAAAGTATTAGATGCAATAAAAAAATTAAATTATGTACCTAATGAATTAGCAAGAAATTTATATCGTAATAGTACAAATATAATTGGTATTATTGTACCTGATGTAGCACATCCTTTTTTTGGGGCTTTTATTGGTGCATTAGAGATAGCACTTTATAAATATAATTATAAAATAATGGTTTGTTCAACGATTGAAAGAGAGAATGCGGAACATGAAATTGTAGACATGTTAAGAAGACAAATGATAGATGGTATTATTATGGGTTGTCATTCTTTAGAAGTTGAATTATATGATAATGTCAATAAACCTATTGTGGCTTTTGATAGAATTATTAATAATAAAATACCGATTATTCGTTCAGATCATGAGAAAGGTGGAAGATTAGCAGCTCAAGCAATGTTAAAGGCTGGTTGTAAGTATCCTCTACAAATAACAGGTATAAAAAATAGTTCAATGTCAGCATATTTACATCATAGTGCATTTAAAGATGAATTATCTAGAAATGGAATTGAAGTGATAAATTATGAAATGGAATGGAATAAATTTGACATGAACTATTTTAAGAGAGTTGCTGTCGATGTATTTGAAAAATATCCCCATATTGATGGTGTATATGGTGCTGATATGGTGGTTTGTGCATGCTTAGGTGAAGCACGTAAGCGAAAATTAGACATACCAAAAGATATAAAATTTATAGCATATGATGGAACTTTTATAACAGAAAGTAGTTTTTATAATATAACTGCTATTGTTCAACCTATAAATATATTAGCTCAAAAAACTGCACAAATGATAGTTTCTTTGATAAAAAACGAAAATATAGAAAAAGAGGTAATTGTGCCAATATCTATACGATATGGTGATACTTGCTAAGATAAAAGGAATAAGTCCTTTTATCAATATAAATATCAGAAAATAAATTCTTTTTTGTTGTTTTAAAAAAATGTTGATTTTTTAAAAAGATAGTGATATTATTATTTCAGGAAATATAAAACGCGTTTGATATAAAGTAGATTTTATATTTCCAAATATTTTTAATCGAAAGTCGAACCGGTTTTATAAATTTATTATAATAGGAGTGAAAAATTTGAAACACAATGAAGCACTATTAAAAGCTGAAAAATTTCAACAAAAAATGGAGACGATTGCACAGAATGATTATTGGAGACCACAATATCATATTGCTGCACCAGCTAATTGGATAAATGATCCAAATGGATTTTGTTTTTATAAAGGTGAATATCATTTGTTTTATCAGTATCATCCATATTCTAGTCAATGGGGGCCTATGCATTGGGGACATGTAGCTAGTAAAGATCTAGTAAATTGGGAACATAGACCAATTGCTCTTGCACCTACTGATGAATATGATAAGGATGGTTGTTTCTCTGGTAGTGCAATTGAAAATGATGGTAAATTATATTTATTATATACAGGTCATGTAGACTTAGATAATAGTAACGGTGGCAATGATAGAATTGAAACACAGTGTTTAGCTGTTAGTAATGATGGAAATCATTTTGAAAAAGTAGAAAATAATCCTGTAATTAAAGCTTTACCTAAAAATTTAAATATAAGAACAGAACATTTCCGTGATCCTAAAGTATGGAAACATGAAGATTATTTTTATACTGTAGTAGGTGCACAGACAAAAGAAGAAACAGGTCAAGTTGTAGTATATAAGTCTAAAGATTTATATAATTGGGAATTTTTAAATATTATGGCAGCTTCTAATGATGGAGAAAATGTAGGATTTATGTGGGAATGTCCTAATTTTGCCCAAATTGATGATTATGAAGCTTTGATTTTCTCACCACAAGGCGTAAAACCAGAAGGTAATAAATTTTTAAATGTGCATCAATCTGGATTTTTCTTAGGAAAAATGGATTATCAAACAGGTGTTTTTGCCCGTGAAGGTAAATTTGATATTTTAGATTATGGTTTTGATTTTTATGCTCCACAGATAATGCAAGATGAAAAAAACAATCGTTGTTTAATGATTGCTTGGCTCGATATGTGGGAAAGTAATATGCCAGAACAAGAAAATCATTGGGCTGGTATGATGAGTATACCACGTGTATTAAAAGTAGAAAATAACATGATTTATAGTAAACCTGCTGATGAATTAAGTAAATTGCATAAATCAAAAGTTCATCATGAGCAAATAATAAAAGAAGCTACTTCCTTTGATGGTGTAAATGGCGATTGTTATCAATTAGATATAGATTTTGATTTAGAAAAGGCTCAAGGATTTATATTAAAATTACGAGTTTCAAATACAGAAGAGACGGTAATTTCATATGATAAAGATACTAAAATATTTAAATTAAATCGTGATAAATCTGGTTCTGGAGTTAAAGGTGAACGTGAAGTTTCCATCGAACCGGTTAGAGAAAAGATGAATTTACAAATTTTCAGTGATCGTTCATCATTGGAAATCTTTATTAATGGCGGTAAACGAGTTTTAAGTTCCAGAATTTATCCATCTAAGGAAGCAAAAGGAATCGTATTTATACCAAATGGAAATATAAAAACAAATATAGATTTTTATGAAATTTAAGGAGCGTTTATAATGAAAAATTTAATTTATTGGAAATTAAGTGCATTCTTCTTCGTATATTTTTTCTCATGGTTAGTATTTTTTGCATTTTTACCAATATGGTTTGGTCAAAAAATTCAATTGACTGGTATGCAAATAGGTACAATTTATGCAGGTAACGCTATCTTTAGTATGGTATTACAGCCTTTTTATGGATATCTTTCAGATAAAATAGGGATGAAAAGATATTTACTATTTTTCATTGTTATTTTAGTTGCTTTAACAGGTCCATTCTTTGTATTTGTCTATGAACCATTGTTAAAAAATAACTTTTATGTTGGTGCAGTTATTGGCTCTTTTGTATTAAGTCTTGCTTATTATGCAGGTGTTGCAGTTATTGAATCTTTTATTGAAAAATGCGGTCGTATCTATAATTTTGAATTTGGTCGTGCTCGTGCGTGGGGTTCTCTTGGTGCTGCTGTTGGTGTATTTTGTGCAGGTCGTGCATTTAACTATGATCCTGATCTAATTTTCTGGATGGCTTCTTGTGGAGCAATTGTTTTACTTTTAATATTGTTAACGGTACGTATTGATGAAAGTAAGGCTGATTTCATAAAATCTGAACCAATTAATTTAGCAAATGTAAAACATTTATTCAGTATCAAAGATGTATGGCTCTTTATGATTTTCATTTTAGGTTCTGCTTGTGTATATGGCGTATTTGACCAACAATTTGCTATTTATTATGCTTCTTTATTCCCAACTGTTGAACAAGGTAATGAAACTTTTGGCTATTTAAATTCCTTACAGATATTCCTTGAAGCTGGCGGCATGTGTATAGCACCTTTTATTGTTAATAAAATTGGTCCAAAACATGGCTTGATTTTAGCTGGTTCTATCATGACTTTTAGAATGATTGGTTCTGGACTTGCAAATGACCCAATTAGTATTTCTATAATTAAATTATTACATGCTATTGAATTATCTATCTTATTAGTATCTGTATTTAAATATTTGGCTAAGAACTTTGATACAAGATTGTCTTCTGTATTGTATTTAGTAGGTTATCAATTATCAAACCAATTAGGCTCAGCTATTTTATCCCCAATTGTAGGAAATCTTTATGATACTGTTGGATTCAAAGTGGCATATCTATTCTTAGGTGCTGTTGTAGGTGTATTTACTGTATTCGGTGCATTTGTATTGATTTCAGATAAAAGAATACCAAAAGAAAAACAAAGTGAATTAAAAGAATATATTCAAAATGAAGGATAGGTGAATTGGATTGGATAAGAATATTGTTATCAGCATTAGCCGTAAATACGGCTGTGGTGGTCGTGAATTAGCACAAATATTAGCTGAAAAATTAAATATTAAATTGTATGATAGAAAAATCGTGCATATTGCAGCAGCTAAATTGGAAACTGATGATTTAAATGAAAATGATTTATTAGAATTAGAAAATACTGTTAATCCATTAACTATGGCATTTTTTCCATTTCGTTCATTTGGTATTAATTTAGGTGAAGCAAGTAGAGGTATATTTTTGTCTGAAGCAAAAGCTATTAGAAGATTGGCTAATAGTGGTAGTTGTATTATCTTAGGAAGATGTGCTGATTTTGTACTTGATGATTTGCCAAATCATTTTTCTATATTTGTTACTGCTGATGATGAGTTTAGAATAGAAAGAGGAAAAAATGTCTATGGCGGTAAAACTCTAAAAGAATTAAATATTGAAGATAAAAAAAGAGGAAGATATTACAATTATTATACAGGTAAAGAATGGGGAGATCCTACAAATTATAATTTAGTTGTAAATGTAAGTAAGTTTTCATTAGATGATGTTGCTGAAGCGATTATAAAATATATTGAAGAAGTTCAAGTAAATAGAACTAAATAATTTTTATTGATTTGATTTTGAGCAAAAATTTATTTTAAATAAATTGAGGAGAGAATATATTATGTTTAACAAATCTACATTAACTATCACAACATCTGCTTTGGTTTTAATGAGTACGGGAGTAGCAGGAGCTGCTAGTAATCCATTTAGTGATGTTCCTCAAGATAGCTGGGCTTATGATGCAGTAGCAACACTTGCCGCTGATGGCGTAATTGACGGTTTCCCAGATGGAACATACCAGGGCAATAAAACAATGACACGTTATGAAATGGCTCAGATTGTAGCTCGTGCTATGGCAAAAGAAGATTTACAAAAAGCGGATAAAGCTATTGTAGATAAGTTAGCTGCAGAATTTGCAGAAGAGCTAGATAACTTAGGTGTAAGAGTAGCAGAACTCGAAGAAAAAAGTGATAATTTAAAATTCACAGGTACAGCTCGTCTACGTTATGATGATGGCGATATCAATGCTACTAATCCAAAAGCTGATTGGGATAAAGATAGTGCAAGCCATGCTCATATTGAATACTGGATTAAAGGAAAAGTAAATGATAATTGGACAGGTGTAAGCCAGATTGAAACAGAATATAATATGAAATCCGATAGCATCACTGCATATGGAGATAAAGATATTCAAGTAAATAAAATATATGCAGAAGGTAATTTCGGCGATAGCATGTTAAAAATAGGTCGTTATGGAGAATTTTCTTCATACGGAAGAATTATCGATACTGAAATTTCCGGTGCAGAATATACATTTGAAGCTGGCGATTTATCTGGGGCTTTGACTTATGGTAGATTAAAAGATAGCAGAACATTAGCTGGAACTAAATTCGAAAATAAATCAGGTGGAGAATATGGAGCATATCTTGGAACAGAATATTCATCTGCTAGATTGAAATATAATCTTAGCCCAGTAACAGCAATTGGTGCAACAT